>URLB01000047.1 GCA_900548595.1 uncultured Eubacteriales bacterium
AAACAAATTTAAAAGTTATTCAATCCATTATGGGACATAGAAACATTGAAACAACGATGGACATTTATGCGGAAGCAACAGAAGAAAAGAAACAAGAGTCATTCGAGAATTTAGCAGCAAAATTAGATATTTTTTGAGAAGTGCTTAGTAAAACGGATGACAACAATTTGTTTGGTTTACAGCAAATTGACAACAAAGACAATTCAATAATGACGAATAGTGAAGTAATTATAAGGTTTATAAATTTAGAAAATATAGTACAGTGACGCATCCCGAAGAATCATGAAGAAAACGTGAAATCTTTCCCAACAATGAAGCCGCTTGACGCTCCCAAAAAGATTGAGAACAAGCCTGCTGCAGTTGCAGCACCTGAAAAGGTTGATTTTTCAAAGGTAAAAATAGAGCCTCTTTTTGAAGAAATGATAGACTTTGATACTTTCTCTAAGTCTGATTTCAGAGCAGTTAAAGTTGAGGCGTGCGAGGCTGTTCCTAAGAGCAAAAAACTTCTTAAGTTTACTCTTAATGACGGAACAGACCGCAAACGTACTATTTTAAGCGGTATCCACGAATATTATGAGCCTGAAGAACTTGTAGGAAAGACTTGTATTGCTATCGTAAATCTTCCGCCGAGAAAGATGATGGGTATAGATTCCGAGGGTATGCTTATTTCAGCAGTGCATGAATATGACGGACATGAAGGACTTAACCTGCTTATGGTTGACGACCGCATTCCCGCAGGAGCTAAACTGTACTAAAATATTTTAAACTTTGAATTAAAAGGGATATTTTCCGATATGGAAAGTATCCTTTTTTGCATGAAAAGAGTAAGGAAAAACCTTATAAAATCAGCAATAAATAAACATAATGCGGATTTCTAAATCTTAAGAAAATATGAAGAAAGAAATTTTTACAGATAATCAAGAACTTTTTTGCCAGAGTATATGTCTTATAGGTGTAAAACAAATTAAGAACGACGCGTCAATCAAGAGGGTGAAATAAAATATGGGCAGAAGAAAGCTCGTAGAAAGATTTATAAATGAAAATATAGACAGTGCGTATAGATTTGCCTTTACCTATATGAAAAATCAGCAGGATGCGGAGGATGTTGTTTCCGACAGTATAATCAGAGCGCTGAAAGCGGCTGATAATCTTAAAGAGCCTGATAGAATAAAAACATGGTTTTTCAAAATAGTTTCCAATACGGCAATAACGCATATAAAGAAGAAACAGAGGGTCATACCTTTTGAAACTATGGACAATGAGGATACTTACGAAGACAGTTACAACATATCAAATCTGAATGAGATGATAGAAAGGCTTCCCAAAGAGTATATGGAAGTCATAGTACTCAGGTACTTTGAGGACATGAAGATTAAGGATTTGGCAGAAGTGCTGAACATAAATGAAAGTACAGCCAAGACAAGATTATATAAGGCCCTCAAAATATTAAAGGAGGATATGGTGGAAGACTATGAGTAAAAAAATTGATGATTTTAAAAAACAGTACGAAAACATTAAAGCAACGGAGGAATTGATTATGAAAGCGAATAAAGAGATAAAGAAATCAAAAGCTAAAAGAGGTTTTGCGGCTGTAGCCGGCTCGGCAGCGGCATTTGTTATAGCATTCGGAGTTGCAGCTAACGTAAGTCCTACATTTGCGTATGCCATGAGCGATGTTCCGGTACTGAGCGGAATAGTAAAAGTTGTAACTATGGGGAAATATGAAAATAAAGATAACGGTTATGAAATAAAAGTTGAAACTCCGAAAATAGAAGGACTTCTTGATGAAGAAACACAAAAGAAATTGAATGACGAATTTGAGGATCAGGCAGAGAGCGTTATAGCAAGCTTTGAGAAGAGCGTTAAGGAGCTTAAGGAAGAATTCGGCGATGAGACAGTTCATATGGGCGTAGAGTATAATTATGATGTTAAGTGTGATAACGATGATATACTCGTAATAGACACATATGTATACTATGCGTCGGGATCATCAATGACCGTTCACAATTACTATACAATAGATAAACATACGGGAGAAATTTATACACTTGAAGGTATGTTTAAAGAAGGCGCGGATTATGTAACGCCTATCAGCGATTATATTAAAGGCGAAATGAAGAGACTTAATGCCGAAGAAGGCGGAATGTTCTGGATTGCCGGAGAGGAAGAAATGCTCGACGGATTTGACAAGATAGCCGAAGATCAGAACTTCTATATAAATGATGACGGAAATATTGTAATATGCTTTGATAAATATGAGGTTGCAGCCGGAGCTCAGGGTTCACCCGAGTTTGTAATTCCAGAAAAGGTTGTAGCCGACATCTTAAAATAAGGTAATCGCGATTATATATACACCCTCGAATACGTCGGACGAAAGTCCGGCGTATTTTTTTAAAATTTGCATAAACGTCTTTTCATAGGGCAATAATACATTCAGGGAAATCAAAGATTTCACTTTTTACGGAGGTGCCAAAATGAAAAGGAATAAGTTTATGGAATTTTTAAATGATAAGGGCAAATATGCGGCAGTGTTTGCTTTTATAGTAGTTGCCGGTATATGCGCAGGTACGGCGGCATATAACAAGGGAGTTAAAAATGACTCTGCGGAAAAAAATAATACGGTCAGCGAGCCGGTGCTGACAAACAAAAATGCCGGAGCCGAAAAAATGGAACAAAAGCAGGAGGAACCCGTAAAACCTAAAGAAAATGAGATTACGGAAACAAAACCTCAAGAAAATACGGCTGTGCTGGATTCAGAGGACGGCGCTGACGATTTTGAAATAGCTTTAATATGGCCGATACAGGGAGATATACTTATGGGATATAGCCCCGATACGCTTGTGTATGACCCGACTTTGGATCAGTACAGAACAAACGACAGTGTGTATATAGCGGCTGAAACGGGAAGTAATGTTGCCGCCGCTGCGGACGGAATTGTAGCCGAGGTAAACGAAGATGAAACGAGAGGAAACTATGTGGTAATTGAACATGACAACGGCTGGGCAACTACATACGGCCAGCTGGCGGATATTAATGTGGCCGCCGGAGACGCCGTATCAAGCGGAGAAGTTTTAGGAACAGTTGCGGAACCGTCGATTTATTCTTCAGCCATGGGAACACATGTGGAATTTGCGGTTACGCTTGACGATATGTCGGTAGACCCCGAAATAGCCGTAGGATAAAGGAAAATAATTTATGACAGACTTCGGATTAGAATTTATATATTCCGAGGTCTGTTTTTTGTCATATAATCTAAGAAATTTTGTGTTGGGTTTTAGATTATATGTGGTATAATAATTCCGTAAAGTCGGATTACCGCAGAGGAAAATAATATATTTTTTGCTATGCATTTTTATTACTGCGGCAATAATATTAACCGAGGAGGATTATACAATGATTTATTCAAATGAACAGAAAAACAATCTCAGAATTAAAATAGACTATAATAACATGATGAAAAAATATATCGGCGAGTACGGTATAGCCGACGCAGAACTTTCGGCTCTGGCAGGAAAAGCCGCAAAGGCGCATAAGGCCATGGAAGAGAAGCGCAGGGACGGACGAATGGACTGGAGAGATCTTCCGTATAATCAGAAAGAAGTTACGGAAGACATAAAAAATTATGTAAATGAGGTTAAGGACGAAACCGATGCTTTTATAGTCCTCGGTATAGGCGGATCGGCATTGGGTCCCATATGCGTTCAGCAGGCTATTAATCATCCGTATTATAACGAACTTCCCAAGGAGAAGAGAGGCGGTTATCCGAGATTATATGTTGCCGATAATGTAGACCCTGAAAGGCTTGCTTATTTATTTGATATAATAGACGTTACAAAGTGCATATTTAACTGCGTTTCAAAAAGCGGAAGCACATCGGAAACGATGAGCCAGTTTATGATAATAAAGGAAATGCTGGAGGAAAAACTCGGCAGGGAAGAAGCGGCAAAACATATTGTATGCACTACGGATTGCGAAAAGGGAAATTTGATAAAGATAGCAAAAGAAGAAGGATATAAGACGTTTATTATACCGTCGGGCGTAGGCGGAAGATTTTCGGAGCTTACTCCCGTAGGTCTTCTTCCGGCTGCTATGTGCGGAATAGATATCGACATGTTGCTGGACGGAGCAGCCTATATGGACGAGCTTTCAAAAAATGAGGATTTTTATAAAAATCCGTCGTATATGTTTGCTCTTTTAAGCTATATCGCTATGGAGCAAGGCAAAAATATTTCCGTAATGATGCCGTATGCGGACAGTCTTAAATATGTTTCGGATTGGTTTGCACAGCTTTGGGCAGAGTCTCTCGGCAAAAAGTACGATAACGGAGAAAATGTGATAAACGCAGGACAAACTCCCGTAAAGGCGCTCGGCGTTACGGATCAGCATTCACAGGTTCAGCTTTACACTGAGGGACCTTTTGATAAGATGGTTGTACTTATAGGCGTGGATAAGTTCAGAAAAGAAATGACTATACCTAAGATTTACGGTGATATACCGAGTCTCGGCTTCCTCGGAGGAGTAACGCAGAACAGGCTTATTGCCACGGAACAGGTAGCGACTGAATATGCGCTTCAAAAGGCCGGAAAGGCAAACATGACGATAACGCTTCCTGAAGTAAACGAATTTACACTTGGACAGCTTCTTTATATGTTTGAGGTTGCAACCGGATTCGCAGGAGAACTGCTGGGGATAAATGCATTTGACCAGCCCGGTGTTGAAGAAGGCAAAAACGCCACATACGCTATGTTCGGCAGACCCGGATATGAGGCCAAAAAAGCCGAACTTGATGCAAAACCGGAAAAAAGCGAAAAATATATTATATAAAAATCAGATAAAAGACGGCGAGTCTCGGTTTTTTCGAGGCGCGCCGTTTTATGCTGTTCAAAATAAAAAAATAACGGCATAGGCAAAGTGAGAAAAATAAGAGAAAACGGCGGTATTTGCGATTTATAAAAATATTATTGCGACTGTATATGACAAATTTTTCGGCGGAAGGGTGGTATATTTTAACCAACGTAACAGTGTATGCAAAGGGAGGAAAAAATATGCAGACTGATATTGAAACCAACGCTACAGCCTTTCCGACCAACGTCAGACAAATGGGGTCTGCCGACGACGGATTGAGAATATATATGGAGGATTATGTACATACATACCTTTATCAATATGCAAGAAGCAGCGCCACGGGAGAAAAACTGGCGGTGCTGATGGGCAGAACGGAGGTTATAGACGGACAGAAAACCATATTTATAAGCGGAGTCGTACAGGCTAAGTTTACCGAAAAACTTAAGGGAATGGAGACGATAACAAGCCAAAGCTGGAAGTATATCGGCGAGGAGATAGAAAAATATTTCGGCGATTTGGCAATTGTCGGATGGATGCATTCCCGACCGTCCTTTGGGGCGTTTGTAGCCTCAAGGGACGAGGCTTATCATAAAAAAGTTTTTAACGGGGACAGCAAAGTGTTTTTTGTCGTTGATCCGACAGACAGGCTGGACAGGTTTTATGTGCTGAACGAGAACGGATCGGCACTGAGACCGGTAAAAGGATATTTTGTATATTATGACAAAAATGTACAGATGCAGGAGTATATGCTGGCAAACAGCCTTGTGCATCCAAAGGACAGAGGAGAGGATAACGAAGAGGAAGAATGTAAGAACGAGCATTTGGACGCCGCGGGAAAAATAAGGGCAGTCCTTATGAACAAACAGGTAGAAAAAATAAAGAAGGTCAAGCATAAATATGCGGCGTTTACATGTATCAGCGCGGTACTGTGTATGATATGCGTATTTATGAGTTTAGGCTTGGCAAACAGTGTGTCAAGACTTAACAGGCTTGAAAGCGATGTGGTTAACGTAAAACAGACCGTTGCTAAACAGCAGCAGGAAACAGAAGCGCTTGCACAGGACGTATCCAACTACAGCCCTGTTATAACCGTAATGGCGGCGGAAAATCCCGTTAAAAATAAGGAGGAAGGAGAGGATAAAAAAACATACACTGTAAAGGAGGGAGATACGCTTGTAGGGATATGCAGACTGTTTTACGGAGACGACAGTAAACTTGAGGAAATAATATCACTTAATAACATCCCAAACCCCAATATTATTTATTGCGGAGCAGAAATAGTACTTCCGTAATTAAACTAAGTTAATACATACAGCTTAATGCCAATAACACCGATAAATAAGAAAATGTTAAGGGCGGGGATATTCCTCGCCCTAAAATTTTTTTGCCCTAAAAATTATTTGCTTTCCCACATTATTGTATTGCTTCCGTTTTTGTCGACATAAACGATTTTATCCACCTTTTCAAATTGAAGCGTAGAAGACGATGTATTCATGGAAGAAGTTTTATTGTTAAGTATAGTTGTTTTAAAAGCGTAAATATACAGTGTGGTTTCGCCGTTTTCCGTTTTGTATTCGCTGTCGATATAGTCAAGCACATACGGAGAATTAAAGGAAATGAGGGATACATATTCACAGCTGTCAAGCAAACTTTGAGAAACGCCTATACCGTCATAACCTGTTCCCGGAATTTCGATAACGAACTCAGGCTGAGAATTGTTATTCAGAGGGTCTTTTGATATATTTACCGAAAATTCTTCGTCAGCTTCCGATTTGCTTGATATTTCTTCTGTAGGATAGACAGAAGCCGTTGCGGAAACTTTTTCAACGGGGATATTTTTTAAAGGCGTGTTAAATAGCAGCTGTGCCCCTCCCAAAACAACGATTACTGCAGCTATACCTGCGATTACCGCGGTTTTAGTTCTTTTGTTAAGCTTTTTGTTTATCTTTTTGAAAAGTTCTTTATCGTCTCCGCTTTTTGACGCTAATTGTTTTTCGCTTGAGGAATTGCGGCAGTCGCTTTTCATTGTCTCATAAATATTTCGGCATTCCTTGCAGTGATCAAGATGTTCTTTTACGGCTTCTGCCGTAACTTCGTTAGACAGATTATCAATACAACTTGGGAGAAGATCCCTTAAAATTTCACAAGGTAGATTATATTTCATTTTCCATCAATCCTTTCAATTTGCTTTTACAACGGTAAAAAGTTACTCTTGCCCAGTTTTCGCTTTTACCGAGTACGTTTCCTATTTCTTTAAACGACAGTCCGGCAAAAATTCTTAAATATACAATGTCTTTTGCGGCTTCGTCCAGTTTCATCAGCTGTCTGTACAGTAGTAAATTTTCATCTTTTTTTATTATTTTGTCTTCGGGCGACGGCAAATTATCCGAAACGAGAATTTCGCTGTCCAGAGAAATATTCTTAAAATCTTTTTTGCCTATGTAATCAAAATATGTATTTTTGGCTATGGCACAAAGCCATGTGAATATTTTTCCGCCTTTGAAGCTGTCTATGTTCTTTATGGCTTTGAAAAAAGTCTCTGCCGTTATATCATCGGCAATTGTTGGATTTCCGCACAGGCTTAATACATATTTTTTTAACGGAACCGCATAGTCGGCGTATATTTTTTCTATATCGGTCAACTGTTTTTCACCTCCTGTACCTATGAAACGGATGAAAGGATATTTCGTTACAGCATTATAAAAAATCCTTTCGGAAATACCGAAAGGATATGAATTATTTTGTAAGATTTTCCATTTTATCGAGCAAGCCTTTGAATACTTCCATAGCCGCTTCAATCGGCTTCTTTGAGGTCATGTCTACGCCTGCGCCTTTAAGCAGGTCGATAGAATATTCCGAGCAGCCTTTTCTGAGAAAATCCATATATTTGTCAACAGCCGGCTGCCCTTCGTTCAGAATACCTTTGGACAATGCTATTGCAGCGCTGTATCCCGTTGCATACTGATATACATAATAGGCATTATAAAAATGAGGAATTCTCGCCCATTCAATATCTATATATTTGTCGATAGTTATATCGTTTCCGAAATATAATCGGTTAAGGTCATGGTAAACAGCCGACAGGTTATCGCATGTGAGCGGTGTGCCCGAAGCAGACATCTCGTGAGCCTTTTTCTCAAATTCGGCAAACATTGTCTGACGGAAAAGGGTTCCTCTGAACTGTTCCATGAAATAGTTAATTAGATAAAGCTGTCTTGTTTTATCGGTTTCGGTATTAAGAAGGTACTCCATGAGAAGAGCCTCGTTACAGGTAGAGGCTACCTCGGCTACAAATATTTTATGCCCCGAATATACAAACGGCTGTTTTTCCCATGTAAAATAGCTGTGGAGCGCATGTCCCATTTCGTGCGCTACTGTAAACATGCTGTTTACGGTATCGTTATGATTGAGGAGAACGTACGGATGACCTCCGAAAGCTCCCCATGAATATGCTCCGCTGCGTTTTCCTTTGTTTTCGTATACGTCTATCCAACCGCCGTCGAAGCCTTTCTGCAATGCGTCGGTGTACTCCTTGCCCATTACGGATAAAGCTTTTTTTACGGTTACTTTTGCCTCATCGTACGGTACTGACCAGTTTACGTCTTTTACAAGAGGCGCATAAAGGTCGTACATATGCAGTTCGTCTACGCCGAGAAGTTTTTTTCTCAATGCGACGTAACGGTACATGAGAGGCAGAGCGTCATGCACAGCATCTATAAGATTATCATAAACGGATGTCGGTATATTGTCGTCCTCCAAAGCCATCTCAAGGGGCGAAGCATAATTACGAACCGTTGAATAAAAAATATCATTCTTAACCGAAGCGTTGTATGCTGCGGCAATGGTGTTTTTTTGTTTAAGATATGTTTCATAGAGAGTGTCGAAAGCTGATTTACGGAGAACTCTGTCCTCGCTTTCCAGGTACGAGATATACTTACCGTGGCTGAGGGTATGCTTGCTGCCGTTACGGTCGGTTACGTCCGGGAATACCATATCTGCTTCGTTAAGCATTGTAAATATTGTCTGCGCAGAAGAGGATATTTCGTCTGTTTTTGCCAGTATCCTTTCTTCGGACTCGGATAAAGTATGCTTTTTTTGACGGATTATACCGTCGAGAAAATGGTTGTAAATTTTAAGCGGTTCATACTGTTCGCAGAAATTTTTGATAGTGCTTTCCGAAAGTTCTGCGATTTTCGGACCGATAAACGAGCAGAGCGACATTACCTTTACGGCTAGTGCGTCTGCTTTCCCCGATAATTCCTGATATTTTGGATTTGTACTGTCCTCGTGGAATTTCATATATGCGTATACATATATTCTGTCGAGCTCTTCCGAAAGGTTATTATAAAACTTAAGAGCGTCATAAAGACTTTTTCCGTCAGACGTCATTGTGTTTTTATAATTTTCGATAGAAGAAGCTTTTTCTTCCAATTCTTTGTATTTTTCCGTCCATATATCGTCGGAGGCGAACAAATCCTCCGTATGCCATGTATAGTTTTTATCTGCTTCACTTCTTAAAGGAAGTTTATTTTCTGCCATGTTAATCACCTCTTCAGAAGTATACCACATATGGCAAACAGTGTATACATTACGTCAAATTAAAAATGACCTTCACAAGAATGAAGGTATTGAAATGCCGTGAAAAGCGCATAATTACAAATAAAACGCGAAGTCTGTCATATAAAAATGTTGCCACGATAATTATTTGAGTGTATTATATAAATAGTGGGAATATACATAAATATTAATTTGTAGGGAGGCCGCGAATATGAAACAGGCAGAAAAGCTAAAGATTTTAATAGTTTCATCTGAAGCTGCGCCGTTTGTCAAAAGCGGCGGATTAGGAGATGTGGTTGGGTCGCTTCCTAAAGCGCTTAGAAAACTTGGGGCGGATGTAAGAGTTGTTATTCCTAAATTCAGAAAGATAAAAAATGAGAATTATATAGACGTGGAGTACCTTGGCGGTTTTGATGTAAAACTCGGTTGGAGAACTCAAAAAGCAGGAGTTTTGTTTAAAAACGGGGAAGTGCCGACATATTTTATAGAAAACGATTTCTATTTCGGAAGAGACGAATTGTACGGATACGATGACGATAACGAAAGATTCGCATTTTTTTCAAAGGCAGTTTTAGATATGCTTCCGTTTGCGGACTTTGTCCCGGACATTATACACTGCAACGACTGGCAGACCGGTCCCGTACCGATGCTTTTGAGAGAGACTTATAAAAAAATAACATATTTAAAAGATATTAAAACAATCTATACAATACACAATCTTCAGTACCAGGGCAATTTCGACCCTTCATCTATGGAAATGTTGGATTTGCCGTGGTATCTGTATGACAACGGCACAGTTGAGTTTTACGGAAGAATGAGCTATATGAAAGCCGGACTTGTATACGCCGATATAATAAGCACCGTAAGCGAGACGTATGCCGATGAAATACAGACAGAAGAATACGGATATGGATTTGACGGTATAATACGCGCGGGAAAAGACAGGTTAAGAGGAATAATAAACGGTATCGATTACGAGGCGAATAATCCCGAAACCGATAAACGGATAGACGTTAATTATTCCGCAGATAATGCCGAAGCCAAGAAAGAAAACAAAAGACTTCTTCAGGAACGTCTGGGACTTGAGCAGAGAGGCGTGCCTATGATTTGCATGATATCAAGGCTTGCGGATCAGAAGGGATTGGATATACTGGCAAACGCCATGGAAAGGTTAATGCAGAATGATATTCAATTCGTAATTTTGGGAACGGGCGAAAAAAGATACGAAGACATGTTCAGATATTATGAAAACCGTTGGAAGGGAAGATTTTGCTCCTGCATAATGTTTGACGATACGCTGGCGCAAAAAATATATGCTTCAGGAGATATGTTCCTTATGCCTTCAAGGTTTGAACCATGCGGTCTTGGACAGATGTTCAGCCTAAGATACGGCACTGTTCCCGTTGTGAGAAAGACGGGAGGGCTGTCTGATTCCGTTGAACAGTTTAACGGAGAAAACGGCACGGGAAACGGATTTTTATTTGAAACTTATGATGCCGAAGGCATACTGTGGGCAGTAGGAGAAGCGCTTAAGATATATGCCGATACGGATAAATGGAATACTCTTGTGAAAAACTGCATGAACACTAAACTTTCGTGGAATGATTCGGCGGAGAAGTACATGGAACTTTATAAAGAAATGCTGAATAATTAATATATTACCCCCATATATTTTTCTGACGGAATGTGGGGGTTTTATTTTGAAAACAATTAAAAAAGCATGCGTTTTTATAGGTATGGTTGTTGGAGCCGGTTTTGCATCCGGTCGAGAAATAACGGATTATTTTTTAATATACGGAGAAAAGTGGAAAATAGGCATATTATTGAGCAGTCTTATGTTTTTTCTCATTTCTTTCGCCGTAACGGATATTATAAACAGGAAAAAGATAAAAAGTTATACGGAATATTTGTCGGTTGTAATCGGCGGAAAGACGGCGGTTTTTACAGAATGGATATCGGGACTTTTCTTTTTTACGATGTTTTTTGCCATGACAGCTGCCGCGGGATCTGCTGCTGAAGAGATGTTCGGCGTAAATTATCGGGTTGGAGTAGCGGTATCGCTTATTATATGCGCATTTGTAATGAGCAACGGCATGGGAGCTTTGGAAATACTGAGCGTAGTTTTAGTACCTGCGCTTATTATAGGCATAGCCGCTATCGGGGGAAAGCCTGTCGGTAATCCGAGAATTTTAGCCGACTGCGGAGGCTCAATAGTATTATCGTCGATAATATATGTATCCTATAACACAATAAGCACGGCTTCGGTAATAGTGCAGTCAGAAGACGCAGGCGGAAAATCGGACTCATTGATAACGGGTGTTATTTGCGGGGCGGCAATGGGCTTTATGGGGATTGTTATAGGAAATGCAATACTTTCGGCTTCCGATAATGTGATAAATTCACAGCTTCCGTTTTCGGCTGTTGCCTCATCTTTGGGCGGGATATACAATGCTGTGTACACGCTGGTATTCATAGCGGCGGTTTTTACAACGGCGGTATGCAACGGAATAGCGGCGGTAGCTTTTGCCATAGAAAAAATACATATAAACAGGCGAAGGGCAGTGACTTTGCTCATTGCCTCGGCGGCAATGTTTTCGGTCATAAGTTTTTCGGATTTCGTTTCTAAAATCTATCCGTTGTTCGGTTTGGCAGGGGTTTTGCAAATGTTGAATACGGCAGTCTGCTTCTTTAAGAAAAATTAAGATTTTTTATGATGTACTTTAGATGAAATGGGTATATAATCATTACTAAAGAATTTTTGGGAGAGTTTCTATGTTTTCTGTAAAAAATAACATTAAAAGACATGTAAAGACAAAAAGCATTATTATAGCGTCTGTCATAATTGCGGTTGCTGTGATTGCTGTTTTGATTATATCGAAGTTTGGCTTTGGAAACGGATTTACCGTAACATACAGCGCCGACAGCAAAGTGGCATATCGTACATACGGAACCGACTCGTTGCAGTACACTAAGGACGGTGTTATATATTATAATGAGGCAGGCACGGCTATATGGAATGACTCATATACAATGACATCGCCTATAGCTGTTGAAAGGAACGATTATACGGCAATCTTCGAAACGGGAGGACGAACCGTTAAAATGTATAATGAAGAAGGTTTTGTTTACGATGTACAGACGCAGGATACAATATTAAGCGTATCGGTTGCCGAAAACGGAAGCATAGGCGTCATAACAAACGGTACGTCGTATACTGTAACGGTCTACAGTCCGTCAGGTAATATGCTGTTTCAGCGAGTAGAGTCAGAATCGGGAATATATCCGCTTTGCTGTGATGTTTCGCCGGACGGTGAAATAATAGCCATAAGCTATATTGATACTACAGGTGTGGAAATCAAATCTAAAATAGGAATGTTTTATATAAATTCCGACACAGGAGCAGACTATACAGACAGTATGTACGGCGCTGTCGAAAAAAATGACGAGATAATTTTCAAAATGTATTTTATGGGCGGAAACAATTTGATTGCCATAGGAGACAGAAATATTACAAGCATATCGGCTGCCGGAGTTAAAGAAAGTTCAGTAGAAGTAACTAATGAGATAATGGGCGTCGGATTGTGCGGAAACAAAATAGCTATGATTTACGGTGAAGAACTTTCCGATAAAGAGGGAGAACTTCCGGGAACTATAGTATTCGTTTCAAGCGGAGGAAAACTTTCAACAGGCGATTCGGCAGAGGTTGAAACGGACTATTTCATTTGTTCCGACGGAGGTATTGTTGCGGGAAGCGGAACTGCATACTATGGATTCAGCAGTGGCGGACAGCTTATGTGGTCTGTTACGACAACCGGAAATATTACAGGTATTTATCCGACTTCAAGCATAAACAAATGTATATATACAACAAGGACATGGTCGGCTATGGCAAATATGAATAATTTTGATCCCGACTCTTATGACCCCTATGTGGCGACAAATATAATTACAGATGACGGACAAGAGACTGAAAATAAAACAGAAAATATTTCCGGGGAAGAAAATGAAACGGAAAACGAGAATAGTACATCGGATAAAAATATCTCTGATGAAAAGAAAGAAGAGACGGAGAAAGAAAACAATGAAAAATCTCAGGAGCAGACTGAGAATAACAAAAATGAAACTCAGAACTGAGTTTTTGATCGAAGGTGGCGTTGATGGGAGCCGAAATGGCTGTTAAATTTACATATCTTGATGTAATAGTTTTATTGACATTGGCAATATTTGCGGTTATTAATGCAAGAAAAGGGATTGCGGGAGCGTTGCTTAAATTTATGCCTACACTTTTAGCGATACTAATGTCTTGGAAATTAAGCGGAAGTGTAATAAAATATGTCAGAGATACGGCTGTATTTTCTTTTGTAATGGGAAAAATCGAAAATGGACTGAATTTGGAAAATATACTGCCAGACATGGCGGCGAGCGCCCAGAATGAAATAATATCGGGTATGCCTATTCCTGATTTTATAAAAAACGCTATTGTAAGCAATAATAATTCCGTGGTATATAATATTTTTAATGCCGAGACTCTTCAGCAATATATAGCCGGATTTTTGACGAATATACTTATAAGCATAGTGGTTGTGGTAATCTTATATTTTTTAGGACTCATTATAGGAAAGGCAGTGCTGAAAATTTTAGATACGGCTAATGATCTACCTGTAATCGGGTTTTTCAGCAAAAGCGGAGGGTTTATAATAGGGTTACTTAAAGGCGTATGCGTTATATGGATAGCGGGAATTATAATTACATTCTTCTGCTATAAACCTTGGGCTGCGGAGTTTATATCCGTTTTGGAAAGTTCCTTTGCGGCAGGATGGCTTTACAAAAACAACATTTTGTTGTATGTTGTACTTAACATAATAGCGTAAAAAATGAGTTAATTAAAAAAACATAATAAATTGTAAAAAAGTTGTTGACAAATCATAAATAACTATGGTAATATATCTAGGCGACTGAATAAGAAATAAAAATTAAATAAAGTTGCCTACGGGGGTTTAGCTCAGTTGGGAGAGCACCTGCCTTGCAAGCAGGGGGTCG
>URLB01000048.1 GCA_900548595.1 uncultured Eubacteriales bacterium
CATATCGTAAAAAGGAGTTCCTTCCTCTATTATCAGGCTGTATGCCGAAATATGTTCCGGGTTCAATCCGACTGCCTTTTGTAAAGTTTCTCTCCAGTCCGACAAACTTTGACCCGGCAAAGAAAACATTAAATCCAAATTTATATTATCAAATCCAACCGCCCTCGCATCATAAAAATTTCTTTCAAACTCTTCAGCAGTATGTATTCTTCCTATTGATTTAAGAAGCCTGTTCTGCCACGCCTGCAAGCCGATACTCAATCGATTAAAATACATGCTTTTCAGTTCCGTAAGCTTGTCTAAATCAAGCGTTCCCGGATTTGCCTCCATTGTGATTTCGGCTTTGCTGTCTACATCATATCTGTTTATAACAGCATCCATTATCTTTCCCATAAGTTTTGGCGCCAATATTGAAGGAGTACCTCCGCCTATAAAAATGCTGCGTACATTCATTCCTTTCATTTCACCTGCGGCATCGGAAATCTCTCCGCACAACTTATTTACATAGACCTCAAAATATTCATCCATTCCGCCGTAAGACGGAAAATCGCAGTAAAGGCATTTTTTTACACAAAACGGAATGTGTATATATAATGAAATATCCATTTCTTCACTTCCTAACATAAAAGATTATACTAATTTATTTTACCATATCCAGCTCCTCGCTTTACTCTATATTATAATCAAAATATCTCAGCTTGTCATAAATAATATTTTTATATATTTTTATATACTTTTAAATACCTTAAAATATATTTATAGCATAAAAAATAGCCCTTCTTTAAGAAGGGCTATTTTTTCTAAATTATTTTTCCTTAGCTACGATTTTTGTTACTTTACCGTCCGAATTTCTTGAAAGCTGAACGGTGTAGTCTCTTCCGGGAGCTTTTCCGATAAATTCGTCAAGATCCATTTCATCTCCGTCAACGATTACCGTAACGCTTCCGGCAAGATAATAAATGTTTCCTGTATATGAGCCGCTCGAAAGTTTTTCGCCGATTTTTACTTTATCTTCGTCAATTGAGAGAAGATTTCCGCTTACACTCTCTTTTGCAGATGACGCCTTTATTTTAGATACTTTATCGTCATCATCAAATGTAAGTTCTACTTCAAATTCTTCGTCATCGTCAACCTTGTCCTCAAGCTTTGATACCGATGATGATTTTCCGTCTATTGTAACCTTACAGCTTTTTGCAAGTTTATGTGTAACCTTATCTCCGTCTGAAAGTTTGATTTTTATTTCCTTGCTTGAAATCGAAACTAATGTTCCTTCATCTTCCTCTGTATCGGAAGAACTGTCATTTGTCTCGATTTTTACCTTTTCGGCTCTATCAGCTCCGTTTAAAGTTATATAAGCCTTAACGTTTTTATTTCCGCTGCCGTATGAAGAAATTACCGAGCTCATGCCCTTTATTTTTCCGTCAACATAGAAATCACAGCCTTTTGACGAATATGTATATGTATGGTATTTTCCGTTTGAGTCTTTTATCTTTATTCTGTCTTCGTCAATGCTTTCAACTCTTCCGCTTGTTGAGCTTTCTTCATCCTCGTCTTCAAGAGAAGCCGCTATTTTTGTTACTTTTCCTCCTGAAAGAGTAAGTTTAACCGTATACTCCTTATCATCGTCAAATCTGTCTTGCAGCTTTGAAATGCTTGATGATGACCCATCAATTGTAACCGTAACGCCTGATTTAATATCATATGTCTTTGACGAGCCGCTTGAAGGTTTGATTGTGATAGATTTTGTCGAAAGCTTAGTAAGCTTGCCGCTTGCCGATGTAGATGAAGAACCTTTTTCTGCTTTTATTTCTGTTACTTCTTTCTTAGAATTAAGCTTAAGTTCAACTTCAAGGGTTTCATCGTCATCATATTCATCTTTAAGGTCGTCAAAATCAACCGTTTTTCCGTCAAGCTTAACCTCTATGTCGTCAGTATCGTCAAGAAGATAGTACGAATATGTCTTTCCGTCAACTTTTATTGTAATTTTTGATGATGTAAGACCTGTTACAGTTCCCTCAAGAGCTTTTTTCTCAACGGTTTCCGCTGTAATTTTTGTTACATATCCGTTTTTATCGGCAGTTATCTCCGCCTCAATATTTTCACCGTCTTTAACAAGCTCGATAAGATCGTCTATATCCTTTGATGTCTTTCCGTCAAGCTTGAGCGTAACGTCATTATAGTCGTCATCAAATTTATATGTAGCTTTTTTGCTTCCGTTTTCAATTGTAATTCTCGTTTTTGAGATACTTGTAATAGTACCCTCTTTAATATTCGACGATGTTCCCGACGAATATGCCGTTATAAATGTAGCAGTTCCGTTATTTACAACAACTATAACGCTGTCGCCCTCGTTAATATCGGCAACCTCTCCTTTATCACCCTCATACATTACGTATACTTTTGAATCTATCTTGGCAGTCTTTTCTCCGGCCGTAGTTTTTACCGTAATGCTGTCGTCGGAAATTTTTGTCACTTCTCCGACAATCTGTTCATTTACAACAGGACCTCCTGTATTTCCGCCGCTTCCCGTTCCTTTAAGTTCTTTATATGTTTTTGTTGAAAGAACCGCCATTTCCGCTCTGTTTATATTAGCCTTAGGGTTAAAATTGTTATTTGCGTCTCCTACCATAAGGTTAAGTCTGTTAAGAAGTTCCAGATAAGGAACAGATGAAGCTGTTATGGCATTTTTATCATTATATTTAAGCGCTGCCGACTGGTTTACAGTATATACCTTTGAAAGAGCCTTTCCGAATATTACTCCGACATCTTCACGCGTTGCATTTCTCTGCTCTGTAGATGACGACATAAATATTTTAAGGTCATTAGATGAAAGTATGGAGTTTTCAAGTCCGTAAGCCACACATTCGTATGCCCATGAAGGTATGTTGGCATTTTTCATTGTGCTTGTCCATTTTGAAATAACGGAAGCAGAAGCCTTATTAGCGCTGTTATATGAGCACATTATCTGATATACAAGCTGCATAGCTTCATTATATGTAACATTGTTTCTGGCTTTACATAATTTTTTGCCGTTTTCCGTATATCCTGCCATAAGTCCCAACGACGCCGCCTCGTCAATGTATTTTGCAGCCTCCGGCCATGGAACGTCATTTATATCTGCGAATGTCGAAGCAAATACCGTATTGATACTTCCGGTCATGCACATTGCCGCCGTAGCCAATGCTATTATTTTCTTTTTCATATTTTTTCCTCCCAACAAATGTTTTTGATTTCAGAAAATAAAATAACTGATTTTATTATATAATTTATATCTTACAAAAACAACTAAACCTCAGTATCTTAATATTATTGTAAGTTTTCTGTAACTTTCCGAATATTATATATATCTTTCGTAAGGATAAGTCTACCATAAAATATACATTTGCGCTAATGAAAATAATTCCAAATTTCGACAATTACAATTTATTTTTTTAACCTTTCCAACATAGTTAAATGTTTCTTGCTTTTTATTATTTTTGATATATAATATATGACGTAGCAAAACATAACAGATAAATACGGAGATATTTCCAATGAGACAAAAATTAAAAAATCTTACTCAGGCACAAACAATAGCGTTGGGCTTTTTTATTGTAATTCTTATGGGTACTTTACTTCTTATGCTTCCGATATCGTCCAAAAACGGTCAAAGCATAGGCTTTATCCCCGCTCTTTTTACATCGGCCAGCGCATCGTGTGTTACGGGACTTGTAGTCGTCGATACGTATACGCATTGGTCCACATTCGGACAGATAGTTATAATAACGCTTATCCAAATAGGCGGTCTAGGATTTATAACTCTCGGCGTATTATTCTCGCTTCTTCTTAACAGAAATATTAATCTTAAGCAGAGAACCCTAATAAGAGAAAGCGTAAACTCAATCCACATCGGCGGAGTAGTAAAACTTGTAAAAAAGATTATAATAGGCACTTTTGCGATAGAACTTATCGGCGCCGTTATAATGTCTTTTTTCTTTATACCCGAGCTTGGTTTTACCCGAGGAGTATACTACAGTGTCTTTCACTCCATATCCGCTTTTTGTAACGCCGGTTTTGACCTGATGGGTTACAGGGGTGAATATACGTCGTTTACGACCGAATTCGGTAATCCGATAATCAATATAACCATAATGGCTCTTATAGTAATAGGCGGTATCGGATTTATTGTCTGGGATGATATATCAAAACACAAGCTTAATTTCAAAAAATATATGCTGCATACCAAAATAGTTTTGGCTACGACATTCTTCCTTATAGTGGTCGGCGCAGCTTTGTTTTATGTTTTTGAAAAAGATAATCTTATGGCAGGTATGAGCGTTTCCGAAAAGATATTCTCATCCCTTTTCAGCTCTGTAACTGCAAGAACAGCCGGTTTTAACACAATAGATACCGCAGGTCTTACTTCCAGCAGTAAGCTTCTTACTGTTATTCTTATGTTCATAGGAGGAAGTCCGGGTTCTACAGCCGGCGGTATAAAAACAACTACCGTATCGGTAATAATTTTCTATGTATGGAGCAACCTGCGCGGCGGCAGCGACTGCAATATATTCAAGCGCCGCGTCAGCGACAATACCGTTAAAAAAGCAGGTGTAATTATATGCATCAATCTTATGCTCGGTCTTGTCGGTACGTTGGCTATATGTCATCTGCAAAACGGAGCGCCCATAAGCGATGTGCTTTTTGAAGTGTATTCGGCTATAGGAACTGTCGGTATGTCTACAGGTATAACAAGAGAGCTTACAAATGCCTCAAGGCTTATAATTACCTTACTGATGTATTGCGGACGTGTAGGCAGTATGACGTTTGCTCTTGCATTTACCGAAAGAAAAGTTACGGCGCACATATCGTTGCCGGAAGAAAAAATAACTGTAGGTTAATAATAAAAAGGCGGGAAATTAATTATGAAGTCTGTATTGATAATAGGTTTAGGCCGTTTCGGTCATCATTTATGTAAAAACATGGCAGAGCTAGGCAACGAAGTTATGATAATAGACAGCGACGAAAAAGCTGTTGAAGATCTTGCTCCGATAGCTACCAGCGTTCTTATAGGAGACTGTACAAACCCTGAAGTTTTAAAAAATCTCGGTGTGGGAAACTATGATATATGCTTTGTATGTATCGGTTCAAACTTCCAGAGCAGTCTTGAAATTACAAGCCAGCTTAAAGAGCTCGGCGCAAAATATGTAGTTAGCAAGGCTACGCGTGATATCCAGGCAAAATTCCTTCTCAGAAACGGCGCTGACGAGGTAGTGTATCCCGACAGGGATATAGCTGAAAAAGCCGCTAAAAAATTCACAGCAAACAATGTATTCGATTATATCGAGCTTTCCAGGGACTATTCCGTATATGAGATTCCACCTCTTAAAAACTGGGTAGGAAAGTCCATAATCGATTCCAACATTCGTCCGAAATATCATATAAGCATTCTCGGTGTAAAGCATGTCGACGGAGATGTAACAATGCTCCCTCCTGCCGACTATGTAATCCAAGAATCCGATCACCTTATGATAATAGGAAGCTCAACATACGTTCAGCAGCTTCTTAAGTTATTATAAACAGTAAAAATTTTTGTTGCCGTATCATTTTTTATATGTTAGAATGATATAAGTGATTTTATGCAGAATATTAGGAGGTATATATAAATGTTATCTACAGTTTTATCTGTTATTTTAGCGATAATAGGCGTAATATTATGTATCGTTGTACTTCTTCAGTCAAACCGTGCGGCAGGTCTCGGCGCTGTAAACGCTTCAAACTCAGGCGATTCATACTGGAGTAAAAACAAAGGCAGTTCTATGGAAGGTACTCTTGCGAGAATAACAAAAATTCTCGGAGCTCTTTTTATGATTATAGCTCTTGTTCTTTGCTTTATATAATAATTATTATGCCGGCATTAACGCCGGCTTTTATTTTGTTTAAAAATCATATTTTAGGTAAACCATAAACAGGAGGTGTTTTTATGGAATTTGATGAAATGTTACTTAAACGAAAAGAACGTATAAAAGAATATATAAACAGCGAAAATTATTTGCCTCTCAAAAGACATGAACTGGCTGTAATGTTGGATGTTCCCGTAGCTGATATTGATATGTTCAATTCTGTTATAGATTCGCTTATTTCCGAAGGTTCGGCAGTCGAAACCAAAAAAGGCAAAATAATGCCTGCCGAAAAGCTTAATATTTATCCCGGAATATTTACGGGAAACGCAAAAGGCTTTGGTTTTGTTCGTATAGACGGAATGGAAAACGATATATTTATACCGTCTGACAGCGTAAACGGCGCAATGAACAAGGATAAAGTTCTTGTGAAAATAAACGAGCGTCCCCACGATGGGTTCAGGGCTGAAGGCGAAATTATAAAAATAACGGAAAACGGTAATTCCGGCATTGTCGGAACATTTGATGCAGTAAAAAATTACGGCTTTGTAATTCCAGACGATAAAAAAATAGGAAGAGACATCTATATACCCGCAGGCAAAACAAAGGGATCGGTAAGCGGACACAAAGTAGTCGTAAAAATAACAAAAAGAGCTACAGATAAATCAAGCGCCGAAGGAGTAGTTACGGAAATAATAGGACATATTAACGATCCCGGCGTAGATATCATGTCAATAATAAAGCAGTTTGAATTACCGGGAGATTTTCCCGACGATGTAAAAAAGCAAATAGAGTCCATAGACCCCGATGTCATTGATGAAAATTCAACCATCGGCAGGGACGACTACCGAGATATACTTACGGTTACAATAGACGGAGACGATTCCAAAGATTTTGATGACGCTGTGTCGGTAAAGGTTCTGGATAACGGAAATTATGAACTGGGCGTTCATATTGCCGATGTAACAGAATATGTAACGGAAAATTCACCCCTTGATAAGGAAGCTCTCAGAAGAGCAACGAGTATTTATCTTGTGGACAGGGTAATACCTATGCTTCCGCATAAGCTGTCAAACGGCATTTGCTCTTTGAATCCCAATGTTGACAGACTTGCCCTCAGCTGCGTCATGGAAATAAATCAAAAAGGCGACGTTGTAAGCCATAAAATATCCAAAAGCGTAATAAGGTCTGATATGCGTATGACATATAAAATCGTCAACGATATTCTTAAAGACGAAAATTCACCATATCGGAAAGAATACGCTCCTTTTATCAATATGTTTGAGGATATGCTCGGTCTTAGAAATCTGCTTCTTATTAAAAGAAAAAGAAGAGGCTCCGTTAATTTCGACCTTCCCGAATGTGAGATAGTTCTTAACGAAATAGGCGAACCTATTGATATAAAGCCGCACGAACGCAACATTGCCACAAGCATAATCGAAGAATTTATGCTTATATGCAACGAAACCGTTGCCGAAGATTATTACTGGTTGGAACTTCCTTTTGTCTACAGAAATCACGAAGCTCCTGATGAAGAAAAAATAAAAACTCTTTCAAGATTCATTTATAATTTCGGATATAGGTTTAAAGGCAAAAACGACGGTGAAGTACATCCCAAGGATATTGCAAAACTTCTTGACGCCGTAAGCGGAAAACCCGAAGAACATATAATAAGCAGGACAGTACTCCGAAGTATGAAACAGGCAAAATATATGCCGGAAAATCTGGGACATTTCGGACTTGCATCTAAATATTACTGCCATTTTACTTCGCCCATACGCCGCTATCCGGACCTTCAGATACACAGAATAATAAAGGAAAATCTTGACGGCAAATTAAACGACAAGCGCATAAAACACTACAACAAAATCCTTACGGAAGTATCCGAGCAAAGCTCCAAGCGTGAACGTCTGGCGGAAGAAGCGGAAAGAGAAACCGACAGATTGAAACAGGTTCAGTATATGTCAAAACATATCGGCGAGACATACGACGGCATTATTTCAGGCGTAACAGGTTGGGGAATATTTGTCGAACTGTCAAATACCGTAGAAGGTCTTGTTGCGCTCAATTCCCTTGCGGATGACTACTATATATATGACGAGTCTAATATGTGCGTAGTCGGTCAGCATACAGGTAAAAAGTACAGTTTGGGGGATAAAGTAAGCGTGATTGTGGAAAAAGCCGATATTGCCATGAGAACTATAGATTTTATTCTAAACGAGGAACAATAAGAGATTGACATAAAAATAATGATATGATATATTTAGTTAAGCCAAATTAATTAATTTGGCTTAACTTTTTTTATTTGAGGTGATTGTCTATGCTTAAAGAAGCTCTTGATAAGTATTATTATATTATGACCGTAAACGAACACAAACGGCTCGGCAGTAAAGTTATATGTTCCGATATAACCTATAACAGTATTTTATATTTGGACCTTATCGCATACACCCCCGACTGTACTCCGTCCAAACTTGCGGAAATACTAAACGTATCAAAGTCCGCCGTAACTTCTAAATCTGCCGAAATGATACGTCAAGGTCTCATAGAGAGCGTTAAAAGCGAAACAGACAAAAGAGTTCACTATCTCAAGCTGACTCCGAAAGCGGCAAAACTATACGAGACTTCTGACATAGCATTTGAAAAAACAGTAAGTAAACTGAACAACATGTACACAGATGATCAAATTCGTGATTTCTGTGAGATATTAAATAAATTTACGGAATTATATACAGGAGAACTTGAAAATGGCTTTAATCAATAAAATTACCTTTAAAAACGTAATATCATTTACAATGCCTACAATAATAATGATGGTGTTTATGTCCGTATACCAAATGGTCGACGGCGTATTTATTTCAAATATTATCGGTACAAACGCTCTTTCGGCGGTAAATATCGTTTTTCCGGTAATCAGTTTTCTTATAGGCGTTTCCATAATGCTCGGAACGGGAGGAAGCGCAATAATAGCAAAAAACCTCGGCGAGGACAAGCCCGATAAAGCAAGACGTCAATTTACGCTTATTATACTTACGGGAATAGTAGTCGGTATAGTAACAGCTGTCATAGGCGTAATTTTTATTGACACGATAGTTAGGATATTAGGAGCAACCGAAACAATATATCAATATTGTATCGACTATCTTTTTATACTTTGTCTTGCCGCTCCGTTTGCCGTATTACAAATGCTTTTCAGCTGCTTTTTCCCAGCTGCGGGAAAGCCGAGGCTGGGTCTTACGGTAATATCTATCGGAGGCATAGCCAATATAATTCTTGACTATCTGTTCATGGCTGTATTGGACATGGGTATAAAAGGGGCTGCGTTGGCAACTTCAATAGGTTATGCTATACCTGCAATATTCGGACTTTTTTATTTTGCTTTGAGCAAAAAAAGCCTTCTTTATTTCGAGAAGCCCGAACTTGATTTTAAAATATTGTTGTTCACATGCGCAAACGGCTCTTCCGAAATGGTTACGAATCTTGCAAACGGAGTTACAACATTTCTTTTTAACTACATGATGATGAAATTTATCGGCGAAGACGGCGTAGCCGCAATAACCGTTGCCCTTTACGCACAGTTTCTCCTGTCTGCCGTTTTCATGGGATATTCTAACGGCATAGCCCCTGTAATCAGTTTTAATTACGGCGCTCAGGACATACCGTCTTTGAAAAAACTTATAAAAATAAGCCTTGTATTTATATTTTTTAACTCAATTCTTTGGTTTGCATTAAGCATGATATTAAAACTTCCTATAATCGGAATATTTGCGGAACAAGGCGGAACGGTTTGGCAGATAACAAACAGCGGATGGCATTTATTTGCATTAAATTTCCTTATAGCAGGATTTAATATATTCGCTTCATCAATGTTTACCGCATTTTCAAACGGTTTGATTTCAGCGCTTATTTCATTCTTAAGAACATTCGGATTTTTAGCGGCTTCTATCCTGCTTCTGCCTATCTTTATTGATATCGACGGAATATGGCTGTCTGTAACCGTCGCCGAAGCGGCAACTCTTATAGTTTCTGTCATCTGTTTTATTAGGGGTAAAAAGCGTTATAAATACTAAGTTTTGTTTATCAGATAAAAAAGAGGAGACGCAAGTCTCCTCTTTTAATTTTCTCTATTAAGCTATTTTAGAAGCCACCCATGCTCTTGTTGCGTTAGGCGCTCCGCCTGCATAAGGTGCGGGTGTTTTGCCCTCTGACTTGTCGAGCATTATTGTGAACTGCTCTGTTGTTACAAAGTCGTTAGGTCCGAATGTTTCCGCGTCGTATCCAAGAACTATTCCCTGTTCGTATGCCCATGCCACTGCTTTTGCATACCATGCGTCTGCCGTTACGTCAAGGAAAGGCGCTGCGTTTACGGGTTCGGGTTTTCCTGCTTTGTTCCAAAGTATTGTTGCTGCCATTCCTCTTGTAAGCGTTCCGTTAGGCGCGAATACTCCGTCGCTTACACCTACCATCCAGCCTTTTTCAAATACTTTTACGATTGCGTCATAGTTAGGGTCGTCGATTGCCACGTCGCTGAATATGCTTTCTTCTTCAGGCTCTTCGGGCTTTTCCTCAGGCTTCTTGTCCTCTTCCTTATCTTCGTCATCGTCGTCTTTTCTGTTGTTTTCTTTCTCTTCAAGTTCATATCTTGAACCATGAGACTTGTTGTCGTCGAGGTAATCTTCGTATGTTTCCTCATCCATTGCAACATAGTTGCCGTCTTCGTCTTTTACAAGGTGGCTGTCCTCGTCAAGAAATTGTTCAACATCATCTGTAAAAGTTCCGTTCATAATAACAATATCAGCATTTTCCTGTTCATTGTTTTTCATGACGCTTCCTGTAACTACAGTTTCATTTCCTGTAATTTTAACTTCGGAAGCAAAATTCTTGTTTGCGTCTGTAAAAATAGCGGGTACATTTTTGTTTTCGCTCTCTATTTCACAGTCTTCTATAGTCAAGTTTGCTTCCGCTTTATAAGCGGTTTCACTTGTATTACCGGCAATTATTGCGCCTGTGGGAACTTCGTTTCCGCTACCCCAGTTACCGTTCTGATATTTTTCAGCGTTTCCGTCTTGATCTTCTGCAAATTTTCCCGTAACCGTAATTTTTGTTCCTATTACTTTAGCGTCTCCTGCACGGACTACAAGCGCCTGTCTATCAGATGTAAGTTCGCTGTCAGTTATATTGAGAGTACCCTCAACGTTAATTAAAACAGCCGTGTTGTCTCCGTTATCGGATGAAGTTGTTATTTTTGAATTTTCAATATTAATAACAACTCCGTAGTTATCTACAGTAGCCGCATTTGTACCAACTCCATACACAGCTGCTTCAATATCGCAGTTCTTGATGTTTACAGCTGCTGTATTACCTTGAGGATAAAATACTGAACCTGTACATTCAATTTTTATATTTTTTACTTCAACAGTTGCACCTTTTTTCGGATTTATAGCTGAACTGTTTCCCGCAACGCCTGTAAGCTTTAATGTTCCGCCTCTTTTACTTCCTTTAACAGAACTGTCTATAAATCTTAAAGTGTGCTCTTCAAATCCTATTGATCCTCCTGTATATGTCAAATCATTTCCGTTAAGGTCGTATGTAATGTCCTCTGTTACGGTAATTTTATCTACCGTTACATCGTCTGTCAGCTTAATTACTCCGTCCTCAGCCTCAGGAAGTCCTGTTGCCTTGCTGTCTTCAACCACTGCTTCTTCGTTTTCAGCATTTTCTTCCGCAAATACGGGTATACTCATAACGCTAAGCGCCATAACCGCACTGAGTACCGTTGCGGTTACCTTTTTAAATTTTCCCATTTAATTTCCTCCTCTGTTTACATTTGTAAAGCTACTACTACAAAATACATTTTACCCCTCCCCTTGAATTTTTGTCAATTCGCAATATTAACTGTACTTTCTACTATACTTCGTGCCTTTTTAGTCCAATATTTTTTGTCTTAATATAAAAATGCATAAAAAAAGCGGAGACTAAAGTCTCCGCTTAAATAATGTCTTATGCTTTGAATTTCTTAACTTCTGCTGTAAGTACGGGAACAACCTCAAGAAGGTTTCCTACGATACCAACATTGGCAATATCAAAGATAGCAGCGTCCTCATCCTTGTTTATAGCAACGATGTAGTCAGCGCCTGTGACACCTGCAACGTGCTGTGTAGCGCCTGAGATACCGCATGCAATGTAAAGCTTAGGAGCAACGCTCTTGCCTGACTGCCCGATCTGGTATGCTCTTGAAATCCAACCAGCTTCGATAGGAGCTCTTGTAGCGCCGATTACGCCGCCGAGAGCATCAGCAAGTTCCTGAAGGATTGCAAAGTTTTCAGCTGAACCAACGCCACGTCCGCCGGCAACGATAACGTCTGCTTCTTCAAGGTTAACTGTTTCGGAAATTTCCTTAACAATGTCAACAACCTTTGTTCTGATTGCGTCAGCAGGACACTCGATTGTTTCTGTGATAACTTCGCCTGCTTTAGCTTCGTCAGCTTCAGCTTTCTTGAATGCGCCTGAACGAAGAAGTGCGAATTCGATTTCGCTTTCGCAAACATCATCGTTAAGGATACCGCCTGCATATACAGGGCTTGTGTAAACTATTTTATCTCCGTCAACGGCTACGCCTGTTACGTTTGTAACAACGCCTGAACCGCATTTTGCAGCAGCTTTTCCGGCAAGATCTTTTCCGTCTGCTGTTGCGCCTACAAATACAGCCTTAGGAGCGTATTTCTTAACAAGCTCGTAAAGAGCGTTAGCGTAAACGTCTGTGTTATATACTTCATACTGTGCGCCGTCAACAACTACAGCCTTGTCAGCGCCGAATGCGATTGCCTGCTTAGCAGCCTCTGCAACGTCTTTACCGATAACAGCGGCAATAACTTCTCCGCCTTCAGCAGCAACCTTTGCAGGTGTAAGGATCTCAAGACCTACGTTTTTAGCTTTGCCTTCAGCAGCTTCAACATATACTAATATATTTCTCATCTCTAAGTTCCTCCTCCCGATTATAATACTTTTGCGTCTACAAGCATAGCAAATGCCTTAAGAGCTGATTCTTCGTTACTTTCTTCTTTAATCTTAACGCCTGCTGACTTCTTAGCGGGTTCATAAACCTTAACAGTCTTAACTGCAGGAGCAGCGCTTACGCCTGTTTCAACAACGGGAACGTCTTTCTTTCTTGCTGCCATCTTGCTCTTCATTGTAGGGTATCTGGGTTCATAATCGGGTTTGATTATACCGAGAACACAAGGTGTTCCGATTTCAACCATGTTATATCCTTCTTCTGTTTCTTTCTTTACGGAAAGTCCGCCGTCCTTAGGCTCGAAACCGATAACGTCGATAACTTCGCCGTATCCGAGCTTCTCGCTTACTAACTGGCTTACAACGCCGCATGCAAAGTCTGTAGACTCTTTACCGCAGCATACGATATCAAATTTCTTTCCTCTTGTTTCTTCAAGCTTTGCAACTGCCGCAGCAATTACTTCGCTTGTAGCCATAGCGTCTGCATCGGCAATTACATCACCGATTATGTATGCTTCATCAGCGCCTACTGCAAGGCAGTTTTTCATAACGTCTTTTACGTTGTCTCCGCCGATAGACATAACTGTAACAGTACCGCCGTTGGCTTCTTTATATCTTGTAGCCATTTCAAGTGCGTAACCGTCAAATGGATTGATAACAGGAGCGATTTTTTCGATATCAGGTGCTCCTGAAGCGTTTAATTTAACTTCTACATCTGCATCGGGAACCTGTTTTACACAAACTAAAATTTCCATTTAGAATTTCCTCCTCTAAAAATTATGTTTTCATCGTACGCTTGTACTTATATAAAGCTGTACCCTTAAAAAACTTTATCAAAGTTTGCCCTGCTTGTCAAATAAAAACCGAGATTTTTGCATGAATCTTTTAGACTAAGTTGACAGGCATTGCATTTCAAAATCTGTCCGCCTTACGCTTACAGATAACAATATGGATTTCGAATCGCTGTAACGGTTCGCCCTCCCCATTAACAAGACTGTAGGCGCATGTTAAAACATGCGTCTACAGTTATATAACAGCTTATTTTATTAGAATTTTCCAAGGATGTTGTTAGCGATAACAACTCTCTGAATTTCGTTTGAACCTTCAAAGATCTGGAAGATCTTAGCGTCTCTTAAAAGCTTTTCAACAGGGTACTCTCTTGAATATCCATATCCTCCGAAGAGCTGGATTCCGTCAAGTGTTACCTGTACAGCCATGTCGCCTGCATAGCATTTAGCCATAGCAGCTTCCTTACCGTAAGGAAGACCGAGTTCATAAAGCTTATGAGCATGTGCTACAAGCTGACGAGC
>URLB01000049.1 GCA_900548595.1 uncultured Eubacteriales bacterium
ATAAAATTTAATATAATATACCTAAAACGGTACATAGTCTCATATAAGTTTAAATTATTTTTCTCTTTTTTTCAATATATTTTTTTATTAATATATCTATTTTTACGGTAATTGCATTTTCATTGCGTCCAAAGCCAGCAAATATCCTCTCCAGCCGAAGCCGCACATCTGGCCTACGCATACGGGAACCGTAACCGATGTATGCCTAAACTCCTCCCTTTTATGGATATTGGACATGTGTACTTCTATAACGGGCATATCAACTGAAGCCAGAGCGTCCCTTATGGCATAGCTGTAATGCGTATAGGCTCCGGGATTTATTATTATACCGTCTTTTGAGCCGTAACATTCCTGTATTTTATCTATTATTGCGCCTTCGTGATTGGACTGGAATATTTCGACTTCAAAATCCAGCTCGTCAGCCTTTTTTCTGATTTCGTCATTAATTTCGTCAAACGTAAGCGTACCGTATACGCCTTTTTCCCTTATTCCCGTAAAATTGATATTGGGTCCGTGTATCAAACAAATTTTTTTCATTATTCCGCCTCTTTCGTAAGAACCTCATATATTTTGTTTGCCGCCGCCGATGAGCTTAAGCCGCTTATGTCTGTTATAACATCGCTTTCGGACTCGTAAAGCGGGCGTCTTTCTTCCAAAAGCTCTCTTATCCTGCCCATCTTATCATCACAGTTAAGCAAAGGTCTTGTCCTGTCGTTTTTTATATTTCTGTAAATATGCTCCGCCGAAGCCTTAATATACAGCGTTTTACCGCTTTTTTTTAACAGCTGCATATTTCGCTCGTTTTTTATAACTCCTCCGCCTGTTGCTATTACAAGTCCTTCCGTTTCGGACAATTGTTCGCAAAGTTCACTTTCCATCTGTCTGAATCTGTCCTCGCCGTACTTTTCAAATATTTCGGTTATTTTCATTCCGGCTCGCCTTACTATTTCATCATCCATATCAAGAAATTTTCTTCCGCTCATTGAGGCAAGCTTTTTCCCGACAGTTGTTTTCCCGCAGCCCATGAAACCGATAAGTATAATGTTTTCCATCACTTACCTCCCGATATAATAATCTGTCAGCTTCTTTTTCAGACGTTCCGCGTCTTTTAAGTCCGCTTTCATATCATGCCATATTTCAAATGACGCCAAACCCTGATAAAAAAGCATATCAAAGCCGTTGACGGTTACGGCTCCGTGTTCCGCCGCATCTTTCATAAGCTTTGTCTCCCACGGAGTATATATTATATCTACGACTATTTTTACATTGTCAAAAAAATCGGCATTTTTTATGGGCGTACCGTCTATATCGTTGCCCATACCGACAGATGTTGTCTGTATAACTATTTGAGGATTTTCTATATCCATTATGCTTTCATAACCTTTTACCTCTACGGTTATGGGATAATACTTTCTTACTCTATCAGCTAATTTCTCAGCCTTTTCCAAAGTTCTGTTTACTATGACAAGCTTTGACGCTCCCTCTTCACCTGCAAGTATTGCGGCTGAATTTGCCGCGCCTCCCGCTCCGATGAGAACTAGCGTATTATTTTTTATTTCTATATTTCTGCTCTCAAAACATTTCTTTAATCCTATTATGTCGGTATTGTATCCTACATATCCGTTATCGGTCAATTTAAGCGTATTTACCGCGCCTATTTTTTCAGCGGCTGCATCTATAGAACACAGCGATTCCATAACTTCGACTTTGTGAGGAACCGTAACATTAAACCCTCTTATTCCGAGGGCATATCCGCCGTCTACCGCCGTTTTTACACATCCCTTATCCACCTTAAACGGAACATAGGCAACTTTTTTCCCGAATTCTTCGGCTATTGTGTTCTGCAATATGGGGGAAAAGGATTTTTCCACAGGATTTCCTATTATACCGTATACTTGGGTTTTTCCGTTTATCAAATCAACGCACATGTTTCCTTTTCCTCCTGAAATAAAACGACATTATCAGTTTCTCCAACGGTCTTTTTATTTTTGTTACAAACTGATCTCTGTTACATATAGGCGCCGTCATTACACAAAGCAGTCCTGCGTTGTGTCCGCACCACATATCTGTAAATATCTGGTCGCCTACCATTACTGTGGAAGCCCTGTTGCTTCCCATATCTTTCATTGCCTTTTCCAAAGTTTTTATGCCCGGTTTTCCTGCCTTCCAGTAGGCATAAGCGCCTATTTTTTTATTGAATATTTTTATTCTTTCTTCATTATTGTTAGACAGAAGGCATATTTTAAAGCCCTCTTCCATTATGTGATTAAGGATATCGAGAGTATGATTGTCAGGTTCTGCCACATCATACGGCGCTATCGTATTGTCTATGTCAAAAACAAGAGCTTTTATCCCCCTTCTTTTAAATTCCTTAAGGGGAAGCTGTTCTATTGATTTTATATAAATGTCCGGATATAATCTGTCAAACATAAGTAAACCTCTGATTATTTTTCTTTCTCTGAAATTTTATCGGCTACATAAAGTCCGTTTGCAGCCGCCTGTGAAAGCGAACGTGTAAAGCCTGCTCCGTCGCCTATGGCATAGATGTCTTTACAGCCTTTTATTTCAAAATCTTCCGTCTGCGGTCTTGCGGAGTAATATTTGCACTCTATGCCGTAAAGAAGAGTATCATAGTTGGCCGTACCCGGTGCAATTTTATCCAACGCATGGAGTGTTTCTATAATATTATCAAGCTGTCTTTTGGGCATACAAAGGCTCAAATCACCCGGAACAGCCTGCATTGTCGGTCTCGTGGTAGACTGCGCAAGACGTTTATATTCCGTCCTTCGTCCGTTTTCCAAATCCCCCAGTCTCTGCACAAGGACTCCTCCGCCCGCTATAAGATTGGCAAGGCTTGCCACATTTCTTGCATAACTGATAGGGTCGTTAAAGGGCTGTGTAAATCTGATAGTTGAAAGCAGCGCAAAGTTGGAGTTTTCCGTCTTTCTCGCCGCGTCCCTGTATGAATGTCCGTTTACGGTAAGCACGCCGTCTGTATTTTCCGTAACTACGCCGCCCCTTTCATTAAAACAGAACATTCTTGTCGTATCTCCATACCTTTTGCTTCTGTACCATATTTTAGGCTCATATATTTTTTTAGAAAAATTGTCCCATATAATTGCCGGAAGTTCTACCCTGACCCCGATGTCAACCTGATTGTTCTTCAGTTCCACGTTATGTTCCTGACACCATTTGGCAAAAAATCTGCTTCCGAATCTTCCTACCGCAAATACAATGTATTTCGCTTCCAAATGGTATTCGGTTCCTTTGTTTACCATTGTTATGGTTCTTGTATCTTTGTCTACTCCGGTAACCTCCGTATCGACAATTATCTCACACCTTGTTTTAAGGTCGTTTATGAGTTTTTTCATCGTTTCAAAGTTACTGTCCGTACCCAAATGCTTCAGCTGTGCCTGCGACATATGCAAATCATGCTTCAGACATTCCAGTTTCAGTTCATTACTAGGCATAAACCTTTCCGTCGTCGCTCCGAACTTCACAAGTATATCGTCAGCCTGCTCTATATAATCTATAACGGTATCGGGTTCCAAAAACTCCGTCAGCCATCCTCCGTACTCCGTTGAAATAACATATTTACCGTCGGAAAAAGCTCCTGCGCCTGCCATACCTTCCATAATAGCGCATGTAGCGCATTTTATACAATGGTCCGTCTTTTTTGTGAGCATGGGGCATACTCTTTTTTCTATATCGTGTCCTCTTTCAATTACCGATACTTTAAGTTCGGGGTTTTTCTCGAGAAGTCTGTAGGCAGTCATTATTCCGCCGATTCCGCCTCCGATTATAGCTACGTCCGCTTTGTCCCTAAAATTCATATTATCCCCTCCGATAAATATTCATAACGCAAGAAATCCGCACAGGCATACCCATGCGGAAAACTTTTTATAATATGTTACCTAACATCAACAAAAGCGCTGTATGCAGTATGACGCCTATGGCGAATACCGCATAAAAATACCATTTCCTCGTTTTGTGATGAAAAAGTTTCATCCCTATAAAGCCGCCGATTCCGCCTCCGATTAATCCCATTGTCAAAAGTGTGGCTTCCTTTATACGCCACTTATCTTTTATCGCCCTACGCTTATCAATACCCATGAAAATAAACAACAGGACGTTGACGACGGCGTAGTATACAGCCGAAACCTTTAACGCCATTAAATCATGTTCCTCCAGTCAAGATCTCCTCTGTCAAGAGCCAAAAGAAGTATCTCCGCAGTTGCCAAGTTGCTGGCAAGCGGTATATTATGCACGTCGCACAGACGAAGTATACTGTTTATGTCCGGTTCATAGCTTTTAGGCGCAACCGGATCCCTAAGGAAAATAACGACGTCTATGTCATTGTTGGCAACCTGCGCCCCGAGCTGCTGTTCCCCTCCGAGATGTCCCGCAAGATATTTATGAACCGTAAGATTGGCTGTTTCCTCTACAAGACGGCCTGTTCCGCCCGTAGCGTACAGGTTATGTTTAATAAGTATATGCCTGTAGGCTATGCATAGGTTCTCCATCAATTTTTTCTTATTATCATGCGCTATAAGTGCTATATTCATTAAAATTCCCCCTCAAAAAGCGTCCTCGAATGACGCAGGTCAATATTTAACACCAATCCCACAGCAACCATGTTTGTCCAAAGCGAACTTCCTCCGGAACTTACAAAAGGCAAGGACATACCCGTATTAGGCATTATACCCGTGGCTACGCCGACATTTACAAAAGTCTGGAAAACAAACATTCCAGCCACTCCGGCTGCTATGAGCCTTTCTTTCATATCTCTGGCTTCCATAGCTATCATTATACATCTTACAATTATAAAAAACAGCAAAGCCAATACCAGCATACAACCTAAAAAACCAAATTCTTCACCTATTACTGAAAAAATAAAGTCGTTTTGCGGCTCGGGAAGATAGGAAAGCTGATTAAGCGTACCCTGGTAAAGTCCCTTGCCGGTGAGCTGTCCGCTGGAAATAGCACTGATTGATTTCATTGTCTGGTAATAGGTTTCCGATCCCGGGTCCTGAATAACAAGGTCCCTTATACGCGTTATCATATAGTCCTTAAGCACAAGGTCAACAAACAACGGGTCTTCCCTTATGGAGTCAAGCACAATAATTCCTATTATCGGAACAACAATTATTAAGATTTTCCCTATAAGTCTGTAGTCCAATTCGGCAACGAACATCTGGACGCAGAAAATAAACAAAATAACAAGGCATGCCGAAAGCGCCGGCTGGACAAAGATCATCATTACAGGCACTATAACAAGCACTGCCAAGCGTATCAATGTACTTATATTATTAATCGAATCCTTTTTTTTGTCAATAAAATTTGCCATGCAAAAAATCATTATGACTTTTGAAAACTCCGACGGCTGGATTCGTATAGGACCTATTTTTATCCATCTTACGGCGTTGTTTGCGCTGGAACCGACAAGTATTACGGCAATAAGTAAAATTATATTTACAATATAGATAGCTCTGTCAAACCTTGATATATAATCAATATCGAGAAACGCCACAAAAAACATTATTACAAGTCCGCTTGCAAAAAAAATCATCTGAGAGTAGTATCCCGAGGCATCCTCTCCCAAATTTATACGGAGGGCGCTGCCCACGCATACTATGCCGAATACGGTTAAAGCGCATACAGCCGCTATAAGCCACTTATCAATATTTTGTATTTTAGCCTTACTAACACTTATCATAAAATTATTTCTCCTATATAAAAAAGCGCAAATATCGGGTATAACCCCTGACATTATGCGCCATTTTAAATCAATTCAATTAAGTCAGCCGCTTTTTGCCATTCTCATACTTCTTATGGGAATATTGGCATACAGCACCGGAACTTCTCCCGACGTTTCCTTAATATGAGTAAGCCTTATATCAAGTTCCTCATCGTCTATCTCCATATATTCGGAAATGACATTGAGTATATCGGCCTTCAGCATTTCCAGCACAGTATAGGAGCAGCCTACCCTGTCATGCACAAGCACCAGTTTAAGCCTGTCCTTGGCGACTCCGCCGCTTTTGGCATTATTATTTTTTAACAAACCGAGAATATCCATAACATCCACATCCTTAACAGAACAGTAAATCAGCGCGCGAATATTTTTTTGAGTCTTCCGAAAAATCCTTCGTTTTCGGAAAGATCCATAAACGGCACTTCCTCTCCCATCAACCTCAAAGTAATATTTCTATAGGCTCTTCCCGCACGGGAATTTTCTTCCGTAACGGCAGGTTCCCCTTTATTGGTGGTAATCACAACGTCCTCGTCATCGGGCACTACTCCCAAAACGTCTACCGAAAGTATTTCCTTTACGTCGTCCACGGACATCATGTCGCCTCTTTTAACCATGTCAACCCTTAAACGATTGACGATAAGACCGGGGTTACTTATGCCGTTTGCCTCCAAAAGACCTATTATCCTGTCGGCGTCTCTTACGGCGCTCACTTCCGGAGTAGTTACGACTACGGCTCTGTCCGCGCCTGCTACGGCGTTTTTAAATCCCTGTTCTATTCCGGCAGGACAGTCGATAATTATGTATTCAAAACCCATGTCCTTTATATTCTGACACAGCTATTTTTCGGCAGAATCGGCATTTGACGACTGCACGGGCGGAATCGGATTTTTATCTCTTGTCTGTGCCGCCGGAAGAAGAAAAAGTCCCTGGTATCTTTTGTCCTTTATAAGAGCCTGCTTTAATCTGCACGTGCCTTCTATAACGTCTACCAAGTCGTAAACTATTCTGTTTTCCAGTCCCATAACGACGTCCAGATTTCTGAGTCCTATGTCGGAATCCACCAGAACTACTTTTTTTCCTTCAAGCGCAAGTCCGCATCCGATATTAGCGGAAGTCGTCGTTTTTCCGACCCCGCCTTTTCCGCTTGTTACAACTATTACTTCACTCATGTGTTATCCTCCTAGCAAAAGAACATTTCCGCACTTTGTTTCGTGCAAAACAATTAGCTTATTTGTATTCTAGCAAAAATATACATGAGCGGCACTCTGTTTCGTAAGCAAATACCACCATTTTTTTACAAAAACTTCTTTGCGTATTTTATGATATTCTGTTGTTAAAGTTCATCGGTAACGGCGGATGGGGTAAATCCGCCGCCGCCTTTATTCAGTTAAATAGTTTTCCATATATCCGCCTGTCGGTTCATAGTTAAGTCCCATATATTCCCCTATTATATTCCTTGCCGTTACCGCCGCAGGAGAGCCGGAAACATCTCCGAACGGTATCATTACCGTTACGGCTATCTGAGGATTATCATACGGCGCAAATCCTACAAACCATGAATGCGAACTGTTATTTTTATTTTCCTCGGCTGTACCCGACTTAGCGGCCACATCAATAGGGAAATCCTTAAATACGTTTCTCAGGGTTCCTTTACTTCCCTGCGTAACAAGCCTCATTCCCTCATATACCGCGTCCAAGTTCTCCCGGTCTATTTCCATTATATTTTCCACAACCTCTTCTGTCTGCTGTGTTACCGAACCATCGGCGCTCTTAACCTTGTCTATCAGGTGCATTTTATATCTTGTTCCTCCATTTGCCAGCGTTGCTATATATTTGTTCATGCTGGCGGCGGAAAAACTGTTTACCGACTGGCCTATGGCAGCCCTTATGGTATCGCCGGAAGTCCACCTCGTCTGGCTCGGCGTTGCTTCCGGGTTCTGCCACTTCATAATTTCCTCTTTATATGACGGAGACGCCATTGACGGAGGATTCTCTCCTATTTCCATTCCCGTCGGAGAATTGAGTCCGAAAGCATCATAGTATTCGTCAAGTATAGTTATACCCTTAAGACTTGTCGGGTCATCCGTTTCTCCGCCGAGCATATAGCTGACGTCATAGAAGAAGTAGTTGCACGAAACCTCCAGCGCATGCGATACGTTCACATATCCGTGGGTACTTCCGCTAAGCGAGTATATCATACATCGCGCATACGGCGTTCCTGCCTTCGTAAACAATCCTTCGTCTTTTATAGTCTGTTCGGGCGTTATTATACCAGTTTCAAGAGCCGCCACAGCCGTTACCATTTTAAGAGTTGAACCCGGCGCTTTTTTCTGCATAAGAGGTCTGTTTACAAGAGGAGTCGACGGGTCTTCCAGAAGTTTATTATAGTATTCGTTATTAAATGTATTTACAAGCTCGTTATTGTCATACGACGGGTAAGTAACAAGCGCAAGCGTCTTTCCCGAATTTACATCGGATACTACAACAGAACCGCTGCACGGGTTAAGATTTGTTTCGGCAGGCGTGAGGTCTCCCGTTCTGAGCTTATCGATTATTATTTCCAGAGGAGAAAGCTCTCCCGATACTATCCTTGCCCTGTAATTATCATCGGCTGTTATTATGCCCTGTTCCAGCATAACAAAAATCATTGTCGTATATGAAAGCGTACCGTCCTCGACGGCTTTTGTAAGCACCTGCTTTGCGGCTGTTTTCTGCTCGCTGTCGCTTATATCTATGTCTTTGTTATATGAAAGTATAAGGTTTTTTAACGTAAGCTGATACCCTTCCTCTGCCTTCATTATACTTGAAACCGAAATACTTCCGCTTTCTATCATAGACGTAAAAAGCTGTTTCAGCGTAACGGGCACGTCCTTTTCCAATTCCGATGTAAGTCTCGTTATAATCGCCTCGGCCAGAGCGTCCTCCAAATAATTATACGCAGCTATTTGAAGGTCTTTATCTATAGTGAGGAATACGTCGTTTCCGGAAACGGGAGCTTCCGTTTCCAAAGTGCTTATTTTTCGTCCCATATTGTCGACTTCCACAAGCATTTTTCCGTCTTTTCCGTTCAACTCCAGTTCCATTACTTTTTCTATTCCCGTTTTTCCCACTATATCTCCCGAATCGTATCCATACTGCTCATACTCTTTCAGTTCCTCGTCGGAAATCTGTCTTATATAACCGAGTATGTTGGAAAACTTGTCGCCCTCTTCATATTTTCTCATGGACTCCGTTTCCACCGAAACTCCGGGGAATATATCGAGATTTTCCTTTACTTCCGCTATTATTTTATCATTTATTTCCCTTGCCACCGTTACAGGCTGGTATTTTTTAAATCTCTGCAAATAAAGAGAATATCTTACTGCCGCCAGTTTTCTCTGCATAGCAGGAGACATGTTTTGCGGAATACCGAAAAGGTCGATAAGGTATTCCATAGATTCCTCGGCTGTATTGTCAAGTTCCTCGCCATCCATGGAAACATCCTTTTTCCACCTCTGTATTTCTTTCTCGTTTTCGATAATAAACGTATAAGGTCTGTCCTCTGATACGGGAAGTTCGTCGACTATTTCTCCGCCGTTTGACTCTATAGTCATTATCAGGTTCATAATCATTATGTTTTTATCGCTGATATTGATACCGAGTGAAACTATTTCCCTCTTTTTATTTTCATCAACAGTCCCATCTAATCCGTAAGAATCATATAAATATTCAAGCGTTCGAACTGCGTCATATCTCATCTGTTTTTTATCCAGACCTATATCGGTCTTCCATTCCTCCAGCTCATCGCCTGATATTGTAAACTTCGGCTCCGTATCTCTGGAAATGGGAAGATTATCCGTAACGGTATATCCGTTTTCTTTCATCTTCTCATACAATTTAACAACCTGCTCGTTTTTATCCTCATAATCTACGGCTATACTATCGTCTATTTCAATGGAGAAAGCCGCTTCATTTACCGCAAGCGGTCTTCCGTATCTGTCATATATATTGCCTCTTGCCGCGGGCATGGAAACCTCCCTGGTTACGCTGGACGTAATGCCTGCGCTGGCCTCCTCGCCGTTTACAATCTGCATATAAAACAGTCTGCATACAAGTACGGCAAATATGGCGGCTACAATAACCAGAAGCACGAAAAGCCGGTTTTTCATCAGCTCGCTTAATCTTTCCTTAAATGTATCCAATTCACTTCATTCCTTTACGGAAAACTAGAAAAGCCTGCGCTTTTCCTTCTCCTTTTTCTCAACACCGTTATTTACGCTGTACAGTATTCTGTAAACGACAATAGCCGCTATTCCGGTATAAACAGCCTGCGGTATGATAACGCTGAACAGGAAATAAAAAACATTGTAATTTCCTTTCAACAAAAATCCCGTTACATATATCACAAGTCCCGTTACAAAACTGGCTATGGCGGAAAGCGTTACGGGAAGCACATAATTCTCCCTGTAAAAATTCCTGTGGGCTATTCCGCATAAATAACCGGTAAGCATACCTAACAAAGCATAAAATCCGAGAGCGCTTCCGAAAAATATATCGTAAAGCAGACCTGCGAAAAATCCGACCGCAGCGCCGGCGTTCTGCCCACGCAACAGCGAATACGACACTATAATTATAAGCATTGTATCGGGTATAACGCCTCGTATTTCTATAAGCTGTAAAACCGTTGTCTGAAGTATAAAATTTATTATGAGTACGGCGGCTGTAACGACAGCGTTAATCATATCACTCCACCTCCGCAGTATTATCCACGGTTTCCGTTACGACAAGCACCGTATCAAGATGTTTAAAATCAACCTTAGGCTCTATAACGGCATATTTGGTAAGTCCGTTCTGATCCTGATGTACCTCCGTTACATATCCGATACTTATTCCGGCAGGATAATAGTCGCTGAGACCCGATGTTATTATCTCGTCGCCCTCCATTATCTCCGCCTCGGAATCTATGTATTCCATTTTGCAAAGTCCCTGCTTCATCAACTCATGATCGCCGGTAACAACACCCAAATCACCCGTTCTCAAGCTTTTTGCCGAAACCGAAGAACGGCTGTCCAATATGCTGTATACGTTTGAATATGTCGAACTTGCGTCAACTACCCTGCCGACAAGTCCACCGGCATTTACAACCGCCATATTATTGCCGATACCGTCTCCTTTTCCCTTATCTATAAGGAAGCTGTCAAACCATACGCCCGTATCTTTGGCTATAACATTTGCCCCCGTCGTATCGTATTCACGGTATTTTCTTGATACTTCCAAAAGCTCCGACAGTTTTTTGTTTTCGTCTTCATAGAGTGAAAGGCGTTTATTTTCCGCTTCCAGTTCCTCTATACGTTCTTTCAGCTGTCTGTTTTCGTCGGCAAGTTCCTTTCTTTTTATAATGTCGTCGACAGCGTCGTTTACCCACCCCGTTACCGAGGCTACCGCCCCTTGAAAAGGCGTAATTACAAACCCGAAAACATCATCCATAAAAGCTGCGTTTATTTTTCTTCCGGCAGTAAAAAACGATATGAGAGCGAGCGCTATTGTCGCCAGTATTAGCAATTGTTTTTTATATTCATGGAAAATTTTCAATTATAAACGCTCCCCGTTAAAATTTTGGTTTCCTCGGCGATATAAGAACGCCCTTTAACTTTTCGATATTTTCCAACACCATTCCCGTGCCTTTCGCAACACAGTCTAACGGGTCGTCCGCAACGTTTACGGGCATGCCCGTTTCTTCCGTTATCAGTCTGTCAAGCCCCGACAACAGAGCGCCGCCGCCTGTCAACGTTATTCCCGTTTCCATTACGTCCGCAGCCAATTCGGGAGGCGTAGACTCCAATGTCTGTCTTATGGTATCTATTATTTCATGTATAGGGTCATATATGGCTTTCTGGATTTCATCACTTGTTATGGTCGCCGTTTTCGGAAGACCCGTTATCAAGTCGCGTCCTCTTATGTCCATTTCCTCCAGTACATCCTTCGGATATGCGGAACCGATTGTAAGCTTTATTTCCTCCGCCGTTCTGTCCCCTATGGCAAGGTTATATTCCTTTTTAATAAAAGCGGATATATATGCGTCCAGTTCATCTCCGCCTACTCTCAAAGATGTACTTGTAACTATTCCTCCTAACGATATTACGGCAACATCGCTTGTTCCGCCGCCTATATCCACTATCATGCTTCCCGTAGGCTCCTCCACGGGAAGTCCCGCTCCTATGGAAGCAGCCATAGGCTCTTCTATCAAATATGCCTCTCTGTCCTTTGCGCCGGCAGCAATTGCCGCCTCTGTAACAGCTCTTTTTTCAACCTCCGTAACGCCTGAAGGCACGCATATTATAACCCTCGGCTTCGGCCCGAAAAACGATCTTGTATATGCCTTATCTATAAAATATCTCAGCATTGCCTGGGTAATGGCAAAATCGGCTATAACCCCGTCTTTTATAGGGCGTATTGCCACTATATTCCCAGGCGTTCTGCCTATCATCTCTTTTGCCTCGTTACCTACCGCAAGGACTTCGTTCGTATTTGTATTTATAGCGACAACCGACGGTTCGCTGATGACTATTCCTTTTCCTCTTACATATACAAGGGTGTTTGCCGTACCTAAATCTATTCCCATATCTTTTCCAAACATATAGCTTTCCCCTCTCAAACAACCAATAAATTACATATATGTTAACCGACCGTTTATAAGTCTATTGTATTTTAAGTATAAAACTCCCAGTATATTTAATATTAACTGTTTTCCGTATTTTTTTCAATATTATACTTATGTAAATTTAGTAAAGGCAAAATATTTCTCCGTAATTTACCTATAGAATTACAGTCTTCCCACTATGGCGGAATGTCAAACACAGCAAGGAAATTTATACAAATAAAACCGTATAAATTTGTAAATAATTTCAGTTTAAACATTTTATTACAATATTGTAGCGAATATTTTTTCATGGTATACTTTGTCTAAGTACATAGACAAGGTGGATGTTAAAATGAATATACGTGAAACGGAAATGAATATACTTGAAATTCTTTGGAAAGAGGGACCTCTTCCCGCAAGTGAACTATATAAAATATTAGAAGACTCTATCGGTTGGAAAAGAAGCACAACATATACAGTATTAAAAAAATGCATAGAAAAAAATTTTATAGAAAGAAAAGACCCCGGATTTATATGTATACCGATTATCGAAAAAAGCAGCGTCCAAAAGGCAAAAATTGCGGATATTATTTCTGTATTTTTCAACAACTCAAAACCGAATTTCTTAAACACATTCCTCAGTGATGAAACATTAACCGAAGAAGAAGTGAAGGAACTTAAAGATTACGTAAATCGTCTAAAATGAGGTCAACACCATGAATTTGATTTTATTAAATATATCAGCCTCAATAATGATACTGACAACATTGTTCATACATAAAATTTTCAAAAAGCACGTTCCGCACGACATATTTTGTATATTATGGCTCGTTATTATTTTAAGACTGTTTTTTCCGATTAAATTAGAAACAAGATTAAGTTTATGGAATCTTATAATAAAATCCGAACATGTCGTTGCCGATTTTACAAATTTGCCGATATCACACGGGTATACGACAATCGCCGATTTTGTTCAAAATAATTCTTTTGTTATCACACCTATCTATAAAATAATATGGTGTACAGTATGTTCGGCTGTCGGAATATTTTTTCTTTCACAATAATAAAAACTTTGAAAGCAATAAAAACTTCAAGTTATATAAATGACAATTTCATAAACGACGTTATAAGCCGTCAAAATTTTTACCGACATGTAAATATAAAATCAATGAAGGGCATATCTTCCCCTTCGACATTAGGTATAATACGACCTACAATACTTTTTCCGGAAAGTTTCGATTTCGGCGACAAAAATACCTTAGAATGTATACTGCTTCACGAAACAGGGTATGGGACACGCCAACATGCGCGCCGGATGCTCCGCGAGGGCGCCACGGCGGCAGAGGCCGGACGGGAATGCGGGTTTTCGGATTATTCGACGTTTTACAAGGCGTTCAAGGCGCAGACCGGCCTTGCGCCGCAGGCGTTTGTGAATCGACTGTAAAAAAACAAAAGGGCGAAGGCACCCCGTGGGATGCCCTCGTCCTTTTTAGGTTGAAAGGAAACTCTCGTAAGCGATTTTAAGCGACGCCCTGGTTGGCGCTTTCGATGGCTGCGTTCGTGCTGCGTACAGCCTCTTCGACCGCTGCGTCCACGTCACCGCCGTTGAAGACGGATTCGAGAGCCACAACCAGGTCGGTGCGCAGCTGCGGGAGCTGGGAAAGCAGCGGACCGGCGGTGATACCGTTGACCTCGGAGTTCAGCAGCTGGTCGGCAGAAACCTTGAGCTGCGGATACTCTTCGTAGGTGGCGAGCATCGATTCGGTCTTATAAGCGCCGTTGCTGATCGGGTAGTAGCCCGTGCCGGC
>URLB01000050.1 GCA_900548595.1 uncultured Eubacteriales bacterium
ATAAGTTCCAGTACGCCTTTTTTAAATTGTACATTCATAGCCTATCTCCTTTCTAATATTATATTATATCTAGTACCTTGCATTGTCAAGTACTGTTATAAAATTAATACTGTTCTTAAAAAATTTGTAAGAAACAAAAAATCCTCCTTTTTAATCGGATGAATTTAATCGTTACTGAACCCATAACTGCAATCCCTTTATATAAAAAAAGACAGACCATGTGAACCGAAGCATTTTGTACTGTACGCACCAAACGGTTCGTTCACATATCTGTCTCTTTTATTATGCGGCTTTTTCAGTCCGCTATAAACAATGAATAGTATCCCTGTTTATCCCCTATTTCATTTTTATTTTTATAAATCTTTTCATTATCCATACCGCAGTTTTCAATACCGCAAAGCTTACAGTCAAGCGCTTTTATCCTTTCCAGGTTTTTGCCCGCTTTCATAAGCACCTCTACGCCGTCCAATTGCATATACTCTTCAAAATCGTATGAAGCCGGTATTACATGCAGTTTCTGTTCTCCGCTTACAAGCGGTCTGTCAAGTCTTGCCGCCGCCGCGCAAAACGATGGTACGCCGCTTATAAGTTCCGTATCATATCCCATTTCCTTTATCGGCTGATATATATATTGGCACGATGAATATATACATACGTCTCCTAAGGTAAGAAAGGCGATATTTTTTCCTCTATCCAACATTTCCGCAACTGCATTAACTCCGTCCTCATGCGCTTTTTTCAGCTGTTCCCTGTCCTTTGTCATAGGCATGTGTATCATCAAAAATTCTTTTTCGTCCATCTCCGGCACAGACTGAACAGCTATTTTATAGGATACGCATTTTTCTTTATCCCTGTGGGGCAGAGCTATAACGTCCGCCTCTCTTATTATTCTTACAGCCTTGAGTGTCATAAGCTCGGGATCACCCGGGCCTACGCTCACTCCGTATAATTTTCCTTTTCCCATATTACTCTCCCTGCAACGCCAGGATGTCGGAAGCACTTATCTCATTTTCCAGCAGTCCCTGCTCGTCAAGCCAATCTATAGTATCTGTCCAACTCTGCTCATTTACAGTAAGGAATGCCTGTTCATCACTTTCCATAAGAGGCAAAAGTATTTCCATACTTGCCTTTTCTATTTCAGGGTTAAGTGGATAGTTACCCTCGTCCTGGTATTTAAGCAATGTATCAAGAGCCGCCTGCGGATCTTTTTTCATGTCCTCAAAGCCTTTCTTTGATGCTCTTATAAATGCTTCCAGCTTATCGCTTTCTTCTTCTATCTGTTTTTCTCCCGTTACAAGTACAAGTTCTTCATAATCGGGGATTCCCTCGTCGGTTATATCAAAGTAAGTTACGTCATAGCCTTCCTGTATAAGCGTAGGATATTCATGGTTTATGTATGCGCCGATGACAGCGTCAACATTTCCCGTTATCAAAGCCGTATTCAAATCGAATCCTACGTCCTGCATAGTAACATCCTCGTACTTAAGGCCGTTGTGCTCCATCATTGCTTTAATAAATACTTCATTACCAGGAGTTCCGGGATAACCTACTATTTTTCCTTTTAAGTCTTTCGCTCCCTTTATTCCTCTTTCTCCCATAGACATAACTATATTTAACGGATGCTGTACCACTGTTCCTATTACTTTTATAGGTATGTTTTGATTAGCAGCTGTAGAAACAGTATTTGTCTGGTAATAAAGCCCTGCATCAGCTTGTCCTGCCGCTGTCAACGAAATTGCGTCATTTGTGTTTGACGGGAACTGCACATTGACATTAAGTCCCTCATCCTCGTAATATCCCTTTTCCATTGCTACATAAATAAATGAATGAACCGCGTTTGGGTACCAGTCAAGAACAATATCGAAGTCTTGAAGTTCTCCGGCTGTATTTTCATTTTCCGCAGTCTGTCCCGATGAGCATGCTGCCACCGAAAACATCATAATTCCCGATAATATTAATGCTAAAAATTTCTTCATCTTTATAATCCTCCCAATTTACATAATAGCAAGCATAGTTGTGAAAAGTTCTGTCATTTCTCTTATTGAAGGTATATATACCTTTTCTTTTGTTGTATGTATACCGTAGTTGAGCGGTCCGAGTGCATCAATTGCAGGAATTCCTAAATAGCAGAACCAGTTTGCATCCGTTGCCGTCGGCTTGGATGCTTCTTCTATATGCATCCCAAGAAGCTCTCCCGCTTTTTTTGCTATAGCGCACATTTCACTTCCTTTTTTCGTTCTCTCCAATGCAGGGAAAAGTGTTCTGTAATCAACAGTAGTTTTGCATACAGGGTCTTCATTGTTTTCAGCAAGTGAACGGATATTAGCCTCTGCCTCGGCAAATGACTCGTTTGTTGGAAGTCCTGCAACACAAAACTCCATGTGAGCATCTCCCGCAACAACTCCGTTAGGCCTTCCTCCCGATATAGGGGCAACGTTGTAATATATCTCTCTATCATAATCATTAAAGTTGTAATACTTTAGTATTTTATGTGCAAGCTCCTTAACAGCACTGTGCCCGTCAAGATACGCTCCGCCGGCATGAGCTTCTACTCCTTTAATATCAAGCGATCCCAATATAACTCCTCGTCTTTCCGTTACGATTCCGTATCCATCTCCTATTTTAGCAGCGCCCTCAAACACAAACGCACATTCCGCCCCCATTGCTTCCTTTTCAAAAACAACACTGCTTGTTACCGAACCGATTTCCTCATCACAGCTGTATATCATTACTATTTCCTTATTCGGTAAAAGTCCCAGCTTAGAAGCCGTCTTTACTGCATAGGCAGAGACAACGAATCCTCCCTTGCAGTCTCCTACTCCCAGACCGTGCAGCCAGTTTTCATCATCTATATAAGGCGGATTTTTCTCTGCAAATCCTGCGGGAAAGACCGTATCCATATGGCAGTTTATAACTATTTTACCTTCAGGGTTTTCAGGAACTATTCTTGCCACTATATGGCTTCCCGTCCCCTCAAAATATACTTCTTTTATTTCTATGCCGTCTATTGATGATAATACTTCTTTGGCGATATCCACAACTTTACGGTTACCGTCCTCATTCTTAGATTCGCAGTCAATAGCGGCAAATCTTTTAAGCAATTCTACCTGGCTTTCAAGACATTCTCCGGCCATTTCCTTTATTTTCGCCGTTTCCATGGTTTTATCCCTCCTAATTTTAAAAAAATAAGACGCCTATCCCTTGGATATGCGTCTGTCAGTTTTCACTCTTTTTTCCTACGTTGGCATTACCCAAATCAGGTTACGGAAGACTTTTCTTCCAAGGGTTAAGCATTTTGCTCTCTCAGCCGAATTTTGTTTCAGCACCCCATAAAATATTAAATTTAACTTCAATATATACTTTCACATAAGTTTTGTCAATGTTTTTCATCTATTTCAGATATAAAACGATTGTGCCATAAAATCAATACTCGTCAAAAACAGCTTTTATTTCCTTTAAATCCTTTGTTGTATTCAGTGCAAGCATAAGCAATACTCTGGCTTTCTGCGCTGATAAAGTATTTGCCGGGATACATATATCATTCGGATCAAAAATTTTGCTGTCAAATACGATACCCTGATTTACTCTTGAGGATCGTACAAAAAAAGTCCCTTTTTCACGATACAGATTGTATATTGTTTCCTGCCACTGACGGCTGTAGTTTCCGCTACCGGATCCTGCAATTACAATTCCCTCATGTTGTTTTGCCATCTGCTCCAAAATCGAAGAGTCAGCCCCCGCATAATAGTAAACTATTCCTACTTTCGGAAGAGCTGTCAGCTGTTTTAAAGAAAAAGAGGATTTATATGTATGCCTCTTAAAGCTTGTGGCATACATATACGGCACTTCATCCCTCATATATCCCAGGCATCCCAGTTCCCTTTGCCCGAATGCGTCCACCTTAAAGTTATGCACCTTCTGTATTTCCCTTGCCGCATAAATCGTACTGGAAAATACCGCCATAACGCCATGTCCGCGCGCTTCCTCTCTGGCAGCCAGGCTGACCGCCTGGAACAGATTCATAGGTCCGTCCGCACTGGTCGCCGTGGCAGGACGCATTGCCCCTGTTATCACAACAGGTTTAACGGTATTTACCGTCAGATTGAGAAAATACGCCGTTTCGTCAAGCGTATCCGTTCCGTGCGTTACAACAACGCCGTCAACATTGTCCCTCGACACAATTTCGTTTAAAGTATTTGCCAGAGTTATCCACTTTTCTTCGTTTATTTCATTGCTGTCTTCATTAAACAGCTGTACCTCGCTCAATTCGGCTATTTCATTTATCATCGGTATCGATTCTATTACTTCGTCAATGCTGATTTTTCCCGCCTCATATACGGCAGATTTTCCTAAATTTCCCGTTCCGGCGATAGTTCCGCCCGTTGCGACTATAACAATATGCTTCATAAAAATCCTCTTTTTCATTTGCGATTATCAAATTTAATTTTCCGCTTTTTAAATCAACCTATTCCGCCGAATAATATTCCAAGAACATATACTACAAGAGTAATTCCGACGAATACATACTTTGTAAGCGGCTCAAACCACTTGCCTACAGGTTTATTTCTACCTGTTTCAACCTGTGTTCTTGCATATCCTTTAGGACATACCCAAAAGAACATGATTCCCGCAAGCAATGCGCCCAACGGAATTATATAAATGGATACCGCGTCCATCCATGCCCCTACGGAATCTCCGCTTTCTATAAAAATTCCGACAGCGGCGGCTATTATGGCTATGATACATACGGCAGCCCATCTCGGAAGTTTAAGCTGTTCCTGCAAAGCTTCTATAGGCGTTTCAAAAAGGTTCATAAGAGACGTTATGGCTGCAAATATAACCGCTATAAAAAACAGAACCGCAAATACTCCGCCCATAGGCATCATCTGAAATACAGCCGGAAGCGTGATAAACATCATTGGAGGTCCGCTGGCAACATCAAGATTAAATGCAAACACAGCCGGTATTACAACCATTCCCGCAAGTATAGCGGCGCATGTATCAAAAAATGCTACATTTTTAGCACACTCCACAACGTCCGTATCCTTTTTCAGATAACTTCCGTATACAAGCGTTCCCGATCCTGCCAAGGATAACGAGAAAAACGCCTGCCCCAAGGCATAAACCCATGTTTTTATATCTTTAAGGTTAGACCAGTCAGGTAAAAACAAATATTTATATCCTTCAACCGCTCCAGGAAGCGTGATAACTCTTATAAGGAGCAGTATAAAAAATACAAAGAATATCGGCATCATTATTTTATTCATTTTTTCGATACCCTTTGTTACTCCCAGAAGCATAATTATGAATGTAAGCGCAAGACCTAACATATGCCAGCCTATGCTTCCGAAATCAACGGCAAGTTCTCCGAAATATGCTCCCATATTTTCGACATTAAGAAGTGAACCCGTAACGGCGCTGAAAAGATATTTCAAAAACCATCCTACAACGACCGAATATCCTATTGCTATTCCCAATGAACCTATAACGGGTATCATTCCTATTATTTTTCCCCAAGTCTTTCCTTTTTTACCGAAACGCATTTCCATAGCCTTTGAAAATGCTCCGACAGGTCCGCTTTTCATTCCTCTTCCGTATGCCATTTCACCTATAACACCGGAAAATCCAAGCAGAATTACAAATATAAAATACGGTATAAGAAATGCCGCTCCTCCGAATTTCCCCGTTCGGTACGGAAACATCCATATATTGCCCATTCCTACCGCCGAACCTATGCAGGCTATAATAAATCCCATTTTGGTACGGAACTCTTCACGCCCTTTGCCCTGTGTATTTTTCATTTTGTTCTCCCATCAATTTAAAATTTTTCCATAATCTATTATACATGATATTTCGTTATCGTGGCACTTTAATTTTGTTATAATCAAAAATTATTTTTTAATTCCGCTGAAAGGAGTATCTATTTAACTGTAAATCATGCAAAAATCCCCGAACGTCGCAACATTCGGGGATTTTATCACTATACGCAACATTTATGCTGTTTTATCTCATATGCAAATATTTTTCTCTCGTGGCAAGTCCACCTCTTATATGTCTTTCCGCTTTGTTAATCTCCAAAATTTTTCTTACCGAATATGCAAGCTCAGGGTCTATTTTCTCCACTCTATCGGTTATGTCCTTGTGAACTGTACTCTTACTAATTCCGAATTTTTTTGCTGTCTGTCTCACGGTTGCATTATTTTCTATGATATATGCCGCAATTTTCACTGCTCTTTTTTCAATATAATCCTTCACAAGTATTCACCTGCATAATTTGTTTATATAATCTATGCATTTTTATTTAATCTATGACAACAAGATATATTATTTTCGCAAATTAATATATAGTAACTTAATAAATTACATTAACTGTATTAAGCTTGTGTGATTAATAATTTGCCGCTTCTTGCACTTTTTTTATTTATATGTTATTCTTTAGTTACGGTTTGAAACGCTCCCGAATACAAAGGCTACTTTGTATTTGGGATTTTTTCTTTCTTATACTTTTTTAATTTGGAGGTTTTATGGACAAGCCTATTATCAAAAATTTTTCCAAGTATGTTTCTCTGAATATTTTGGGACAAATTGCCTACTCATGTTATACATTGGCTGATACTTTTTTTGTCGCAACCGATATAGGAACGAACGGTCTTACAGCTCTTAATCTTGCCTTTCCCGTATTCTGTATCATAAGCGGAACAGGTCTTATGATTGGAATAGGCGGCAGTACACAGTTTTCAATACTTAAAAGCAGAAATGATTCGCAAAATGCAAATCAAGTATTTACAAATGCTCTTATTCTTGTATTTTTATTTGCATTATTTTTCTTCTTTACCGGACTGTTTGCTTCACATCATCTGGTAAAAGTATTAGGTGCAGACAGTCAAGTTTTTGAAATCACGAACATTTATTTAAAAACTCTCATGCTTTTTGCTCCTGCATTTATTTTAAATCATCTGCTACAGTGCTTTGTAAGAAATGACGGAAGTCCAACTCTTTCAATGGCAGCTATGATGATCGGAAGCTTTTCAAATATTGTTTTAGATTATATTTTTATTTTTCCGTTAAAAATGGGGATTTTCGGCGCTGCCTTTGCAACAGGATTATCACCTATAATAAGTATGCTGATTCTTATTACTTATTTTATTAAGAAAAAAAATTCTTTTCGTTTGACAATGCCTGATATTGTTCAAACAAAAGGAACCCTACGTAAAATACTTGCTAACGGTATACCACCGTTTTTAACAGAAGCAGCTTCCGGTGTTGTTATGTTTTTATTTAACTTTATTATACTGAAAATATCTGGAAATGTAGGAGTTGCTGCATTTGGTGTTATAAGTGTAATCTCACTGGTAGTAATTTCACTGTATACAGGTTTATCTCAAGGAATGCAGCCGTTAATAAGTCAAAATCACGGAATAGGAAACAAATCGGCTGTTAAAACGCTTTTTAACTATTCTTTGATTACATCTATAATTTTATCTGCTGTTGTGTACGGAATTATATTCTTTAATGCACCGACTTTTGTTTCTATTTTCAATAAGGAACAGGATCTGTCTTTAGCTCAATATGCCATTCCCGGATTGAAGCTTTACTTTGCGGCATGTCCTTTTATCGGATTTAATATTGTACAATCTACATATTTTATATCCATAAATCATCCTATGCCTGCACAGATAATTTCAATTATGCGAAGTTTTCTTATTCTCATACCAATGGCGTTCATTCTATCATATTTGTTTGGCATGACAGGTGTATGGTTGGCATACCCGGCAACAGAAATACTTGTATTTATCTTTGCATTAACTCAAAGGCCATAATTCCTTACGGTCTTTGGGATTTTTATATATTTAAAAGCATCTCATATAATTTTGTATATCGTCAGTACTTATAAACAGATAAATTTTATCCTTGCAATTGTTTGCTTAGCAAAAAGTCATTTCTGTAATATCGAAAAAATCGAACCATATCTTTTAATAAAAAAATATATAAATTTACCAGTTTTAAAAAAAGACTATACATATATTACAAAAACAATTATAAATTTTAAGCACTTATTCCCCTGTTAAACATCAATTTAGCGATTGAAAGTTTTAAAGCCACGTTGTATAATTTGAGATAATCGTTAAGCAAAAAAATGATTAATTTAATAAAATACCAGGAGGTAATAACTATGAAGAAATTTCTCAGAGCCGCAATTGCCGTAACAGCCGCTCTTGCTCTTACAGCCTGCGGAAGTTCCGACAATTCATCAGAACAGACAGACACTGCAAACAACGAACAGGCAGAAGCAGCCGACGGCGAAACATATAAAATCGGCGTACTCCAGCTTACACAGCATACTGCGTTAGATAAAACAAATCAGGGATTTATTGACGCTCTCGACGCTTCCGGAATAAAATACGAAGTTGACCAGCAGAATGCTTCAAACGACCAGCCTACATGCCAGACAATAGCGGAAAAGCTCGTTAACGACGGAAACGACCTTATTTATACAATAGCAACGCCAGCAGCTCAGGCTGTAGCCGGCATGACAAAGGATATTCCCGTTGTTCTCTCAGCTGTTACAGACCCTGCCGCAAGCGGTCTTGTAGCTTCAAACGAAGCTCCCGGCGGAAATGTTACGGGAACATCCGACCTTACTCCCATATCGGAGCAGATAAAACTGCTTAAGGATCTTTTCCCCGATGCTTCCAAAGTAGGTATCCTCTACTGCTCAGCCGAGTCCAACTCTTCAATACAGGCTGAACTGGCAAGGGAAGCATGTACGGAACTCGGTCTTGAAGCTACTGACTTTACAGTATCAAGCACAAACGAAATACAGACTGTTGTAGAATCCATGGGAGGCAAGGTAGACGTTATATTTGCCCCCACAGACAACACAATAGCAAACGGTATGGCTACAGTATCAATGATTGCAACAGACAACGGACTCCCCGTTATATGCGGTGAAAGCGGAATGGTTGAAGCCGGAGGTCTCGCAACATACGGAATAGATTACTACAAACTCGGTTACATGGCAGGCGAAATGGCTGTTGATATACTCGTAAACGGAAAGAATCCGGCAGAGATGCCTATACAGTATCAGCCCAGTGATGAATATGAACTTACAGTCAATGAAGAAATCGCAGCAAAACTTAATGTTGACTTATCAGCTATCCAGTAACGTAAATCTTTGAAATAAGCTGAGCCGTTATAAACGGCTCAGCCTTTTGCGTATTTAAGGGCATTTGGTTTTTTATACCATTTCGCCTGAAATATTTAGAAAGCAGGTTTTAAATTATGAGCAATCTTTTAACATCTCTCCTGGGCGCTACGGGACAGGGAATACTCTGGGGTATTATGGCTCTGGGCGTATATATTACATACAAGCTTCTTGATATAGCCGACCTTACGGTTGACGGCAGCTTTGCACTCGGCGGATGTACATGCGCCATACTTATCATAAACGGGGTAAATCCTGTTGTCGCTACTGTTCTCGCAGTCGGAGCCGGTCTCCTTGCCGGCGCTGTAACAGGCATACTCCATACATTTTTCAATATTCCCGCAATCCTTGCCGGAATACTGACGCAGCTTTCTCTTTGGTCAATCAACCTTAGGATACTCGGCGGAAAAAGCAACCTTCCTCTTCTCAATGAAGAAACTATTATAAGCAGCTTTGTGGGACGTACGGGAAATACAGTTGTGGAAACAGCGTCTCCTATTATTCAGAATCTCGGATTAACGCAATCTCAGGCGTCTCTTGTCGTAGGAGTAGTTGTTGTGGCAATAATAATTTTTATAATGTACTGGTTCTTCGGTACGGAAATAGGAAGCGCTTTAAGAGCTACGGGAAACAACGAAACCATGATACGCGCCCTCGGTGTAAATACAAATAATACAAAGCTTCTGGCCCTCATGCTTTCCAACGGTCTTGTTGCTCTTTCCGGCGCATTTGTAGCCCAGATGCAAAAATATGCGGATATAGGTATGGGACAGGGCGCTATCGTAATAGCTCTTGCCGCCATAATAATAGGCGAGGTTTTATTTAAACATTTCATCAACTTCGGTGTGAAACTTATTTCCGCAGCAGTAGGCGCAGTAATATACTTTATTATCAGAGCAGTTGTCCTCTATCTCGGTCTTAACGCAAACGATATGAAACTTATATCGGCAGTAATAGTTGCCCTCGCTTTGTGTATACCTACAATATCCCGAAAAATGGCTGCTAAAAAGGCTTACAGTGAAGGAGATGACGACAATGCTTGATATTATAAATGTAAAAAAGACCTTTAATAAAGGTACGATAAATGAAAAGAAGGCTCTGAACGGAATAAATCTGCATCTTAACGAAGGTGATTTTGTAACGGTAATCGGAGGTAACGGAGCTGGAAAAAGTACAACTCTTAATATGATAGCCGGCGTGTACCCTATCGACTCCGGTAAAATAGAAATAGACGGCGTGAACATTTCCAGAGACCCCGAGTACAAACGTGCAAAATATATCGGTCGAGTGTTCCAGGACCCTATGCTCGGAACAGCGGCAGGAATGGAAATACAGGAAAATCTTGCGCTTGCTTTCAGAAGGGGCAAAAAAAGAGGCCTTGGCTGGGGTATAAAATCATCTGAAAAAGACGGCTACAGAGAGGCTCTGGCAAGGCTCGGTCTTGGTCTTGAAGACAGAATGTCCAGTAAAGTCGGTCTTCTTTCAGGCGGTCAAAGACAGGCTCTTACGCTTCTTATGGCTACGCTTAAAAAGCCGAAGCTTTTGCTTTTGGACGAACATACCGCTGCTCTTGACCCTAAAACAGCCGCAAAGGTTCTCTCTCTTACGGAAGAACTTGTTTCCGAAAACAATCTTACGACGCTTATGGTAACGCATAATATGAAAGACGCTATCGCTATAGGAAACAGACTTATAATGATGAATAACGGAAAAGTAATATATGACGTAGCAGGCGAAGAAAAGAAAAAACTCACGGTTGACGATTTATTAATAAAATTTACGGAAGCCAGCGGAGAAGAACTCTCAAACGACAGAATGATGCTTGCAAAATAAAATTTCATATTATTGCAGCAATTTAGTTCTAATAAGTGTTATATATCATTGATTGACATGTAACAAATTAAGTGCTAGGATAATAAAAATAGAATAAGTTTGTGGGGGGACTCAATGGGATTATTTCCCTGCGGGTTGAGAAGGTAAAACCTGACCCTTTGAACCTGTCAGTTAAAACTGTCGTAGGGAAGCAACGTAAAATCAACTAACAAATCAAAAGGTGCTTGCCGAAGGGCAGGCGCCTTTTTTACTACACAGTTTTCTCCAAATTAAATTTTTACGATTGCAGAGGAGGCAAAAAAATGTACACTAACGAGGAAATCAAAAGTCAAGTAATTGAAGCGGTTAAAAAAGTAAAAAGTTCAAATCCGATGGCCGGCTCAATAACAAATTCGGTAACTATCAACTTTGTGGCAAACGCCCAGCTGGCAGTCGGCGGCTCCGCAGCTATGGTATATCTTCCAGATGAAGGCGAATTTCTTGCAAACGCGGGAGGCGCAACATATATAAACGTCGGAACGCTTATGCCGATATACGAAGAAACTCTTCCCCGTACGGCAAAGGTTCTCCATGAGGCAGGAAAGCCGTGGGTACTCGACCCTGTGGCAATAGGAATAGGCGACCTCCGTACAAGCCTTCTTAAGCAGTTTAAAGAATACAAACCTACAATAATAAGAGGAAACGCTTCGGAAATCATAGCCCTTGCCGGTCTTTGGGAACTGAACGGAGGAGCGGAAAGTTCAAATGTACGAGGCGTCGATTCTACGGACACAGTAACAGCCGCAAAGGAAGCCGCAAAAGCTCTTGCAAAATATACAAGCGGCGCCGTAGCCGTATCAGGAGAAACAGACCTCGTTACCGACGGAACAACAGTCGTCTATTCGCATGGCGGTTCTAAATTTATGGAAATGGTTACCGGCTGTTCTCTCGGAGGGGTTACTGCCGTATATGCGACGGCTGCTTCGCCTTTTATAGCCGCTCTTACGGCAACAGCGGTATATAATCTTGCAGGAAAAAGAGCGGAAGAAAAAGTGCAGGGACCGGGCAGTTTCTATGTACAGTTTATAGATGAACTCTACATGGCGTCTCCCGAAGATATAGCCTCGAATCCGTTTGAAATAGCAGAAAACTGAGGGGGACATATAAAATGTATGTAAAAGAAAAACTTGATATTTCAAAATACTTTGTAGTAGGCCCTGAAAACACGAACGGCAGACCGGTTGAACGCATGATAAAAGCAGTAGTTGATGCAGGCTTCACATGTATACAGATACGCTCAAAGGAAGCCTCCGCAATTGAAATGATAAATCTTGTAAAAAAGTCTGCCGATATAATTGCAGAAGCAGGAAAATCAGACGAAATCGCCCTGCTCGTTGACGATCGCCTTGACGTTGTACTGGCGGCAAGGGAACTCGGGATAAAAGTAGACGGTATACATGTAGGTCAGACAGATATCCCCGTAGATATATGCAGAAAATACCTCGGCGAAGACTCTGTAATAGGTCTTTCGGCAAGAGCCCATGAATTATTTGACTATATAAAAACCGCAGATGTAAGCAATATTGATTATTTCGGCGCAGGTCCTCTCCATGAATCTGTTACGAAGCCCAACTGCGGACAGGATATTGACGGAAAAATAATCACCAGAAGTTTTGACGACCTTAAAAAACTTTCGGAATTAAGTCCCATTCCCGTGGTAGTCGGCGGCGGCGTAACAATTAATGATATTCCCCAGCTTGCGGCAACGGGAGTTGAAGGATTTTTTATAGTATCAGCCGTAGCAGGAGCTGAAAATCCGGAAGAAGCAGCAAAAGAACTGGCGACAGCATGGGATAAATACAGTATAAAGTAACGTCAAAAAGCGTTTTCAAATATATGAAAACGCTTTTTTATTAAAGCCTGTCAATGACTATATTTTTATAATAGTGATTAAGAATATTTTTATAGTCCGAACCGTTTTCCGCCATATACTTTGCGCCGTATTGGCTCATTCCGGCTCCGTGTCCGAACCCTTTTGTAGTAAATCCGATACCGTCCTCGGTTTTTGTAACCGTAAAGTTAGTACTTCTCAATCCGAGAGCCTCTCTAAGCTGTTTACCTGTAAATTCCATATTTCCGACACTGATTTTTGTAATATAACCGGCTTCGCTTCTCTCTTTTATCACAATGGATTCGAAAAGTTCTCCTGCATTAGCCTGAAAATCAGGATACTTTGCCTTTATAGATGATATTATTTCCTCCTCTGACATTGTTTTTGTCGTTTGGTAATTAGGAGCGTATGTATCGCCCATGCTGTCGGTGCTTTCCAAATATGGCAGGTCATAATTCCATATATTCCCTGCTTTTTCTGTTTCTCCCGCACTGGT
>URLB01000051.1 GCA_900548595.1 uncultured Eubacteriales bacterium
CAATCTCTCAAGTTCTTCAAAATATACGTCTAATCCTTTTTCGGTTATTCTGTAATTTCTTTTTCTTCCTATAACAGATGTTTCTTCTATAAGTTCCTCCTCTTCAAATTTGGCAAGTATTGTATATAGTGTACCGGGTCCTAATTTAATTCTTTCTTTTGTTTTTTCCTCTATGTAAACGGCAATTTCCGTACCGCACATTTCGCCCTTTAACAATGCCATAAGTACATAAAACATTGTTTCAGTTAATATTTCAAGAGATTTTTTCGCCATCCAATCACCCCAATATCGTATATCGATATTATAACATCGAGTATCGATATTATCAACAATTCTCATTTTAGTTATTATGATTGCACAGTATTTATTAAATTTGCAGTAAGTGTTTAAACCAATTTATTATTTTTACTTTGTAACTTGTTATTTGTCATAGAAAAAACAGCCATGTATCTATGATACACCGCTGTTTAACTCATTTTTTATAAACTTCATAATTAGCTTTTTTTGCCAGTTGTTCTTCCGTTATATTAAAAACAGCGTCTATCATATCAGTTCTGAAAGTTGCATTACCCGTTTTGCTTTTGAGTCTTTTTTCTTCTGCTATCTCACCGCATACGCCCATTGTAATCATTGCGGCACATGCAGAACCGAACATATCATTTGGAAATGTGCCGCAAAATGCACCGATAAGGGCTGTAAGCATGCATCCCGATCCCGTAACCCTAGCCATAGTAGAACAACCGTTTCTAATTACAATTGTTTGTTGCCCGTCTGTAACAATATCCAGAATGCCGGAAACCGCAATTACACTTTTTGTTTTCCTTGAAAGTTCCTCCACCATTACAACAAACTCCGAAAGATTTCCTTCCGTAACCTCATCAGATGTACTGACATCGACACCTTTACCCGATGTTTTCTGCCCGGCAAGAAATCTGATTTCGGAAGCATTCCCTCTTATTACAGAAAAATTTACATTTTCCAAAAGCCGTTTCCCCTCTCCCCGACGAAGTTCTGTTCCTCCAACGGCAACGGGGTCAAGAATTACCGGAATATTTAATTCGTTAGCCTTCTTACCGGCCAAAATCATAGAATCAATAAAATCAATTGCTCCCATATTGCAGACCAATGCTGAAGAGCGAGTTACAGATTCTTCTACTTCTCTTATATCCTGCGACATTGACGGAGTACCGCCTGAAGCGAGAATTATATTGGCACAATCATTTACGGTAACAAAATTTGTAATGCACTGCACTAACGGCTGTTTTTCATGAATGGAATTAATATATTTCCCAAAGTCAACCATTACGTTTTTCCTCCAGTTCATTAAGCATACGGCTCAATGCTCCGCTTCGCTTTAAAATAAGCAGCACCGCTACGCCCATTGACGCTCCTACAACAGCCGCAGGTGTATAAAACGGTATGTAATAGAAAGGTGATTGTGCGTCCAATCCATAAAATATTTTCATCAACGGATACGACGCCATAGCTCCTAAAAATCCTGTTCCTATTATTTCCCCTACTGCTACAAGATAAATATTTTTTGTTTTACGATAAATTAAACCGCCGAGAATCGGACCGAATATAGCCCCTGTTACCGCTTGTATAGTTCTTCCCGACATCATTCGCATTACTCCGCACAAAAGTGCGCTTGCAAATCCATACCATGGTCCGACAAAAACAGCTGCCATTACATTAACAAAATGTTGGAAAGGCGCCATAGCCGGAAAATAGACAAAAGTGTTTAGTACAAAAGCTAAACAAGCAAACATTGCTGTTAAAACCATATGTCTTACAGATTTCCTTTTCATTTTTATACTCCTTTACAAATGTGGAAACGGCTGATATAAAGCCTAGAATAATTTTGTCTGCCGTATGCAGATAAATTCGGTCGATACTTAAGGGTATCCTCTCACGCCGGAACACGGCTTCCCATCGCTGTTATACAAGACCAAGGGGGCTCGCCCTCAGTCCGCCGCATCCATGCGGAATCATACCTCCTTTATAAAAAAGTACAAAAATAAGGGCGCCTTATGCAGCGCCCCATAAAAAATCATCATCTATGAATTTCCTACGGCGGCATTATCCGCATCAGGTTAAAGGGTCGAAGGTGATCCTTCCTCTCAGCCTGCTCTACAAGCTCCCCTATTTTTTATTTTAGTTTATTATACTCCTCAAAATCAAATATTACAAGCGTTATATAAAATATTGTCTCATATTCTATAATTACTCTGTAAGTTTTAAAAAATCTTCTTCTGTTATAACAGGAATATTAAGCTCTTTTGCTTTTTTATTTTTAGAAGACTCCGAAGTATTATCGTTATTTATCAGATAATTTGTTTTTGACGTAACGCTTCCCGTTACTTTCCCCCCAAGATTTTCAATAAAGGATTTTAATTCGTTCCTGTTTTTAAACTTTGTTACATCGCCTGTTATAACAAAATTAATTCCTCTAAGCTTGTCTGAAACTGTTTCAGAGGCGGTAAAAGTAATAATCTCAATTGCTTTATTAAACAGTTCCAGATTTTTTTCGTTATTAAAATATGAATGGATATTATGAGCTATAACCTCTCCGAAACCTTCAATATTTTTCAATTCATCCTCGTCAGCGTTTATAATATTGTTGATATTATTATCAAAATGTCTGCATAACAGTTTTGCATTTGCCAGTCCTACTTGATTTATTCCCAGAGCATTAATAAAATTTTCAAGAGGAGATATCTTTGATTTTTCTATTGCAGATACCAGATTATCAAAACTTTTTTGTCCAAAGCCTTCCATTTCTTTGATCTCTGTATGATCTTTTATAAAATAAATATCAGTATAATTATTTAATATATTTATATCGGCAAACTTTTTTATTGTCTCTTCGGAAAGTCCCTCTATATTCATTGCCTCTCTTGATACATAGTGTACAAGAGCCTTTATTTTTTGTGCGGAACAGTTTGGATTTGTGCAGTATAATTCCTTACCTTCCTTAAGAGCGCGAATTTCTGTTTCTCCTCCGCATACAGGACATGTCTCGGGGATTTTTTCCGTGTTGGAACGTGTAAGGTTTTCGGCAATCTGAGGAATAATCATGTTTGCCTTATAAACCTTTATTTTATCTCCTTTGCCGAGCATAAGACTTTCCATAACGCTGACGTTATGAACGCTTGCCCTATTAACCGTAGACCCCTCTATATCTACAGGCTCAAAAACGGCCACGGGATTTATTCGTCCTGTTCTGGAAGTATTCCATACTATTTCAAGCAAAGTTGTCTCAGCAAGTTCATCGCTCCACTTAAAAGCCAACGAGTCCTTTGGGAATTTTGCTGTCATTCCAAGCGAACGGCTATACGGTATGCTGTTATATGTCAGAACAAGACCGTCCGAGGCAAAATCATTATTTTCTATTTTATCGGCAAAAAATCCGACTTTATTTTTTATATCATCAGATCTTACAATATAATGTTCTACTACATCAAAACCAAGTTCAGAAAGAAAATCCATTTGGTCGCTTTTTTTCTCAAATTCCTTTCCTTCTGCGTAAACAAGGGTAAAAGCATAGAACATTACGTTTCTGTCCGCGGCAATTTTGCTGTTAAGCTGTCTTACAGTTCCACTGCACAAGTTTCTTGGATTTTTATATACCTCATCATCATTAAGTGCGGAATTAATTCTGTTGAACTCTGTAAAAGTTATTATCCCCTCTCCCCTTAAGTTAAGTTCGCCTTCAAAGTTAATTTTTCCGGGAAGATTTTTAAAATATCTTGCGTTATGCGTTATGTCCTCACCTATTTCCCCGTTACCTCTTGTAACCGCTCTTTGTAAAACACCATGATTATAAGTAAGTACAATTGTAAGTCCGTCTAATTTCCAGCTTAATATACCTTCATTATCCCCCAACCAGTCAACTAATTTATCTGTGTCTTTTGTCTTGTCAAGCGAAAGAATGGGACTTTCATGTTTTACTTTCTGAAGAGAACTGATTACAGTATATCCAACCCTTTGTGTAGGACTTCCACCGTAAATTATACCCGTACTTTTTTCAAGTTCAGATAATTCATCATACAGCTTGTCATATTCATGGTCGCTCATTATCTGTCGGTCTTCCTGATAATACGCCTGAGACGCTTCATTCAATATATTTATGAGCTCTTTCATTCTATCCATAAACTATTACTCCGTTTCGACTTTCTTTAATTTTGATAATCCGGCCATAAATTTTTTGGCGCCTTTTCCCGTAAACAAAACAGTTACTTCATAGTCAGCGCCCGCACTTTTTATGTCCTTAACCTCTCCTATGCCATACTTAGGAGCCCTTACTTTATCCCCTACTTTAAAATCAATTTCAACGTTAGTCGGTTTTGAAAGTTCGCTTTTATAGGGATTTGATATAATATTTCTTTTCACACCGCCTGCCGGGGAAAAACTCCAGTGTTTTATCGGATCATTCTGCGGCTTTTTAAACCTATTGTCCAGAAGTTCCGGCGGTAGCTCCGCCAAAAATCTTGACGGAGCATTATACTGTATTTGTCCGTGCTGCATTCTGTGCAATGCGTATGTTAAAAACAGTTCTTTCCTTGCCCTTGTTATTCCTACATAGCAAAGTCTTCTTTCCTCCTCCATATCATTTGGGTCTCCCGATGATGTGGCTCTGCTTCCGGGAAAAAGACCTTCTTCCATACCGACCATAAAAACATACGGAAATTCAAGTCCTTTGGCGCTGTGCAAAGTCATAAGAACAACTGCGTCATCATTTTCATTATATGAATCTATATCGGCAACAAGCGCTATTTCCTCCAAAAACGCAGATAAAGTTGCGTCTTCGGTAGTTTTTTCAAATTCAACGGCTTTAGCTGTAAATTCGTCTATATTTTCAATTCTCATCATAGCGTCATCAGTACCGTCGGCTTCCAATTCAGCTTTATATCCTGTTTCTTCCGCTACAGCCGCTATAAGTTCATGTACCTGCAATGATTCGGCTCGCTTTTTTAGGCTGCATATAAAATTATAAAAATCCGTCAGTTTTTTTCCTCTTGCCTTAAGTTCAGGACATTCTCCTGCTCGTCCAAGGGCAGAAAATAGAGATATATTGCGTTCAACGGCTATACATTCAGCTGTTTCTATACTTTTTTCACCTATTCCTCTTTTCGGGACATTTATTATCCTTTTTATTGCGACTGTATCGGCTGAATTATCTATAAGTTTTAAATAAGCTAAAATATCTTTTATTTCTTTTCTCTCATAAAATCTTACGCCACCGAAAAGTTTATACGGTATTCCTTTTTTTACAAATCTGTCTTCTATTGCCCTGGACTGTGCGTTCGTACGGTATAGTACCGCAAAGTCACTGTAATTTGCCTTTCCGCCAATGGCGTTTTTATCTATTGTTTCGGAAACGAAAACAGCCTCTTCTATGTCATTTTCAGACCTGAACACATGTATAACGCTTCCTGTGGTATTTTCAGTCCAGAGCGTCTTATCCTTTCTTGATTTGTTATTTCTGATAACGCTGTTGGCAGCTGACAGGATATTTTTTGTAGAACGGTAATTTTGCTCAAGTTTTATTACGCATGCATTCGGAAAGTCTTTTTCAAAATCCAAAATATTTCTTATATTGGCGCCCCTCCAACCATATATACTTTGGTCGTCATCACCAACAACGCATAAATTACCGTATTTTGCGGCTAATAGTCTGACAAGTTCATATTGAGATGTGTTTGTATCCTGATATTCATCTACCATTATGTACTTAAATCTCTCCTGATATGCATTCAGTACATCAGGTCTTGTTCTGAACAAGTATACGGTTTTATATATTAAATCATCAAAATCAAGAGCATTGTTTCTCAAAAGTCTTGTTTGATACGCTTCATATACCCTTGATATTTTCCATGATCTTATATCCGCTTTATCAACTTCTTTTAAGTAGTCCTCCCATGAGATCATTTCCTCTTTTAAATGACTGACCGCGCTTACAGCCGACCGTACCGTAAACAGTTTATCGGTAATACTCATGTTAAGCTCTTTAAATACTTCCTTCATGACCTTTTCCTGGTCATCAGCATCATAAATGGAAAAATCCTTTGAATACCCTATTTTATCTATTTCCCGCCTTAATATTCTGACGCATGTAGAATGGAAAGTGCTTATCCATATATCCTGTGCAGCCGCTCCTGCCAATGCGTCAACTCTGTCCCGCATCTCCTTTGCGGCTTTATTAGTAAATGTAATCGCAAGAATATTATACGGTCTTATACCATGTTCCAGCATACTTGCTATTCGTACCGTAAGAGCACCTGTTTTTCCGGAACCCGCTCCCGCCAGTATCAAAACCGCTCCGTCTTTTTGAGCGACAGCTTTTTGCTGCATTGGATTCAACTGTTCAAAACCTATCATAACCATATCTCCTATTATTTCAAAAACGGGACGTTAAATAGTTAACTTCCCGCTTAAAATCAAAAACTATTCTCTTTTAGTTGTATTTACATACTTATTTTCATATAATTGCTGCCAGCTTAACTCCACCGGCGCAACCATATTCCCCTTAAAATCATATACGCCGTAGATATTTTCCGCTTCTCTACCGACAATAATATACCTATCGGACGATGTGCTTATGACTTTATACGGAATAGTAAAAAGTTTTTTACCTGTGTCGATGTCATATATATCCGTAGTTGTATCAGAATACGCAAATGCCAGAAGCTTTTCTCCGTTTGAATAAAAGTTTACTTTACTGTATTTTTCTGTAGGAAGTTTAAAAATAACTTTTCCGTTTTCATCTTCTACCCACATAAAATATTTATTGTAAACATAATATCGCGAGTTTTCGATTTTTTCACGACTGCCGCTGTCAGGTACATTATTGATAAGCCTTATCATAGTAGAAACAGCTTGTTCTTTTGTATACGTGTCTTTTGGACAAAACTTTCCATCGCCCATACCGCTCATTATATTCATTCCGCACACAACATTAACGCTTTCTTTTGCCCATGACGATATTTCTTTTTTATCTTTGAATCCTTCTGTGTTTGCGAATTTCGTAAGTCCTAATGTCGTTACCATGTTATTAAGTATAAGAGCTGCCTCTTCTCTGGATATAAGTCCCATAGGGTCAAACTTTGTGCTTGTTCTTCCCGATACAACTCCCATTCGTTTAAGAGCTATAACTGACGGATTATCCGTATCATAAAAATGGCTTTCCCTTGCGGCATATGTTATTTTAATTTTATTTTGAGACGATATTCTGCTTATGGTTTTATAGGCAAGTTCACAAAATTGCTCTCTCGTTATATTTTCAGTCAAATCATCAGAAGCCATTTCTTCGGGCATTATTTCATACTGATATGCCTCGTTTATATAACTTTCCGCCCATGATGAATTTAACGTATTTGCTGTTACTTGAACACTCATTCCGAATATAAGACATAATATTAAAGCCGCTAAAGGAAATCTTTTTTTCATACTAATCCTCTCCATAATAAATTTACCCATCCGCCAAAAATCCGTAATCTACGGCTTTAATCAGATGGGTGAATATTACTTTTCGCTGTCGTCGGCTTTCTTGCTGTTTTCTCTTACCCTGTCAATCGCCAGTTTATAACCGTCCATTCCATAAGTAAGGGCTCTGTTTACCCTGCTGATTGTAGCTGTAGAAGCCCCTGTTTTTTCTGCTATTTCTATATAAGTACATTTTCTGTCCAACATTTCCGCAACCTGCATTCTCTGCGCTATTGCTTGTATTTCATGCACCGTACACAGATCTTCAAACAGCATGTAGCACTCCTCAATGTTTTTCATAGTAAGAATACATCTGAATAGGTTATCCGTAGCTTCATTTTTTATTTTACTGTTCATATTAATCGTACCACCCATCTATATATTTACCGCTGCCTTCTGTAAAATGCCAACGTTATGTCGGCTTTTTACAAAGGTATATTTCCATATACATTAATTTTAACATACTAAAGTTTTAAAGTAAATATTAAGACGAATTTTTTAGTTAATTTTAAGACAGCTTTTAAACATTTCAACAGAACGATTTATAATAAGCTCCTCAGGGAAATCTATTTCCTTAATCAGTTTTAAAGCGTAGTCAAAATCTCCTATTTTTGTGGCAAAATGTGCGTCGGAAGCAAGAATAACAGGAACGCATTTCTTTTTGCATAATTTAAGTATTTCCGATATATATACCTCGCTTCCCTTTCTAAAACCATCCGGGATAAGCGAAGCATTATTTATTTCAATAACCGTACCGGTCTCCTCCGACTTATCAACTATTGCTTTGCAGTCAATGGGATATCTCGGATCACCCGGATGTCCCAGTATTTTTACATAAGGATTTTCCATTGCTCTGAGAATTGCATTTGTATTTTCTTCAAGAGTTCCAAACGGTATGCACGGAGGATGAAGACTGGCTATGGCGTAGTCCATTTTTTCAAGATAAAATTTATCCAGATCAACATTTCCGTCATAATCTATAATATTCAGCTCAGCTCCCATTCTCAGCTGTAAACCGGATATTTCCCTTGGGACAGCAGCAAAGTTCAAAAAATATGCAGGCTTTGTTCCGCCTTCCATAGAAGGCGCATGGTCTGTAATTCCAAGAAGTTCTATTCCGTTTCTCGAAGCATAATCAACATTTTCCAAAATAGTGCTGTATGCATGTCCACTGGCTATTGTATGAGTATGTGCGTCAATAACAAATTTCATATCAAAACCTTCTTAGATATTATTTTTCGGCCATCTTGCTTCCAATCTATATATCGGCTGGCCGAGCCCCGAAAAGCGTTCTTCATATTCTGTCATGATATTCCCCTCAAATCCGCTGTTATGTAAGTCAAGGGATATATTGGACAATCTCCAACCTGTCTCGCAAAACTCGTTAAGTGATGACTCGAAGAATATTGTATTGTCTGTCTTAAGAAATATTTCTTTATTGCCTCCGAGAAGTCCTTTATAAAGCTCCAAAAAGTGCCTATGTGTAAGCCTTCTCTTTGCCCATCTCTTTTTAGGCCAAGGGTCGCTGAAATTAAGATAAATTCTTGACAATTCTTCCGGTGCGAAAATATCCGCAAGCGTTTCTGCGTCTCCTCGTATAAGCGCTATATTTTTCATTTCCGGGGTAGCTTTACGGGCTGCTATAGCCATTATTGTAGTCTGCCTTTCAATTCCTATGTAATTTATGTCAGGATTTTCTGCGGCGTTCTGCACAATAAATTTACCTTTGCCACATCCTATTTCCGCAAATACAGGATTATCATTTCCGAAATATTCTTTCCATTTTCCTTTATATTCTTCCGGGCAATGTACAAGATGCTCATTTGTTGAGAGTTCCTTATCTTCCCATGATTTTTTTCTGATTCTCATTTTCTACTGCTCCTATTTAGATTCATTATATGTAATTTTATCGTTATGCTTTGCCGCAAGTTTCAGCATTTGTGATAGTACTGTGGCAAATCTTCCGAATTTCAGTTTCATTCTTTCCCTGTTTATATAATTTATTGTAACAGGAGTTTTCAGCTCATCAAGGCACTCGCCTATTGAATCAAGATTATTTCCGCAATATTCCGGAAATCCGAGTTCGTTTACAAAAAGTTCGTTTACTTGAGACTTCGCTTCTATTTTCTCTCCGTCAATTATTATTTCCTTCAACTTTTATCACTCCTTGTATTTTAGTATAACATAAATATTAATTATACTCAAAGTGTTTTTATACCTCAAACCATTTTATCAATTCCAAATATTTTCTGTTGTAAGTAATTAGTATTTTTATAAAAACTCTTGATTCATCTGGAAATCTTATATTTTACAAAATAAAAAACCCTTAAAATCACTGTAATTTTAAGAGTTTTTGTCATAGCTCAAGCTATTATCGCCGAATAATTTTTAAGTTTTATAGCAACAATTGACGCTGCCGCAATCTTAATTGCATCTCCGACAAGGAAAGGGAATACGCATACCGTAAGCGACTGCATAAGTCCGTTCCCCGACTGTACCATAAACCATGCCGTTCCAAATGAATACAAAATCAGGGTTCCTATCACAAGCGCAAGAGGATAAATATAATTTTTACCTCCGAACCTTTCAGTAAAAACCCCTATTGCGAAAGCACACGGAATATAACCTATTATATACCCTCCCGTTACTCCCAATATTTTCCCTATACCTCCGGCAAATCCGGAAAAAACGGGAACGCCTGCCATACCGATAAGTATGTATATTAAGACCGCAAGAGTACCCTTTTTTGTTCCCAAAACAGCGGCAGCCAAATATACAGCAAATGTTGCCAGCGAAATAGGAACAGCGCCTATCGGTATCGTAAATGGAGCGAATACGCAAATAACCGCTGCAAAAACACCTGTTAAAACCATATCTTTTGTTTTCATAACTTTATACTTACCTCCCCGGAGTTTAATATTCTTATGCCGTTTTCGTTTCTTACAACCAATTCCGCATTATCGTCAATACAAACAGCCTCAGCAACAAATTTTTCTTTACCGCATGTTACCGTTATTTTTTTTCCGATAACATTAGATCTTTTTCTATATTCATCAAGATAATCTTTGTTTTTTATATTTTCCGATATGCCAGACAAATTATTGAGTATTTCAGCTGCCAATTCGTTTCTTGACATTCTTTTACCGGTTTCAAATTCAACCGACGTAGCTATATTTTTTATTTCATCTGGAAATTCTTTTCCCAGAACATTTACTCCTATTCCGATAACAGCATAATCTACGTTTCCTCCTTCAAAGTCAAAACCTGCCTCAGTAAGTATTCCGCATATTTTCTTTCCGTTCATATATATATCATTTACCCACTTTATATTCGTTCCGTGCCCGCACAGTTTTTCAATAGCCTTTGCCACAGCTACCGCGGTATAAGATGTTATAAGCGGAGATTCGCTTACATCTATATCGGGTCTGCACAAAACACTCATGTATAGACCGTTTCCCTCCGGCGAAAAAAACGGTCTTCCTAACCTACCCTTACCATATGTCTGCTTTTCCGCAATAATGACCGTATTTTCTCTTATGCCCGATACAGCCAATTCCTTTGCATAATTATTTGTGGAATCAATTTCATTAAGTATCTCAAAATGCCAATCGCCTGTTAATCCGCTTTTTATTTCTCCCTCTGAAATTTTTTCGAGACATGATTTCAATCTATACCCTTTGTTTGTAACCGCTTCTATGTCATAGCCTTCTTCACGAAGTTTTTTTATATTTTTCCAAATACCGTTTCTGGTTATAAAGTATTTTTCTGCCAGTTCTTCTCCCGAAACAAAGTCCCTTTTCATTAATTCGGCAAGTATATCATCTTTTAAAGCCATATTTATCACCTCTTGGTAAATAATATCAATAAAAAAACAGAATTGTCAACCCTATATTAAAACAAGGTGACAATTCTGTACTCTAAGTTATTTTTAGTTTATTGTAATGCTTATAATTTTTCCTTCATCATTAAGTTCAAGTTCAACTGATGAATCATCGTCAATATCATCATCTATACTTGACATTTTCTTTTCTGAAAATTCATCATCATCAAAGTAATATTTTATTGATGATTCGCTGTTATCAAGCTTTATATAGCATTTTGAAACTTTGTCTTCATCATAATTGAAGTCTTTAATGTCAGTATCTCCTATTTCCGAAACATATCCATTTATAGAAATAAGTTCATCATCATCGTTGTAAACTATAGTAACTGTAATTGTCTTTTCATCATCTTCTATAGCGTCAACTAACTTAGATGTACTATCTATTTTTCCGCTTCCGTCAACAATTTTTACGGTTGTTGAACTTGTCCACTTATATGTATCTCCGTCTACTTTAATTTCTTTATCAGATTTACTGATTTTATCTATTTCTTCATCCTCTACAGCATCACATGTATAAGCAATGGCTTTTGTTATTTCTTTACTCTTAACAGTAAGTTCCACGTAAACAGTTTTATCTTTGTCTATTGCTTTGTTTATATCTTTTACAAATTCTTCAATATCTTCATCATAATCTTCATCGTCAAATTCAAGCTTACTTATATCGTCTTCATCCGCAAAGTTAAAAGAATCTCCGGATTCCAAACGAATTTTTGAATCGCTTATGGATTTGATAAGTCCGCTGTCATCGGATTTTGAACTTGAACTGCTTGATTTTTTATCTTCGATTTTAACTTTTAAGCTCTCAAGTTCATCGTGTTTGTCAAGCTCATAATCGTCAACTACCATCTGTTCGTCATCATCAAGTTCATCATAAGCGTCTTTAAGCTCATCATAATCATCAGCGCTTTTTCCGTCGATTTTTATCGAAACATCATCAGGATCATCGGGAAAATCAAGCTTATCTCCATTGTTAAGTGTTACTTTTGATCTAGAAAGGCTTACAATAGCGTCATCATCGTAATCATCATCGCTACTTCCTGCCTTAGCTTCTATTTTGACTACATTATCACTCGAATCGAGGCTTACAGTAGCCGTATAGTTTGAACCGCCTTTAAATTTTCTTATAAGACTTGAAAGAGAACTCTTGCTTCCGTCAATTGTAACTTCTATGTCCTCATCTTCTATAGTGTAATCCTTTGTTTTACTTCCGTCTCTAAGACTTATTTTAGATTCTGAGATAGAATTAATTGTCCCTTTTTTAGTCGACTCTACAGATGAGCCCTCCGACATTATTATAATAGTAGAAGCAACACCGTTATTACATACTGCAACTATTGAATCACCTGTACTTATTTTGCTTAAAGAAGAATTTCCAGAACCATTAGTTACCTTTGTAGAGGCATTTGCCGTAAATTTATTTGTTACACCGTTACCTACGACAGAAATTGTATATCCGCTTCCGGAACTTGTCTTTTCGGTAACTTTTCCGGAGTACTGAACAACACCTGTACTCGGTTTGTTATTCGAGCCGCTTCCTTTAAGAGTATTATAAGTCTTTGTTACAAGTACTGACATTTCAGCTCTGTTAATATTTACTTTAGGATTAAAATTGTTATTGGAATCTCCGACCATTATATTGAGTCTGTTGAGAAGTTCGAGGTAAGGAATGGAAGTTGTAGCTACTTTATCCTTATCTTTATATGGTATAGTCGGGTTTGAAGCAAGTGTATATACTTTTGATAAAGCTTTTCCGAAAATAACCGCAACATCTTCTCTTCTTGCGTTATTCTGGGCAGAACTTGAAGACATGAAAATTGAAATATCGTTTTTAGAAAGTATTGAATTTTCAAGTGCGTATGCAACTGCATTATAAGCCCAT
>URLB01000052.1 GCA_900548595.1 uncultured Eubacteriales bacterium
CAGATTATGTAACATCACCTATTTCAGCAAAGGGACAGGTAATATTTGCTGTAGGATGCGGTCTTCTTACATCACTTATCCGTGTATACGGAGGATATCCCGAAGGCGTATCATACTCAATCCTTATCATGAACCTTGCAGTACCTCTTATTGACAGATACACAAGACCTAGAATCTTTGGGGAGGTGAAGGCGAAATGAAACAGATTATAAAACCTATGGCAATTTTAGGTATAATTTGTATCGTATGCAGCGGCCTTCTTGGTGTAGTTGAATCGGTAACAAGAGAGCCTATCAGAGTACAGGCTGAAGCTACTGCTACAGCAGGTATGAAAAAAGTTGCTCCCGAAGCAGCTTCTTTTGAGGCAATAGAAATTGCCGCAGATGAAAATTATGACGGTATCGGCGTTAAGACAGCTAATGTAGCCCTTGACGCTTCAGGAGAAACAATCGGTTATGTTGTTGAAGTACTTCCCAGCGGTTTCGGCGGAACAATCGACCTTATGGTAGGTGTAGACAATGAGGGCGTTGTAACAGGTATTTCGGTACTCAGCCTTTCAGAATCACCTGGACTTGGCGCAAACGCTAAGGAAGAGTGGTTCCAGGAACAGTTTGTAGGTGTAACAGCACCTGTTGCCGTAACAAAAGACGGTGGACAGATTGAAGCTATTACAAGCTCAACAATAACATCAAGAGCCGTTTCAGACGGTGTTACAGCAGCTATCAATTGGGCTGCTGAAAATGCGGGAGGTGCTAACTGATGAGTAAAGCTCTGAGTGCTATCAAAAACGGTATTATAGACGAAAACCCCACCTTTATACAGGTTCTCGGTACATGTCCTACGCTTGCCGTAACAACAAGCGCTATAAACGGTATCGGTATGGGTCTTTCAACTATGGCCGTACTTGTATGCTCTAACTTGTTTATTTCATTATTAAGAAAAATAATTCCCGATACAGTACGTATACCGTGCTTTATCGTAGTTATCGCAAGTTTCGTTACAATTGTACAGTTACTGCTTACAGCTTTCCTTCCGGCTCTTAACGAGTCGCTCGGTCTGTACATTCCACTTATCGTTGTTAACTGTATCGTTCTCGGACGTGCCGAAGCGTTTGCTTCAAAGAACGGACCGATTACATCGCTTTGCGACGGTATCGGTAACGGACTCGGATTTACAATTGCTCTTTGCTTCATCGGACTTATACGAGAGTTCCTCGGAGCAGGAACACTGTTTGGTATGACAGTGCTTCCCGAAGCATTCCCCAAGACTCTTGTTATGATTATGGCTCCCGGCGCTTTCTTTACATACGGAACGCTTATGGCTATATTCAAGAGACTTATCGGAAAAATGAAAGCAAATAAAGCAGCTAAAGAAGAAGCTGCAGCGTAAGGAGGAGGGTAAAGCATGAATTATATACTGTTTATATTAGCAGCTGTGTTTGTAAACAACTACATCTTATCACAGTTCTTAGGTATTTGCCCCTTCCTTGGTGTTTCCAAAAAGGTTGAGACTGCTGCCGGAATGGGTGTAGCCGTTATATTCGTTATGACGATTGCATCTGCTGCTACATACTTTATTTACAATTTGATCTTAGTAAAACTCGGAATTTCTTATCTTTACAACATTGCCTTTATTCTTGTTATAGCGGCTCTTGTTCAGTTCGTAGAGATGTTTATAAAGAAGAGCTCACCTGCACTGTATCAGTCTCTTGGTGTTTATCTTCCTCTTATAACAACAAACTGTGCCGTTCTCGGTGTTGCCGTTTCTAACATGCAGGCAGGTTACAATTTTATTCTTTCAGTACTTAACGGCTTCGGCGGCGCTGTAGGTTTTGCAGTTGCCATTATACTTATGGCAGGTATTCGTGAAAGAGTTGAAGAGGGAGATCATCCTAAGGCATTTGAAGGATTCCCCTTTGCACTTGTAACAGCAGGACTTATGTCAATTGCTTTCTTAGGTTTCCAGGGACTTATCAATGTTTCTGAAATCGTTAAGGCAATGGGATTATAATACGGAGGGGTGACAAAAAAATGGATACACGAGCTATTATCTTTGCTATTGTCAGCATAGGAGGATTAGGTATCATTTTTGGTGCAATCCTCGGTTTTGCCAGCAAAATATTTGCCGTAGATGAAGACCCTAGAGTAGGAATGGTTCAGGAATGTCTTCCCGGAGCAAACTGCGGTGGATGCGGTTATCCCGGATGCGGTGGTCTTGCAGCGGCTATCGTTGCAGGTAAGGCACCTGTTAACTCATGCGCACCCGGCGGCGCTAAAGCAGCAGCAGCTATTGCTGAGGTTATGGGTGTAGTTGCAGAAGAGACAGAGCCTATGGTTGCATTTGTAAAATGTGGCGGAACATGCGACAAAGCACAGAATAAATATGAATATGACGGAATTGACGACTGTATTATGGCTTCTCAGCTTGCAGGAGCATCATCAAAGGCATGCGCCTACGGATGTATGGGTCTCGGAAGCTGTGTAAAAGTATGTAAGTTTGACGCTATTAAAATTGAAAACGGTGTTGCGGTAGTTAATCCAGATTTATGTGTTGCATGTGGAAAATGTGTTTCTACATGCCCTAAAAAGATTATTGATCTTGTACCTAAGAAGAAAAAGGTTAAAGTTCAGTGTTCATCAAAAGATATGGGCAAGGCAGTTATGTCCGTATGTTCGGCAGGATGTATCGGATGTAAGATCTGTGAAAAGACATGTAAGTTTGACGCTATCCATGTAATTGATAACATAGCCGTTATTGATTACGATAAGTGTAAAAACTGTGGTATGTGCGCTAACAAGTGTCCTAAGAAGGTTATCACAGGTTACAGAGTCGAGGCTCCTAAGCCTGCTGCTCCTGCAGAAGAAGCTCCAAAAGCTGAAGCTCCCGCTACAGAGGCGCCTAAGGCAGAATAATAAAACAGCAATTTTAACAGCGGATACTAATGTATCCGTTGTTTTTTTGCTTCTTTTTTGTTTAAAAGTGCGGATTGTGCGGTACAAGTTATTTATGATAAAATATCATAGAAATATGAAACAACGGCATCTGTAAAGGGCAAAACAGTACCGCTGTTTTTTTCTGCACAATTATATCCGAAGGAGATCGATAATGAAAACAAGAATTGAAAAGTATTTTAAAATCAAGGAAAATAATTCTCACATCCAGACGGAAATATTTTCCGGCTTGACGGCATTTTTTACAATGGTATATTTGCTGTTCCTTGTTCCTAATACTCTTATGGGAGCTTTCCCCGAAGCATTTAACGAGGCGGGAGAGCTTGTGGGAAGCTATGTATTGCATAACGGACTTACAGCAGATGAAATGCTTGTTTCCCTTACCATAGCAGCCTGCATAGCGGCGGCATTAGGCACGTTGATTACCGCTTTGAGAACCGGACTTCCGTTTGCGCAGGGACCCAGTTTGGCAATCGCAACATTTATTACATACACTGTTTGCGGTGAATTAGGATATACTTATGAGCAGGCTTTGGCAGCTGTTTTTATATCGGGAATTGTATTTTTTATTTTTACAATGTTCGGACTTGAGCATAAAATACGAAAGGCTATTCCTCATAATATAAAATATGCGGTAACCGCCGGTATAGGTCTTTTTATAGCATTTATGGGAATGCAGAAATGCCATATGGTTGTTGCCGACGGACATCATCTTGTTAAGTTTGTAGAGTTTGCTGGTCTTTCCGATTATAATACAATGAGTACGATATTGTGTATATTGGGACTTGTCCTGATTGCGGTGCTGCATTACAAACATGTACATGGGGCTATACTAATTGGAAAAATTTTAGTTATTATAGCGGCAATCCCATTAGGATTATATCATCACGGAGAAATAAATCTCTTTGCCTATGATTTCGGAGCAATACTTCCAACAGCGTTTAAGATGGATTTTACAGGGTTTTTAAGCCATGGCGGAAGTCTTGGGATGGCAGGTGGACTCATAGCCGCGGGCGCTATTGTAATAACACTTTGTATCATGGACGTATTTGAAACGATGAGTACTGTAATTGCAACAGACCATATACTTGACCATAAGGTTCACCATGATGAAACGAATGAAAAAATTAAGAAAACTCTTGAGGCAGACGCTATAGCTACAGTTGTTGGTTCTTCAATGGGAGTTACAACAGTTTCTACGTTTGTTGAAAGTACCGCAATGGCTGTTGAGGGCGGAAGAACAGGTCTTTCAGGCGTTGTAACATCATTTTTATTCATATTGGCAATATTTATAGCGCCGTTTGCTTCGGTAATACCATCAGCGGCTACTGCAACAACACTTATTATAACGGGTGTGTTTATGATGTCGGTTGTTAAGCAAATAAATTTCCATGATGTGGAAGAAGGACTTCCCGCATTCTTTACTATGGCTTTTATACCGCTTACCTACAGTCTTATAAACGGAATATCACTTGGCCTCGTTACGCATACGTTTATATGTATATTCAGCGGAAGAGCTAAAGAGGTTAAAAAAGGTACATACCTTATGACTTTGTTATTCGTACTAATGTTTATATTTATGTAAATAAAAGCAGACGGGATATATTATTCCGCCTGCTTTTTATAATATTTAAGAGTAAATGTCTCTAAACTATGGTAATTTGTATTTCTATATGATAAAATCAAACGATAAATAATCTTTTTCTGAATGGAGGACTAACATGAAAGCCATAATTACAGTATTAGGTACAGATAAGGTTGGTATTATCGCAAAGGTATGTTCTTTTCTTGCCGACCGCGAAATAAATATACTTGATATTTCCCAGACAATTATACAGGGATACTTTAATATGATGATGATTGTCGAGGTAAACGAGAGCGTAGAGCATTTTTCGGAAATAGCGGACGGTCTCGAAAAACTCGGACAGGAAATCGGAGTTATAATAAAAATGCAGCATGAGGACATATTTAATTCCATGCACAGAATATAATATAAGGAGGCCTGACAAATGCTTTCAAGAATGGAAATTGTCGAGACAAACAAGATGATAAAGGAATCAAATCTTGACGTCAGAACTATTACAATGGGTATCAGCCTTCTTGACTGTGCTGACAGCGACATAAAAAAATTCAATAATAAAATATATGATAAAATAACAAAAAAAGCAGAACATTTGGTAAAGACAGGCGATGATATAGCAAAACAGTACGGAATTCCCGTAGTCAATAAAAGAATATCCGTTACGCCTATAGCAATTGCCGCGGCAGGCTGTAATACGGATTCTTATGTTTCTGTTGCTGAAACACTTGACAGAGCAGCTAAAGAAGTAGGTATAAACTTCATAGGCGGATTTTCAGCCCTTGTACAGAAAGGCTGCGCACATGGGGATGAAATACTGCTTAAATCCATACCTGAGGCGCTCGCAACAACTGACGTAGTATGCTCTTCCGTAAATATCGGTTCATCAAGAAACGGTCTTAATATGGACGCCGTAAAAGATATGGGAGAAATAATACTGAAAACGGCTGAGCTCACTAAGGATAAAGATTGTATCGGATGTGCGAAATTTGTTGTTTTCTGTAATGCTGTAGAGGACAACCCTTTCATGGCAGGAGCTTTTCACGGAGTAGGTGAAAAAGACGTTGTAATAAATGTCGGCGTAAGCGGCCCCGGAGTCGTTAAACGTGCGTTGGAACAGGTAAGGGGTGCGGATTTTGAAACCCTTTGCGAGCAGGTAAAAAGAACGGCGTTTAAAATTACAAGAGCAGGTCAGCTTGTTGCGCAGGAAGCTTCAAGAAGGCTTAACGCTCCGTTTGGTATTATAGACCTTTCATTGGCGCCCACGCCTGCTATAGGTGATTCTATTGCGGAAATATTCCAGGAAATGGGTCTGGAAGAAGCAGGAGCGCCCGGAACAACAGCTGCGCTTGCAATACTGAATGATAATGTTAAAAAGGGCGGAGTAATGGCGTCGTCTTATGTAGGCGGTCTCAGCGGAGCCTTTATACCTGTCAGCGAAGACCACGGAATGATTGAAGCTGCCGAAAAGGGAGCGCTTACACTTGAGAAACTTGAAGCTATGACATGCGTATGCTCTGTAGGACTCGATATGATAGCTATACCGGGAAGTACGTCTGCGTCTACAATATCCGGTATAATAGCCGACGAAGCCGCTATCGGTATGATAAATAATAAAACAACGGCGGTAAGGGTAATCCCCGTTATAGGCAAAGAAGTCGGAGATAAAGTTGAATTCGGCGGACTTTTGGGATACGCTCCTATTATGCCCGTTAACAGATTTTCGTGTGAGAAGTTTATATCAAGGGGCGGAAGAATACCTGCGCCTATACACAGTTTTAAAAACTAAATGGAGATGTTGTTTCTATGGTAATGGAAAATTTGCGTCCTGAAAGAGTTTTTTACTATTTCGAACAGATTTCAAATATTCCCAGAGGCAGCGGAAATGAGAAGGCAGTAAGCGATTACTGCCTTTCGGTTGCTAAAGGTCTTGGGCTTACGGCTTTTAAAGATGAGTTTAACAACGTAGTAATTAAAAAGCCTGCTTCGAAGGGATATGAAAATTCTGAAGGAGTTATAATCCAGGGGCATCTGGATATGGTTTGCGAAAAGGATAAAAAGACAGAGCATGATTTTAAAACGGAAGGGATAAAGCTTGTTGTCGACGGAGACTGGCTTAAAGCCGACGGAACGACACTCGGCGCCGATAACGGAATAGCTGTCGCTATAGGACTTGCCCTTATGGAAGCGGACGATATAGAACATCCTCCCCTTGAATGTTTGTTTACAACCGATGAGGAAGTCGGTATGGGAGGAGCTATGAATTTTGACGCTTCTGTGCTGAACGGAAGCAGACTTATCAATCTTGATTCGGAAGAAGAGGGAGTATTTGTAGCAAGCTGCTGCGGAGGAGCAAAAGTCCATATAAAAATACCGTTTTCCTTAGAAGACGCGCCGCACGATATGGTACCGGTTTCCATAAAAATACGTGGACTGAACGGCGGACATTCGGGAAGCGACATACACCTTCAGCGTGCCAATGCCAATAAACTTATGGGAAGAATACTTCGCCAGACGGCAAAAACATTTTATTTTCGTTTGGCAAGTATAAACGGCGGCTTAATGGATAATGCTATAACAAGGGAATGCGACGCCGTGGTTTATGTTATGAAAGAGGATATTGAGGAACTTATGGATCTTTGTTCTCAGCTTGAGAGTATTTTCAATGACGAATATTCATCAAGTGAAGACGGTATACATGTTATAGCGGATGCCGACGGATATGAGCATCCAAAGGTTATGGATGAAAAGTCTGCAAACAATATAATATATGCATTAAATATGGTTCCGTACGGAGTCATAAGAATAAGCCCGGAAATGAACGGTCTTGTTGAAAGCTCAAATAACCCCGGAATTGTAAAAACAGACGAAAACTATTTTGAAATTGTGAACGCCGTAAGAAGTTCCGTTGCTACGGTAAAATACGATATTATGGAGAAACTGGCTATGATAGCCGAAATGACAGAAGGAAAACTTGCCGTAAGAAGCCAGTATCCCGGTTGGCAGTTTAAGAAAAACAGCCCTCTTAGGGATATTTGTTCCGAAGCCTATAAGGAAATGTTCGGAAAAGAACCTGAAATACAGGCTATTCATGCTGGACTGGAATGCGGACTGCTTTCTGCGAAGGCGCCTGATATGGATATGATTTCCATAGGGCCTGAAATGTATGACGTGCATACGCCGTCTGAAAGAATATCTATATCATCTGTAGAACGTACATGGAATTTTATAAAGCATATTCTTAAAAAACTTAAATAAATAACAGCTGCGGAGGAATGGGATTGAGACTGCCATGGGATAAAAATTATTTAAAAATATCATTTCATGTCATAGTTACTCTGATAGCGATATATGCCGTTATGCTGCTTCTTAAAAATGCGCCTAAGGCGATAACGGAAGCAGAACTTTTTCTGGAATATACGTTTTCAGTACTTACTCCGCTTATCATAGCTGTCGTTTTTTCGTATATTGTAAACCCTGCGGTCGATTTTCTGCAGGGTTTTTATGATAAATTGGCAAAGAAAAAAAGAAAGCCTGTATTCAGAAAGCGGATAGCCGGAACGGTTTTTTTATATATTATATTATTTTCGGGAGTAGCGCTGATTATTATTTTGGCAGTTATGGGCATAGGAGAATCGGATATAATACTTATCGAAGAAAAAATAAGAGCTTCTCTTTTCGGTTTTACCAATACTCTAAAACAACTTAATATAAAGCTTGCGGAAATAGGTCTTGTTGAAAATGAAACAAGTATGTTTGACGGAACAATGAACTTTATAAAAGCCGGTATAGGTAAGATTACAGGATATTTTGCAGGAAGAGCCTCATCTATCGGTTCATTTGCGGTTGATTTGCTTATAGGACTTACGGCGGCATTTTATTTCCTTGTGGAGAAAGAAAGGATACTTTATTATGGAAGAGATATTATAAAAACTTTCCTGCCTAAATATTCGGAAGGAATTTTAGACTCTCTTTCGGAGGCAAACAGAATATTTTCGGGATATATAGGCGGACAGCTGACAGACGCTATTGTTATGGCTACGCTTATAAGTCTTGCTTTCCTTATAATAGGTATAGACTATCCGTTTATAATAGGAGTGATATCAGGCTTTTCCAACCTTATACCGTATGTCGGAGCGATAGTGGCGTTCTTTTTAGCTGTAAGCGTTGCGCTTTTGGGAGGTTCACCGATAAAGGCTATGTATGCCGCAATAGTTATATTGCTTTTACAGCAATTGGACAGCGCGGTAATAGTACCGAAAATAGTAGGTAATAAGGTTGAGTTGCATCCTGTGCTTGTAATACTTTCGCTTTCGGTTTTCGGAAGTATATTCGGAATTTGGGGAATGGTATTTGCCGTTCCAGTTACGGCGATTATAAAGATTATTTTATACAGAATATACAGAAAGCAAAAAAATAGATTGTCGAAAGACCTTGAAATTTAGCATAATAAAACCTATAATAGCAATAGCGCATTCGGCGCATATGAAAGGAAGGTTGATTTTATGGCTGAAAAAGGGCAGGTAACGCAGGTTAAGCCTAATAATAAAGTCGTTGTAAAAATGTTGAGAACAGAGGCGTGCGCAAAATGCCGTGCGTGTATGACTTTTTCATCAAAGGAAATGGTTTTGGAAGCGTCCAATGAGTGTGGAGCGCATGAGGGTGATTGGGTTGAACTGGAATTACAGCAAGACGGATTTTTTAATGCAGTGCTTATAATGTATGGATTCCCTTGTATAGGACTTTTATTGGGAATATTTATCGGATATTTCGGACTGCATGCGCTGATACCAGGATTTAACAGAGAAGTTTTAAGTTTTGTATGCGGTCTTGTAGCTCTTTTGATTTGCCACCTGATAATTAAAAAGAACAATTACAGATGGGAAAACAACAAAAAGTATACTCCCGTAGCAGCAAGAATGGCCGCTCCTCCGACAGAGGAAGAAATGGAATATCAGCTTATAGCAAACGGTGAGAAAAAAGCATAATTTGAGGTTAAAAAAGAGAGAATTTATAAAATTCTCTCTTTTTGTATGTTTAAAAGTCTGTGTTTGATTAATCTAACATCTGTAATGAAAAACAAACTTACAATAACGAAATTACTGTGTGTATAATATGACTTCCGTTTTGTCGGAAACGGCTGTTTCTCCTTTCGGAAACTGATTTACGACTGTTTCTTCGGTGCCGATGATTTTAAATTCCAAGCCGAGCTGAGTGAGAACTTTTTCGGCATCGGAAATGCTGTAACCTGTAAAATCGGGAAGCGGATTTGTCTCGATTGAAACTGTTGCCGGCTCAAAATTCATATAGTCGATTATTTTTTCGGCAAGGGTTTTGAATATCGGTGCGGCGGTAGTAACTCCGTCAGCATAATCTTTTGGTTTATCTATTATTACAAGGGCGGAAATTTTAGGGTCTTCGGCAGGAAAATATCCTACAAATGTTATTGTATAATTATCTTCATCTCGGTTGCCCTGTTCTCCTGTTCCCGATTTACCCGCAATACTGTAACCTTCTACTTTTGCTTTTTTACCCGTACCGTTATCGACAACGGATATAAGATATTTTTTCATTAATTCACATGATTCCGAAGATACGGCTTGTTTTACTTTAACGGGTTCGTTTTTATAAACAGTCATGCCTGAGCTGTCTTTAATTTCATTTACAACATACGGCTTCATTATATATCCTCCGTTTGCCAAAGCGTTAAATGCCGTTATCGCCTGTATAGGTGTACAGTTGAAGGACTGACCTATTGAACCTGTGGCAAGTTCTACAGGACCTAAAGCTTCGGGCGAATAACGAAGTGATGAAGCGCTTACTTCCGACGGAAGATCTATTCCCGTTTTTGAACCGAACCCGAAATCCGTTTGGTATTTATAAAACAGTTCTGCTCCCATTTTCAGACCGACATCCATCATAGCCACATTACATGAGGCTGAAACAGCCTGTTCGAGAGTTTCACTGCCATGACCGGTTCTTTTTATACAGTGTATGCGTCTGTCGGCAACCTGCATAAATCCTTCGCATAAAAATGTGCTGTCGTCTGAAATTATGTTTTCATCAAGCGCGCCGCACAAAAGCATAGGCTTAAAAATAGAACCCGGCTCAAACGTACTGGAAACGTTATAGTTGTTCCACAGATTGTTCAGATATGCCGACTGCTCCTCATATGAAAGGGAATTAAAATTCGGATTGTCAAGTGGGACGGAAGGGGTATTAGGATCAAAAATTCCCGAAGAAGCAGACGCCAGAACTTTTCCTGTGGACGGTTCCGTTACAATTACCGAAGCGGTTTCGCAAGGGAACATTTCCATAGCTTCCAATACGGCGTCTTCGGCAGCCTTTTGAATGACGGAATCTATTGTTGTTATGACGTCGCAGCCGTTTTCAGGTTCATAATATTCTACTGAGGATAGATTGGCGCCGCTGTACTGCTTTACAATACGTCCGTCTTTTCCCTCCAAATAGCTGTTGTAGTACTTTTCTATTCCGCGCATATTTGTGCCGTTTACAAAGCCGATGACATGACAAGCCGATGTGCTGTAAGGGTATTTTCTCTTTTCTTTCTTTTCCAACCATACTCCTTTTAGATTTTTATCTTCAATCTGTCGGGCGGTTTCGGATGATATGCCTTTGGCAATAGGCAGGTAATAGGTATTATTTATAAGATTTCCTTTTTCGTCTTTTGAAAGATAATTTTTAAGCGTGCTTTCGGATATTTCAAGTATACTGCTTAAAGACGAAACGCTTGTATTTCTTTCGGTCTCATTCAAGGAGTCGAGTATTATAGGTTCGAGAATAACGTCATATATGGGAACGCTTTCCGCAAGGACAGTATTGTTACTGTCAAAAATACGCCCCCTTGAAGCGGGGACTACTTCGTCATAATTGTTTTGGCTTGCGGCGGCGTGTTCATAACGCTTTCCGTAAACAGTTTTTATGAAGGCTATTTTAAATATCAAAATTGCGAACATGATTATAAACATAATAAATGCCAAATGAATTCTTTTTTTCACAAATAATCACCTCTAAATATTACAATTGTAGTTTATATTAATATTACAAATGTAAGATTAATTGTCAAGAAAAATTTTTTTGATTGACAAGCGTGTATTAAATGTTATACTTAAGAAGTATTACAAATGTAGGAGATGAATAAATGCAGGAAATACCCAAAATTACCGAAGCAGAGTATGAAATAATGAAGGTCGTTTGGAATAATGAGCCTATAAGTACCAACGATATTGTTAAAAAGTTTGAAAGCATAAGCGAATGGAGTCCGAAAACAGTGCAGACTCTTTTGTCCAGGCTTGTGAAAAAAGGCGCTTTGAGTTATGAGAAAAAGGGAAGGGTTTTTGTATACAGAGCTACCGTAAAACAGGACGAGTATACGAATACGGAAAGTAAATCTTTTTTAAAAAAGTTTTATAACGGAGCTTTAAATTCAATGGTGCTTAATTTTATCGACGATACAAAACTGAGCGACGAAGATATAGAAGAGTTGAAAAGAATTCTGGAAAAAGGCAGGAAAGGAGGTCTTTGATGACTTCACAAATATTAAGAAGCATGTTATTTATGACTGCATTGACAGCATTGTTGATTGCTTTGAAAAAAGTTTTGAACAAGCATATAACGGCTGCTTGGCAGTATAGGATAGATTATCTGTTTTTTGTAATATTGGCTTTACCAATTGTTCCGTGTGGAAAAAAGGCGACAAATATTACGAGGATAATCATTCCGGATATATCGACGGGTGCATTACAGCCAACAGTACAGCAAAATAACGCCTTTAATGATTTTGCAGTTAATACAAATATGGGAATAAATATAGCTGCCTGTATATGGGCGGCAGGATTAATTTTGTTTGTTATTGCCGCTATTGTAAGCCTTAGAAAACTTACTGCCGAAACAAAAGAATCTGAAAACGCAGATGAAAATATTTGCAGGATATTTAAACGCTGTGCAGATAAAACGGGAGTAAACGGAAAAATTAAAGTAAAAATAGGAAATACGCAGTCGCCGATGGTATTCGGTCTGTTCAATACTGTTATATTGCTGCCTCATATTAAACTGGCAGATAAGGAGATTGAAAACGTGCTTATGCACGAACTTATCCACTATAAAAGGGGCGATGTGGTCGTTAATTTTATTAGTTGTATTTTCAGAGCCGTATATTGGTTTAATCCTGTAGTATGGGCGGCATTTTCGATAATGCGCGACGATATGGAGACTGCCTGCGATGAGGCGGTTATGGAATTGACAGGAGACAGATATGGATACGGAATGACAATTATCAAATTTGCCCAGAGGAAGAAGATTATAAATTTTGCGGCTGATATGGGAGGCTCCGCAAAGCAGATAAAAAACCGTGTAGAGGCTGCCGCTGTGTTTACAAAGGCTACGTTCGGGAAAAAACTTGTAAGCGGATTATCATTTGTTATGGCTTTTGTTCTTATTCTCACTCAGATACCGAATATATCCGTAATGGCTTTTGAAAAAAATGCGAAAATAGGAAATGCGGATATAAAATCCGAAGATTTATCGGAGTATTTTGACGGCTTTGGAGGAAGCTTTGTTCTTTATGATATGAACAACGAATCATATACAGTCTACAATGAGAAAGAAAGTATAAAAAGGACGTCTCCTGATTCTACATATAAAATTTTCAGCGCTCTGGCAGCTTTGGAAAGCGGAGCTATA
>URLB01000053.1 GCA_900548595.1 uncultured Eubacteriales bacterium
ATCGCCATCGATAACAGTATAAATACTTCCGTCGGGAAGAACTTCGGGAGTAGGCTCAACTGTGGGTTTTTCTTCTTCAGGTTTTACTTCGGGGGCTGTTCCTACGATTTCGATACGACCCTGAGGCTCTTTGTACTGCTCTCCGATAACTCCGCCGAGGGAATTAACATATTCGATAAGTGCGTCGCAGTCAAGAATTTCCGTATCACAGAAGTAGGAGTTCTTTGTAAGCTGATAATATGTATCTCCGCCTTCTGCCTGGAAGTTGTTTACGGCTACCGTATATTCAGCCTTAGGATCAAAAGCTTTACCGTTTACGGATTTAATTGTAACTCTGCTGCCGGGTTTTGCGGGAGCATAATATGTTGAATCGGGATACTGTTCTCCGTTTTCATAAGGAACGCTTACATCAAGTTTATATTCTATACCTGCTACCTGAGGGAAACCTCCGATAGTTTCGGGAGTACAGAACGTTGAAGCCTCAAGAACTTCAAGAAGCTGTTCGCCTGTAATAGTAACAAGGCATACGTTGTTACCGAACGGGAATATAGTTACAAGAGTGTCCATTGAGATGTCGCCGGGTTCTACCGAAACACGGATACCGCCGCCGTTTGATATAGAGCAGTCAACATTAACGCCGAGTTCGTGCTCGTCTGAATATTTCTGTGCTGTATAGAGATAAGCGTCGGCAGTAAAATCGCCGAGGTTTGTTTCCTGTGAACGAACGATCTGTTTTGTACCTTCAAGATGTACTTCTGTTTTTGCAAATACTTTTGAGTATGCTTCCGCTACTTCCGCAACGTCTTCTGCTACAAGAGCTTTAACTGTTTCGTCATACTGTGCTGTACCTGCGGCATAATCTGCTGCCGATATAAGTTTTGCTTCTTCTGTTTTTGCTTCTTTATCTATAACTACAGTACCTACGTTTGCAAGATAAGAACCTGTGCTTACGATTACTGTATGGCTATGACCGTCTACAATAAGGTCTATTCCTTTTACAGCGGCAGCAAGGTCTGTTGAACGTCTGCCTACGCTTTCTTCATCGACACCGAGATGTGTAAGCGCGATTATATAGTCGCATCCTGCTGATTTAAGTTCGTCAACCTGAGCCTGAGCTTCTTTGAACATTTCTTCTTTATCAAGGAAGTTTACGGCTTTTACATTGCTTGGACTTGCCTTTGTAAGTGTTTCAGATGTATCAAGACCGAATACGCCTACTTTAATTCCGTCAAACTCGAAAACGGCGTTTGCGTCAAAGTATGATTTTCCTGTTTCTTTATTGATTACGTTAGCGTCGATTACCTTTACTCCTGCGTCTGTAAGGACTTTCATATTGTCAAGAAGTGCGTCAAAAGAGTAATCGAACTCATGATTTCCCATTGATACTGCGTCGTATCCTGCCGCCGCCATATATTCTGCGGCATTTTTGCCTTTATAATAGCTTACGAGAGTACTTCCCTGAGAAAAGTCTCCCGCGTCAAGAAGAAGAACGTCTGCACCCTGTGCTTCATAATAATTTTTAAGTCCTGCTACTCCGGCAATACCGATAGACGTTTCGGTAGTTTCGTAATAGCCATGCATATCGTTGGTATGCACTACAACAAGTTTGCCCTCCATGGGTTTTGCGTCGGCAGCCATAGCCGGAACAGAAATTCCGAGAGCCATAACAGCTGCCGTGATAAGAGAAATTAATTTCTTTTTCATGTATAATCCTCCTTTAATAAATTATACCGCAACAGGATTTGTTGTCTGTTCAGCGGTGGAAAATATTAACTACAAGCTGATTTTATCATAAAGGCATACATTTTTAAATACTTTAAACAAAAAATAGTTATATTTAACTTTGATTTTATACATACGCTACATAATGGCAAAGCTATATGGGAAGTATGAGTATGTTATTTGTTAAATTACAACAAATAAATGCAGAGAGTATTAAAACGGACGACATTAAAATTTATATACAAAAATAATCCCCCGAATTTGTCTTTGAATATGAGACGGTAAGGGGGATCTTATGTAATAGGTTATTCAAAATTTTATATGGAAATACTTCTTAACTTTTCCGTTTTGTCAAAGTCGTATATCATTATAGAAGCGGTTATGTTACCGTTTTCTATTGTAATGAATGCAAAAGTCCTGCCGCAGGAGCTTCTCGGAAGGGATATACTGCCCGGGTTCATTACTAAGATACCGCCTTCGTTTTCAAGGTAAGGTATATGAGTATGGCCGAAAAGAGCTATATCAGCCTGTTCCTGAGCAGCCGTATAATATATGCCGTCAGTATTAAAATAAACCTTATGACGGTGTCCGTGAGTCATAAATATTCTTTTGCCGCCTATTGTAATAGTGCGTGTATGCGGATAAAGACTGTCATAATCATTGTTGCCTCTTACCTGAAATACAGGTATGCATTGACATATAGTACTGAATTCGGTTGTATCGTCCGTACAGTCTCCCAGATGTATTATGCAGTCGATTTCGGAGTTGTATTTTTTTACAATATCGTTCATAATACCTGTATTGTTATGACTGTCGGAAAAAACAAGTATTTTCATTTAAAACTCCTTTTCAAGAAGAGAAACCATTTTTCTTAGGGCTTTTCCTCTATGACTTACGGCGTTTTTTTCTTCCGGCGTCATTTCGGCGCTTGTTTTTCCCGCAGGTGGGAAGAAGAAAATAGGGTCATATCCGAAACCTCCGTTTCCGGCTGCTGATTCCGCTATATAACCTTCCATAGTATCTTTGACAGTCATTACCCTCCCGTCGGGAAAAGCGGCGGCTACAGCGCATACAAAACGTGCGGAGCGTTCTTCTTTGGGAACGCCGTTAAGACGCTCGATTATTATTTTATTTTTTTCGCTGTATGGGGTGTCATGCCAAGGTATCGTGCCGAATATATACCGGGTTCTCCGTTCAGAAAGTCTATAACAAGACCGCTGTCATCGGAAAGACATATACAGCCGCAGAAATCACATACGGTTTTTGCTTTTATAGCTGCATTTTCTTCAAACGTCTTGCCGTTTTCTTCTATATCAATATCGATTCCGGCTTCTTTCATTGACATGATTTCTACATCTTTATGTGCCAACAGAGAACGAAACTCTTTCATCTTGCCTTCATTTGTTGTGGCGATTATAATTTTTGTCATGGAAAGTCTCCTTTGCTTTATTTATTAATAATGAGATTATACCAAAGAAAAACGATTGTAGGAAGAGGGCGGCATATCAAAAAATTTTGATTATGGGTTTTTATAGCGATTAAACATTCATTATTTGAAAATTTTTTATTAACGTATTTTTTATTATTTGTTCACACGGTGTTCAAAAATGATTATTATAATTCAAAACATAGAAAAGATAATAAAAAAGTCGCAAAACGACATTAGATATTAAGGAGGAATAAATATGGGATGGTATGAGGAACATCAAAATGATAATGCTAATCCTAACAATACAGATGAAAAGGAAAATAACGAGGAAAGAACTGTGGATTCAAAAGGATACATAAATGCAGATGATCCTTCACATGATACTGAAAAATATGAGAACGTATATGATAAGCCTTTTGAGGGTACCGCAAGGGAAACATTGAATGTGCCAGTAAATGCGGCTGAAAAACCTTCAGATGAAGCCGCTTTCAGTAAAGACGACAATTCAGATGACAAAAAAGAAGATATAAAAGATGAAAAAACGAATGGATCTGCGAACGGGGGAAACGGAAAATCCCCTTATTATGAGATAAAGGTAAAGACAAAAAAGAATAACAAGTTCGGAAAAGCAATAGCTATATGTCTTGTATGCAGCCTTGGAATAGGTACCGGTCTTGGCGCAGGATATGGTTTTGCAAGAGCGGTCAGCGGAAATAAAGGCAATACATACGACGGTGTACTGACAACTACAGCTGCGGCAGTGTCTTCGATTAAATCAAGTTCTGCAAGCGACGCAATAGCTTCTGTATACAGCGCTGTTGTAAGTATTACGACTGAATCGGAAGGAATGGCAAACTATGGATTCTATACCGTTCCTTATAAAGCTCAGGGAGCGGGAAGCGGAGTTATCTTCTCGGAAGACAATTCCCTTGTATATGTCGCTACAAATGAACATGTTATAGACGGTGCGCAAAATATAGCGATTGCTTTCGATGACGCCGATGAAATAATACCGGCTACGGTAGTCGGATATGACGAAACAACCGACCTTGCAGTGCTTTCCGTAGAAAAAGCCGATTTGGAAGCACAGGGTATTGAAAATGTTACAATAGCTACATTTGACACATCGGAAGAAGTTAATTTGGGAGAATCCGTTATAGCAATCGGAAATTCCCTTGGAGAAGGAAAAACAACAACTGGCGGTATGATAAGCGCCGAGAACAAAACCGTAAACGTAGAAGGTAAAGAACTTGAGGTTATCCAGACTGATGCGGCTATAAACCCCGGAAACAGCGGAGGAGCTCTCGTTGATTATTCGGGAGCGGTAATCGGAATTAATACTGCAAAAACATTCACAACAACAGACGGAAGCAGCGCAGAGGGAGTAGGATATGCAATACCGTCAAGTATAGCGGTGCCTATACTCCAGGAAATAAGAGAGACAGGATCGGTTGAAAAACCTTATCTTGGCATTACGGGTCAGGACATTACGACTCAGCTTTCAGAGCTTTACAGACTTCCCGTAGGCGTTCTTGTAACATCCGTAATCAGCGGAGGATGTGCGGAGCAGGCAGGAATTGAGGAAGGAGATGTAATAGTATCATATAACGATACAAATGTAATGGATATGGATACCCTTGTAGCTCTTGTCGGAGAAAGCAATGTCGGTGATGAAGTTAAAATAGGCATAATAAGAAACGGAGATACTGCCGTTGATGTAACGGCTGTACTCGGAAATATAAACGACCCCGGAACGGCAAAGGAGTAATTACAACAATCCGACGAATTTATATTCGTTTGGTTTAAATATTATATAGAGGCATGACGTCGCTACAGTCAGTAAGTAATAGACTAAGCGGCGTCAAAGCCGGTTAAGTTATCCTTCTTTTAATATACAGACCGATAAAAACGGAACGGATTGAATATGGTATATACGTTCTCGGATTTTTCGGCCTTTTTTATTTAACCGTATAATTTATGATGTTGATAATACAGTAAATTACGGCTTGCTTTACATTAAATGAATTAATTGTTATAATATTAAACAGGTTTTAATTTTATTGTTAAGCGGAGGAGAGGTAAAAAATGGCTGGTAAAAATGTATTGGTTATTACAGGAAGCCCGAGAGTTGACGGGAACAGCGACAGACTTGCCGACGCCTTTATTGACGGAGCGGTGGCCGCTGATAATAATGTTGTAAGATTTGACGCAGGACGTATGAATATAGGACCGTGCAAGGCATGCGACAAATGTTTTACTAACGACGGGGCGTGCGCGGTTTCCAACGGATTTAATACGATTGCGCCTGAAATAGAGAAGTGTGATGTAATTGTTTTTGTAACGCCTATGTATTGGTTTTCATTTACATCTCAAATAAAGAATGTTATTGACAAAATCTATTCTTTCGGTACAGCCGGAAAAGATATTTCGGGCAAGGAGTGTGCGCTGATAGTATGCGGAGCTACTCAGGAAATAAAAGAATTTGAAGGAATTACATCTACATATAAACTTATTGCAAATCATTTGAAATGGAAAGACCGAGGAACGCTTATTGCAGATGGAGTATGGAATAAAGGAGATGTACAGAATACGGAATTTTTAAATAAATCAGAGAAAATGGGAGAAAATATCTAAAAAAACATTTGCTATTATATCATCTGTATGCTATAATAGCAAAGTATCTGCGGAGGTGTATCGAAGTGGTTATAACGGCCCTGACTCGAAATCAGGTGTACCGGCAACGGTACCGTGGGTTCGAATCCCACCGCCTCCGTCATAAAAACCCCGAAAATTCGGGGTTTATTTTTTATTGTGTTGCATTTCGTGTTGCATAATATTATTATAGTGTTCGTTAATTATAGAGTTTACCTTTACAAATTCACTGGAAAACGTATGCTGATATACGGTTTTCAGCATGTGAGGACTGTTTTGACCCAGTATTTCCATTGCATATTTATCAGGGATATTAAGCGATAACATTGTAGACGCATGATAATGCCTGAGAGAGTGCATGGAGTATTCATTTATGCCAAGTTCACGGCATAAGCGTTTTAATCCCTTTAGAACGCCGGAAGGTGTCATTTCCGACATGGATCCGGTTGTTCTTCCGTTTTTTATCGCATTTAACCTTTTTGATGCGTAATCAACCAATATAATATCTCTTGTGCCGGAAATGGATTTATTTTCCTGCTTATGTACATAATTATTGTCTACATCCATAACTACAGCGCCACGGATTTTTAAAATATTTCCGTTTAATTTATCCCATGTACAGCCTGCAATTTCGCTTTGACGCAAACCGCATAAAGCGGCAAGTATTAAAGGGACTTCCATAGTTGTTCCTTTTGAAATGTGCAGTAAGCTTAATACTTCGTTTTCTGACGGAATAAGAATTTCTCGTTTTTGTTTAGGCTTGCGACTTAAAGAGTCAAAGTCGAGAACTATCTTATATTTTTTTAAAACAGCCGAAATAAATCCGATTTGGTTGCTTATGCTCTTTGAAGAGTATTTAACCGAATTATTGTTTATAAAGCGTTGTAATAACTTTTCGTCAATTTTTTTAATAGGGATTTGGTTTATATCTTCGGTTTCTTTTTTGATAATATACTTGTATCCTCTTATTGTTGACGGTGAAAGGATATTTTCTTTATCGGCAATATAGTTTTCGGCAGCTTCAATAAATGTAAGATTGCCAATATGAATACGCTTTTTATTTAACATAAATTCAGCAGCCATATATTCGGCTTCTTTTTTTGTGGGAGCGGTAAAGCTTTCGTAAATCCGCTTTTGTTTTCCGTCAATTGTTTCTGTGTGGCTATAAGCTAATGTACGCCACTGTCCGCTGGGGAGTTTCTTTGCAGTAGCCATAAAAAAAGACCTCCTTTATTTATTTTGGGTATAGAAATAAAAGCGGTCATATGATATACTTTAGTTGCGAGTGGGTATTCATATACCGCATAACCTTTCTTTCCCCTATGTTGGCGCACAGGGGATTTTTTAATGTCTTAAATCACGCCAATTATTAGGAAAACCCATTTCGTGCAGCACATCTTCTTTTGTGATAACAGTTAGTTTTCTACTAAGAACACCTATAGCACGGTATATTTCTTTTGACATACTATTGTAGTCATTATTTGATAAAAGTCGCCTTAATGCAATCATAGCTGCGAATAGGTCACGTTTTCCGTATTCGTATTCGCCATTAGAGTTTTTATTTATAGATAATTTTAAATGATACGGAGTATCAATAAGAGGTTTCTTAGTACGATAGCAATATAATCGATTACCATGAGCACAAAAATTTCTCACAGAAGATAAATAAAGAAGCTCGTTTTCGAGCTCAGTATCTAATACCTTAAAAGCCTTAGATACATTTTGACGTTCGGGTACATTCATAAGACTATAGAATTTACTTATAGTTCCCAGGGTTAATATATTTGTTAAAACCCATAATGGTATATATCCATATTTACTTAGATAATGAGATATACTGGGGTCAGATGCTCTGCTTGAAATTTGTTTTTGAATTTCTGATATAAGTGCCGTAATTTTGGATTGAGCATCTTTACATGAAGTATTAAAATTTCTATAAACCAAATAATTAGCATGTCCATATTTCATAGGAAAATAATATGCAATTAAGCTCTTAACATTGCTTTCTACTTTCAATATGTATTTAAAAAAGATACTTCTGAGAACCCTATCAAAATTATATAAAGCATATATTTCCTTGAGAGTAGTACCTTTTTTATATGAGTTTTCGCTGGATGTTTTGTCTAAAAAAAGTTTATTGTATCCGTTTATTATATTGTAATAACCTTCTTTGGATAATATATTTTTAGCATATACTTCATCATTTTGAGTAGATATATTAATCCCTCTACTTTTCAACAATTCTATTAATTCTTCATGGGTTTTAAAAGGTTTATCTACCTGCATCAAAAAAATCCTCCATAAAAAAGACCCCGGGCCCGAAGGTCACCGGAGTACGTTCCAAAATATTATATGCTACGCATCAAATACTATTCTCTATTGTATGTGTATCATATCAAATAATATAGTCCGATGTCAACGAAAAAATTCTTAATTTTATTCTTTTTTGCGTTAAGTAACACTGAATAATGTTAGATGGCGTAAAATAATGCTCTATAGTGTCTTTGGGGTTGGTTCTTATTATCATTCTCAAATCCTGTTGGCGCACAGGGGATTTTTATTTTTCCCCATTAGGCTTATGGGGGTTAGTTATATATACCTAATTTTGCAAGGGCAGCTTCATACTCCTGTCGAGCAGCTTCTTCATATACTCCCGCATAAGGTCCGTATGTGCTTGCATTTAAAGAATCCATTTTATATTTGATATAAGCATCTCTGGCAGCTTCTTCATAAGCAGGATCATACTGTTGAAGTTCGGCAGCTTCTTTTTTTGCTTGTTCTGCTTTTTCGTACAGTTCGTTTGCATATTCTTCGTATTTGTTATAATCATAATCAAATTTATTATAATAGTTTGCATTTGGCGAATATGTACCGTTAGTAGAGTAGGGGACATACGGTTTATAATACTGATTTGTTGATGGTTTATTCAAATACTGTTGTGCATATTCATCACTTGTCATCATGCCGCTGTTGTATGTTTTTAACGGACACAACACATTTATTGAACCATCAGATAAATATTCATATCTTCTGCCGGCACCTTTAAGACAATCTGCAAGAGATATATAACACGTTTCGTCAATAATAACAGGCTTGTTTGAAGAATACATTTGAACAGAATTGTTATAGTATCCTGCTTCGCCTACTTTAAAGACAAGTGTATGGTCTGTTTCAAAAATTACAGCTGTCTTTGTTGAGCTATCCCAAGAAATGCCGGCACCGAGTAAGGTGGCTGCATCTCTGGCGCTTATGTACAGCTGACCGTCTACTGTTTTTAACTTAGTATCGAATGGCATTGAATATGTATATACAGCAGAAGTTGAGTCTTTGATTTCCTGTGCATAAGCAGGAACTGCACCGAATATCAAACTACAAGATAAAACAAGCGTTAAAATTCTTCTTTTCATTTGTAGAACCTCCCTTTAATACCTCATTATTTATATTAATTTTGTTCAATACAAACATTTTAATTTATATTGCATTATTTATCCGCAGTCCATCTAAAAGCTCTTCTAAATCCTTTTGCCTCCGCTTCTTCAATTGTATAGGCATAAAATTCGCCTTTGCTCGGGGATATATCAACTCTATCGTACTGTTGGTCAAACGGAAGATGATATATCTTTTCGCCTGTTTTTGAAAGATTGCATTTTATTAGCGGATAACTGTCGAAATCAAAATTTTCTTTAACTTTAATTTTCAAAGAGTCTGCACACTTTTTTGCTAATGATGATAATGTTGTGCTTGTTATAAATATACCCTTATATGTTCTTTTAGGGTCTTTTATTGAAGCTACAATTAAACTGCCATACAGCTGAAAGATATGTTTTTCGTGTATTGTTTTAGACTTAGCCCAACGTTTACACTGAATAACTAAGGTTTCGTCTCCTTTTTCAACCAAAAGGTCTCTTCCCATATCTTCAAGTCCCATTAATGCACCATTATATTTAACTTTATATCCTTTACTTTCATATAGATAGCCTACATACCTTTCGTACTCTATTCCTATATCCCAGTCCGATTTTTTTCTTTTTTGGTATCTGTCCAAGGCAAGTTGATACTTCTCTGTAGTTGAAAGTTTGGCGTATTCTTCAGGAGACAGCCAACTCTTGAGTTTGTCATACTCAGTATGTTCAAGGTTGTTTTCTGTTGCATATATGTAATCATGAGCCTTATAAGGATCCGCTTCTTCAAAATCTTCTAACCAAGGAAAAAGAGTTTCTAAGTAGTGAAGCTGATATTCAAGCATTTTGTTTTCTTTCATAAGTTGGCGTTTTTCTTGTGCTATTTCCATAACGGAATCGGACGCCTTAAGTGCAGGGCGCTTTTTGTTTTTTAAGTCAGCTGCAATTTTTTTATCAACAGAATAAAATAACTCGGAATATATTGTGGCAAGCCAAGGATATTTTTGAGAAGTTTCATTTACTATGTTTTCTATATATACCTTTCTTGAATTTATTTCTTCTTCTCTTTTATCTAATGCTAATTTGGTTTGACTGTAAGATTTGACTAAATCATCATTTTTGTGTCTGAAATTAGTTTCTAGTTCACTGTTTTTTTCTCTATACTCATCTTCTAAGGATTGGAGCTTATCTTCATATTTCATTTCATAAAAAGTTGCTGTGTTGTTTAGCTTTTTTTCTAAATTAGATAATTCAGACTTTAAATTACTTACTTTATCATCCTTTTCGATTATTAAAGCTGTTGATATTATAAAGAAAAAATATATAAGTATTGTAATCAACAATCCTATTTCTTGATTATGTAAGTTTACATTAGACAAATTTAAAAAATAAGTTATTACAGCAGATATGATATACAAAATCCACCAAAAAAGCAGAATGCCTGAACATCCTATTTTTACTATAAGAATCAGTGTGTTACCTGTTTTTTTTAAGAAATAGAAGTTACTTCTTTCAGGTGGAGAAACATTCTTTAAATATTCATCATATTCCCACCTTAATGGTAAATCCAAAAATTGTTGGTATTCATCAAATGTAGCGAAGTTTTCTTTGGTATATGGATTAATAATGGTTTTATCAGCTGTATAAAGCTCAAAATTATATTCTCTTTTATACTCAATAAGATCATCAACTGTTCTGATTACTTTACCGTTATAAGGATTTACTTTATTAACAGAAGTTTCAAACTCAGGTTTAAGCTTTTGACGTTTGTACTCCTCGAAAGATAGTATTGCCAATTTTATCACAACCCTTTTAATACCTCTTAACTACCTGCATTAATCTTCCTTGAATGTATACATCGTTTAATTCTCTGCCCATAAATATTTTTGTCTCATAAGATGGATTTTCCGGTTGCAATATAATAGCGCCGTCTTTTTTTATTACTCTTTTTAAAGTCTCTTCATCGCCGTTTACATTAACTATGGCTATGTCTCCGCTGTCTACATCGCTTTGTTTTCTGATAAGGAGTAAATCACCTTCGCTTATTCCTGCATTAATCATACTGTCGCCTTTGGCTCTGAGATAGAAATAGTCATATCCGTCAAGTAGATCATCTGATGAAGTTAATTGATAACCCTCTATATTACTTTCAGCAAACATCGGCTCTCCACAACGTACACTGCCGATTATAGGAATTTTTACAAAATCAGATACATCTACAGGGATCGCCCCTTTAGGAAGTTGAGGTTCGTTATTTTCAGAACCAATAAGGTAATCTAGCGATACACCAAAGTAGTCGGCAATTTTTTGTAGCTTTGAAGCATTTGGGCTACTTTTACCTAATTTACTAATATAACCTTTACCAAAATCAAGGTCTGTTTCCAATTTATTCATAGAAATCTTTTCTTTTGCGCATAATTCTTTGATTTTATCCTTTAGGGTCATAGACATCTCTCCAGTTTCTGAAAAAATCGCAAAATAACTATTGACTTTCTGAAAATATAGCATATAATAAATATTAGATATTCTGAAAAAATCGCAAAAACAATATATGCTTATTTTGAATGGTGTTTATATAGTTATTGTTAATTGAATTATAGAATATTTTCAGAAGTAAGTCAATAAAAGTTGTGATATTTTCAGAAAAATTACAAGGAGGTGAGTAAGTGTTATACGAAAAAATCAAAACAATGTGTAAAGAAAAGAATATACCTATAAGGAAACTTGAATTAAACTTAGGTTTTTCGCAGGGAAGTGTATGTAAATGGAATGATGTATGTCCTTCTGTTGATAAGGTCAAAAAAGTCGCTGACTTCCTTGGTGTAACAGTGGACGAGCTTATATCGGATAAGGTTAGTTAGGAGTAAACGAAGAACCCGACAGGAGATAAACGAGTAGGAGGTGGAAAGATGACACAGCAAGAATTTTTTGCCGCAATAAAAGAAATAGAAGAAGCTGAGAAAAATCCTTCAGTACGCAATTTTATATCCCACCAAGAAAATATTATTGAAGATTTGGAGAAGCAGATTGATTCTCTGAAAGGACAGCGTTTTCAACTTCTGTCAGTTTTGTTTCTAAGTATTTTTGCGAATGTAGTGAGTATATGCTCACTGCTAATGATAATACAGAGATAATTATTGTGATAATGGTAGTTTGTTTGTTGAATAGTTTATCGGATTTATCCTCTAAACTTTTTTCAACAGCTTCTATACCGGCATCGGTGAGACCGTAAAGATTATCTTCAAACATAGCCTTTTCGTAGACTATTACGTATTTATTTATAAAGTTTTTTGAATTGATAATGTGCAGGTAATTTTCATATCTAAGGTCTGTCTTTTCAAAGATTTCTGAAAGAGTTAAATCTCTTTTATATATGGCTGTTAAAAAAGTTATCTGTTCTTTAGTCAACTTAGTTCATCTCCTTAAAACGGAGTATAGCACAAAAGTATTTTATGAACAAACTAATAAACTCATCTGGGAGGTGGAAAGATGAAAGAATTAAAAAAAGAAGTAGCAATTAGGGTATTTGATTCAGCGCGTAGGATATGCGACATCGTTATTGCGGTATTAATCATTAAGTTGCTTCTTAGCTGAATCATGAATTAGCTTCATCAGCTCTCCACACTTCTGGGGGTTTATAGGACTATTCAAGATTTAGTTATGGAGTTCAAGCAAAAGAAGCTCTGTCTCTTTGTTTGAAAACAACATTGCTTTTTCTATTGCGGCGATTAGTCTGCTTGTTATTTCAATATCTTTCTTTAAAGCAAATTCAGAATATAAAGAAATAACCTCTGCGATATATTCGGCTAATAATTTTTTATTATCGCTTAACCGATTAGAAACAATGGTTATATAAGAAGCTAAGATGCCGCTGAGTAAAGAGATAATTCCAGTTGCGATTATTTGATTTGTGGTACTATCCATAACTATCAACTCCTTAAAATCATTATATCACAAAATCGGTGTAACGGTGGACGAGCTTATATCGGATAAGGTTAGTTAGGAGTAAACGAAGAACCCGACAG
>URLB01000054.1 GCA_900548595.1 uncultured Eubacteriales bacterium
CTCCCTCATCGCATTCAATTATATTTCCGGTAAATCCGTCTGCTGTAAAAAGGTGCATATATTCCGTTTCCCACTCGTCAGATACAAATGTTACAATTCCTCTGTATCTGTAGTCTGTAACGGTTAGACCTGTTTCTTCCTTTATCTCTCTTAACGCGCAGTCTTCAGGACTTTCTTTATCTTCAAATTTCCCGCCTATTCCAAGCCATTTATCATGGGACTGGTCATTTTCCTTTTTTGTGCGATGAAGCATTAGACATTCGTCATCTTTATATATATAGCAAAGCGTTGAATTCTTCATAGTTTCTCCCAAATCGTTATTCTAAATCAGAAGGCCCGAACCCGTCCGGCAGGAGGTCTTTTAATTTTTGTACTTTAAAATCGTTTTCGCTTCTGGCAGTTATTATCCTAAAATCATCGGGTTTACAAAATTCCATCATTACCTGTCGGCATACTCCGCACGGATAAAAATAACCGAATTCCTCAGGTCTAGCGTCTTTATGTCCGCCTATGACCGCAATAGCCGAGAAATTTTTTTCACCTTCCGATACAGCCTTAAAAAATGCCGTTCTCTCCGCACAGTTTGTCGGAGAGTAAGCCGCATTTTCTATATTACAACCCCTGTAAACCTTGCCGTCCTCCGTAAGGAGCGCCGCGCCTACCATATATCCGGAATACGGCGAATATGATTTTTTTCTTGCCTCAATAGCCTCCGCTACCAATTCTCTGTCAGTCATAGTTTCCCTCCTTATTTTTTATAAAAAAAGAGGTCTTTTGGCGTAATATGAGGAAAATATCAAATATATTTTCCTCTGTACGCCTTAAGACCGATATGCTCTAACTTATGCAAGTGAAAGAGCTACTTTCATCATATTTGTAAATGCTGTCTGTCTTTCTTCGGCAGTTGTAGCCGTTCCTTTCATCGGGCAGTCTGAAACAGTCAATACGCAAAGTGCATTTTTCCCTGCCTGAGCTGCATTCATATAAAGAGCTGCCGATTCCATTTCGGCACAGAGAACGCCCATTTTCTTCCACTGAATAAAGCTGTCAAACGTTTCATTATAGAAAACATCGCTTGAAAGCACGTTTCCTACCATATATTTTACGCCGAGTTTTTCAGCGGCGTCTACAGCGCCTCTTAAAAGCTTAAAACTTGCTATCGGTGCAAATGTTCCCGGAAGATTGAAGTGCTTTGCAAAGTTTGAATCTGTGCATGAACCCTGTGCTATTACAAGGTCTCCAAGATCAAGGTCATCATGTATAGCACCTGTCGTACCTATTCTTATGATATTTTCAACGTCATAGAAATTAAAAAGCTCATATGAGTATATACCTATTGAAGGCATACCCATTCCGCTTCCCATAACGGAAACTTCTTTTCCGTTATATTTTCCTGTATATCCAAACATATTTCTTACACTGTTAAACTGTTTTACATCTGTAAGAAAATTCTCTGCTACAAATTTCGCTCTTAAAGGATCACCCGGCATTAAAACCGTTTTTGCTATTTCTCCTTTTACTGCGGAATTGTGCGGTGTAGGCGTATTGTTCATAATTATATTCCTCCCTTAATTTCAGTTTATCAAATTTTTAGCGCCGCTTGTTCCTATTCTTTCACATCCGGCGTTAATAAATTCTTCCATTGCTTCTTTTGTTCTTATTCCTCCGGCTGCCTTTATTTTTACATTTGGTCCGATATGCTTTTTAAACAGTTCTATATCGTTTATATCAGCTCCGGCATCTCCGAATCCCGTAGATGTTTTTATATAGTCCGCTCCTCCGTCTGTAACGCAGCGGCATAGCGATACTTTTTCATCCTCAGTCAGATAACATGTTTCTATTATTACCTTAAGTATCTTATCTCCAGCGGCTTTTTTCACAGCTGCTATTTCATCTGTTATTTTATCAAACTCACCGTTTTTAACATCGCCGAGGTTAATAACCATATCGACTTCATCCGCTCCGTTTTTTACGGCGTCCGCCGTCTCGAAAACCTTAACCTCTTTCGTACAGTATCCGAGGGGAAAACCTATTACAGTGCATATTTTAAGTTCCGAAAAGTTTTCTCTTATCATCTTTACATATGACGGAGGTACGCATACGGATGCGGTTTTATATTCTACAGCCTCTTTGCACAGTCTCATTATACTGTCTTTATCAGAAACGGCTTTGAGAAGCGTATGGTCTATATGGCTCAAAATTTCATTTGCTTCCATAAAAAGGTCTCCTTTAATGAGCTAGAATACTACTGGTTACTGTAAATATCGTATCATTTTTAACGGACAGTGTCAATAAACGGCTTTGTCTAAAAATTTATTTACGGTAAAACGTGTATGTTTATTAGTTATATATTACAATTCTCTTATAACTTTTCGCTTTGATTTACTTTTAATAATCTCTATGATAAAATTAATTTTGCAATTGTGAGGTGATTAAATGGTTTCGCGGATAAAATTGAAAAAAAGCGCAAAGGAAACCGTCGGAAATAATAAAGGCTTATGTGCTGTATCAGCGGCAATAATTATATACTCTATTCCGTTTATTACATATTCGGTAAATAATCTGTTCTATCTTTTCAGAAGACAGGCTCATATTATAAATTATATTTACTGGATAACTTTGCTTGTGCTGTCTTCGGGATTTATGCTCAGTCTTGCTCATGCCTACATATCAATGACGGGAAGAAAGGAAACCGATTTACAGACGTTCTTTTTTGGATTTGAGCATATTTTTAAAGCTATTATCCTAAACGTTTTAGTATCGGTATTTGTAATTTTGTGGTCATTTCTTCTTATTGTTCCGGGAATAGTTGCCTTTTATAGATACAAAATGGCTTTTTACATACTTGCCGAAAGTCCGGATTTGGCTCCTATTGACGCCATAAGAATAAGTAAAAAAATGACCAACGGAAGAAAACTTGACCTGTTTTTATTTGATTTAAGCTTTATCGGGTGGTTTTTATTAACATATATAACTTTCGGTATTGCCGGACTTTATGTTCTTCCGTATTATTACTCGGCTTCAGCTCTTATTTATAAAGAACTTAAAATGGATTATGTCGACAAGCGTTCAAAATATGATCAGACTAATAACAGCGGTAATGATTACCGTTCCGATAAGGAGCGATTTAACCATACATGGGAAAATAATCATCAATAAAAAACATGATATAATGGCAATATTTAAAAAATATGATATAATTTATCCTATAAAAATCTACCGAATTGCAAAAATAATATCAAAATCTTTTTATTCGGTAACTTTATTTAAGAAAGGAATTAATGACTTATGGAAAAGAAAAACCCTGTTGTAACAATCGAAATGGAAAACGGCGGAATAATTAAAGCCGAACTTTATCCCGAATATGCCCCTAATACGGTTAACAACTTTATTTCACTCATAAACAAAGGCTTTTACGACGGAATAATATTCCACAGAGTAATAAGCGGATTTATGATACAGGGCGGAGATCCCCTCGGTCAGGGTACAGGCGGTCCCGGCTACCGTATCAGAGGAGAATTTGCTCACAACGGATTTACTCAGAATACTCTTAAACATGAAAGAGGAGTTTTATCAATGGCAAGATCAATGATGAAAGACTCAGCCGGTTCTCAGTTCTTCATCATGCACCAGGACGCGCCCCATCTTGACGGCGAATACGCTGCTTTCGGCAAAGTAATCGAAGGTATGGATACTGTTGACGCCATCGCTGCTGTTAAAACAAACTACTCCGACAAACCTCTTGAAGAACAAAAAATGAAAAAAGTAACAGTTGATACTTTCGGAACAGAATATCCCGAAGTTGAAAAGTGCTGATTTTACGACCCCGTTTTCATAAAGAAACCGGGGTATTTTTTTGAAATAATTTGCGAATTATTTTTGTATTAACCGGTAATAATTTATATTATAGTATCCTTATTGACATAGGAAAGGAGCAAGAATATGGATATTCATTTCAAAAAGCACGGTAAAACAGTTATTGCCGAAATAGAAGGAGATATTGACCACCGATTTGCAGAAGAAATACGCCGTCTTACAGAGAGGGAATTATATATATCGGGCGCCGATAATCTTGTACTTGATATGAGCGCGGTAAAATTTATGGACAGCTCCGGTATAGGATTTATTATAGGAAGATATAAAACCGTTTCCGCCCTCGGAGGCAAACTGTCGATAGCTTCACCGTCAAAAGAAGCCGACAGAATTCTGTCCATATCGGGCATATACAGAATAATAAATTCCTACAAAACCGTAGAAGACGCTGTTCTGGGAATAAATCAGGAGGTACATAATTGATGAAAGATAAAAACAGTATGACATTGACTTTTTCTTCCTCATCCGTCAACGAAGCTTTTGCAAGAACAGCCGTCGCGGCTTTTTTACTGCCTCTTGATCCGACGGTTTCGGAAATAACCGATATAAAAACCGCAGTATCGGAAGCTGTTACCAACGCCATAATCCACGGATATGAAAACAGTTTCGGCGACATAAGCCTTATGTGTTCATACGAGGGAAGAGACGTTTACATAGAAATTTCAGATAGAGGAAAAGGCATAAGCGACGTACAGAAAGCAATGACTCCCCTTTACACTTCACGCCCGGAGTTAGAGCGTTCGGGACTTGGCTTTACCGTTATGGAGACCTTTATGGACAGCCTGAAGGTCGATTCGGTTTGCGGTCAGGGAACAAGAATAACAATGGCTAAAAAGCTGTCTAAAACAGACTGACTTTGGAGGGTTATTATTGGATGAGACAAAAAAACTTATAGAAGCGGCACAAAACGGTGATTCCGCAGCAATGGAAAAACTTGTAGTCGATAACAGCGGTCTTATATGGAGTATAGTCAGAAAATTTCGAGGTAGAGGCTATGAGGCCGAAGATTTATTTCAGATAGGTGCCATAGGTCTTATAAAATGTATAGACAAATTCGACATGTCCTACGATGTAAAATTTTCAACCTATGCGGTTCCGATGATTATGGGTGAAATACGGCGTTTTATAAGGGACGACGGAATGATAAAAGTAAGCCGCCCTTTGAAAGAGACCGCCGCAAAAGCAAAAGCGGTAAGAGAACAGCTTACTAAAAAAAACGGCGATGAACCTACAATTATGCAGTTGGCAGGAGAAATGGGCATAGAACCCGAAAATCTTGTGGAAGCATTAGAGTCATGTAAAGATGTGGAAAGCATTTTTAAGACTGTCTATCAAAACGACGGCTCCCCTGTATATCTTATAGACCTGCTGTCAAATAACAATCCCGACGATATAACCGACAGCATAACGCTTAAGCAAATGCTTATGCAGCTTGAACCGAAGGAAAGGCGAATAATATATCTAAGGTACTTTAAGGACAAGACTCAAAGCGAAACTGCGAAGGAAATAGGTATATCTCAGGTACAAATATCAAGGATGGAGAAAAAAATAATAAATCGTATAAAAGATAACTTCGGAGCATAAAGGTCTGCCGATAAAATAAAATCCCCGAGGTTTCAAGTTCTCGGGGTAAATGTTTTATTGTTTTACAGAATACTCTTTTAAAACAGTTAAAAACGTAAAATAAATACCAATATATTATTTGCCTACATAAAATCAAAAAGAGATAACTGTGCGTTATTGCTTTTTTCTTCAAATGTTCGTAGATATTCAAATATTTTTTCATTGTTATGAACGATATTATGCTTGTCGCACACTCGGTTAAATATTTCTAACAGCCTGTTTTCGTTTGGACTCGATAAGATATATTGATTTCCATAATAATTAATATATCTTTCTTTCAGTCCTGGAAACAATCTGTCTAATTGTCTATAGAAATATTCACGGTTTCCATCACGCAAAGTCATACCCATACCGAAATTTATAATTCCATATACCTCCGCTTCAATACAATAGTTTAATAAACCATGCAGATTTTGCTCAGTATCATTAATAAACGGCAATATAGGGCATAACCAAACAATGGTAGAAATCCCCTCTCTACGCAAAATTTTCAAAACTTCAAATCGTTCTTTTGTTGTACTTACATTCGGCTCTAATTTCCGACATAGCTGCTCATCATAAGTGGTCATCGTCATCTGTACCACACATTTTGTTTTTTCATTTATTCTCTTTAATATATCCAAATCGCGGAGTATTCTATCCGATTTTGTAATCAATGTGAATCCAAATCCGTATTTCTCTGCCAACAATAGTGATTTTCTCATATATCCCAATTCATTTTCCAGAGGAATATACGGATCGGTCATAGCTCCTGTACCTATCATACACCGCTTACGTTTTCTTTTTAAAGAATCTTCCAGCAATTCAACGGCATTCTGTTTTACTTCAATATCTTCAAATTTATGATCTATATGATAACAATTACTCCTTGAATCACAATAAATACAGCCATGCGTACAGCCTCTATATAAATTCATACCGTTAGACGCCGATAGTATTTTTTTTGCCGCTACATAATGCATTTTTCTCCACTGCCTTGATAAAAAATTATTCTAATTGCTTCATACGATAACTATTTAAAATCACTCTTACTATTCCGTAATATAATAGCCATATTTATTTCGCCGATATAAGCTTTTTAAGAGCAGTTTCCAGTCCTCCTACGCTCAACGGATACATATCGAATTCTTCCTGCAAAATTCCAAGTGTTTCCCTCCAGTAGTTTCCGGGAATATAATTCATGTTTCCCGGATTTAACCATACTATATGGCTGAAGCGCCCTTTTATTTTTCGGAACCATTCAAGTCCGTTGCCTTCGCCCATTTGACTGTAGCTGAAAAAGTAATTGCTGCTTCCGATAAGCTCATATGGAGCCATAGCCGCATCGCCGACTATTATTACTTTATAGTCGCTGCCTAATGTGCGAAGCAGTGTTTCGGTTTCTATCCATCTTCCGGGCATACATTCCGCATCGGTATAAAGTCTTTCATAAACAGCATTATGAAAATAATATATTTTTAAATCCTTAAAATGATTTGATTTTCTTACCGCCATAAACAGGCGTCCGCATAAATCCCTGTAATAATCCATAGAACCTCCGCTGTCTATAAGCATAAGCACCTTAACGGTGTTCCTTCTCGGTCTGTCATATACAAGCTTCAGTTTTCCCGCATTATTACAGGTTTCGTCTATGCTTTTATCAAGGTCAAGCTCACTCTTAGGCTCGTCTGTCTTTGAAGAAAATTGACGGAGTTTTCTAAAAGCCATTTGGAACTGACGAATATCAATTATATTAGACTCGTCAAATTCTTTAAAATGTCTCTCCCCGGCAACTCTGAAAGCTCTTTTATGAACGCTCTCTCCTCCGACTCTTATTCCTTTGGGACTGTTTCCGTTATTTCCGAATACCGACATACCGCCTGTACCGACCCAATATTTTCCGCCGTTATGTTCGCTGTCCTGCTCTTCAAGTCTTTCCCTAAGCATTTCCTCTATTCTTTTATAGTCAAGCTCCATGTTTTTTCTTGCGGTTTCTTCATCGTAGTTTCCGGGCGTTTCTTTCGGCTTGTTAAGCCAATCCATCAGCTCTTTGGGAATATCGTTAAGAAAATCTATATCTTTAAAAAACTCCAAAAAAGCGCCGTCAAACTTGTCAAAATCCGTCTCACTTTTTATAAGCACAGAACGGCACAAATAATAAAAGCTTGTAAATCCCGAATAGGCCAGTCCCTTATCCAATGCCTCGTTAAGAGAGAGCCATTCGTTCAGTGAAGCGTTAAGTCCTTTTGAACGCAGAAGGTATAAAAAAGAATTAAACATAAATATTCACTCCCGTCAGTTAAATGGGAAAGTCGATCTTTTCTTAGAACGCTCAAGAGCGTCAATGTCCTCGTTTTTCTTTAAAATAACGCCTGCAAAAGGTATTTCCTTCGTTATTTTTTCAACAGGTATTCCGCTTATTGTAAGCGCCTGTATCCAATCTATTATTTCGGAAGTACTGGGTTTTTTCTGAATATCTCTGAGACTTCTCACATAATAAAAAGCAGCTATTGTCTGTTTTATTATATTGTCCTCCAAATCAGGAAAATGTACTTTTATTATTTCTTTCATCAATTCCTCATTGGGGAACTCTATATAGTGGAAAATACATCTTCTTAAAAAGGCGTCAGGCAGTTCTTTTTCAGCATTTGATGTAATTATAACTATAGGACGTTTTTTTGCCTTTACAGTCTCCCCTGTTTCGGGTATATAAAACTCCATTTTATCCAATTCCCAAAGCAGGTCGTTGGGGAATTCCAAATCAGCCTTATCTATCTCGTCAATAAGCAGAATAACCTGCTTTTCAGAACTGAAAGCGTCTCCTATTTTGCCAAGCTTAACATATTTTTTAATATCGTCTACTCCGTCTGTACCGAACTGGCTGTCATATAATCTCTGAACAACGTCGTATACATAGAGTCCGTCCTGCGCCTTTGTTGTTGATTTTATATTCCAGATAATAAGTTCTTTATCCAAAGCCTTTGCCACAGACTGAGCGAGCATAGTTTTTCCCGTTCCCGGTTCTCCCTTTATCAGAAGCGGTTTTTCAAGAGCAATGGCTATATTAACTGCTCTCATTAATTCTTCGGAAGCTACATAGTCGTTACTTCCGCTGAAATTTATTTTAGTATCCTGCATATTGTTACCTCCGTTTTGTATTTTGCTTTATTTTACAAATGCCCCTCGTATATGTCAATACCAATAAAAATATAATTCATTCAAAACATATCAGATAAAACTTCAAAAATTATTTAATGAGTACTTTAAATATATTTTTATACACAAAAACCGCCGATAATAAATCGGCGGTTTGAACAAAGCTTTTGGGGATTATGCTTTGGCTTATACCATTAAATTCATTTTTCTTGCTTCATAGAGAAGTTCATCTCTGAATTTAGGATGCGCTATCTCTATAAGAGCCTTTGCTCTCTGTCCTGCTGTCTTTCCTTTGAGTCTTGCAATACCGTACTCCGTAACTACATTGTCAACGTCATTCTTTGTTGTTGTAACAGCCGCACCTGGAGTAAGTATAGGTTTAATTTTACTTATTGTTCCGCCTTTTGCCGTAGAATTCATGGCAATGAAGCTCTTTCCACCCTTAGAAATAGCGGTACCTCTTACGAAGTCGAGCTGTCCGCCGGTTCCGCTGTATGGTTTATAACCGATAGATTCGGAACATACCTGTCCGAGGAAGTCAATTTCAAGACCTGCGTTAATGGAGATAAAGTTATCAAGTTTTCCTATAACATAGGGGTCGTTAACGTAATCAACTCCGTGGAGTTCAACCGAGCGGTTGTCGTCAAGGAAGTCGTACATTCTCTGTGAGCCCCAGCAGAATGCCGCAACGGTCTTACCTACATCGATATTCTTTTTCATGTTTGTTACGGCTCCGGCCTCAATAAGGTCTACCATACTGTCAGTAAACATTTCCGTATGTATACCAAGATCCTTCTTTTCAAGAAGAAGTTTTCCTACAGCATTGGGAACTTCACCTATACCAAACTGTATTGTGGCGCCGTTAGGAATTAACTCTGCTATCATAGCGCCCATTCTTTTACTGTTTTCAGATAAAGGAAGTTCTTCCAATGTAGGCATAGGATATGAAGCTTCACATACGGCTGTAACCTGAGAAATATGTACAACATGTGTTCCCATTACCCTAGGAACCTGGTCATTAACTTCAAGGAAAACATACTTAGCTCTTTCCAACTGAGCAAGAGTCTCCGCCGCAACAAGTCCGAATGAGAAAAATCCATGTTTATCCATAGGAGATACTGTTGCATAAAATACGTCTACTCTAGGTATTCTTTCTCTCCAAAGCATAGGAATCTGGCTGTAGTGTGCCGGCATATAGTCAAAACGTCCTTCCTGAACGCCTGCTCTTGAAGCGGCAGTTGTAAACCAAGATACATGGTAGTATTTTCCAGCAAGTTCCGGATCAAGATAATCTCCGCCTCCCGGAGAAAGCACACTGTGGTGCTGTACGTTGGTTATTTCGTCTCTTCTTGCTCTTTCACCGATAGCATGAACGATTGCTTTCGGTTCAGCCATACATGTAGGACAAGCGCATACAAAATCATCTTCTATATATTCTGCTATTTCTTCCGGACTTCTGAGTTTAGCCTTATAAATGCCGAGATATCTGTTATTTGAATCAATATTATATTCCATATAAATTTCTCCTTCTTATAATCTGTTCACTCTTATATTTAATATTTAACATATTTTTATCCATTTGTACAGTACTTTTTTACAAACACTTTTATATTGTATACATCAAATCCGTTAATTCGTCCAAATATGATATAATTTTGACACTCTTTGTTTATTTATTGACAACAAAATAATATGTATTTTGTTGTTTTTAAAAATCAAAACAATATATTTCATAGTATAATCAAAATAAAATACTATAGTTTTTTAACAAAAACACTGTATCTATCATAAAAACATAAGTAATTAACATATTTAACTATTGTCTGATAACGTCTAATATACCTTTATATTTGCAAAATGTAACTGATATGTTTTTCATATTTGTTAAAATTAGATTTTTTTATAATCTTTTTGTACACAACATATTTTCTATTAAAATTTAGTTATAATCAAATTTTCCGATTATTCTTTTTTCAAAATCAATATAAATCATAATGACTATCAAACGCGCGGTTTGATATATGGATATCAGTATAATCAAAGATTTCTAATACGGATTAGCTAAAGTAACTACAACTCTTTGGTATTTGATTTATCACTGGAAGATTTTTGCCGGATGATAAATACAAAATATTAAAAAATATTTTTTTAGGAATTGCTTGTATTTTCATTAGAATTAAATTATAATTCTTTCGTGATATTGAAAAGGATGTTGGAATTGAGTTTATCACATCATTACAATTGACTGGTAGAGCGAAATACTCTACAATTTGACCCATCGAAAAAAGGCCATACGGACAGCCAGGTCAAATGCCGATTATGATGACTGTGTCATCTTGTTGAAGGGTAAAACCTTAAATTTTATAAGTGTGTACTTGTGAAATCAATAAGAGTAGTAAAAGTAAGACGTTACTATATAGACTCAATGACAATCTGTAAAATAAAAGATAACGGAATAAGAACATATCAACGGTCTATGCAGGTTGGATGAGCAAGTACCTTCTATGAATTAATATGAAGGGAGAAAATGTTAATGAAAAAATGGTTAGCAATTCTTTGCTGCACAGTTTTATTGTGCGCTTGTTCTACAAACGGAACTAATGAAAATGAAAAGACTCAAGGAAATTATACGGATGAAATGAAAATTTCTTATGCAGCGGATCTATCAGAAGAAGACGGTGCAGACAGTGTAGAACGTGATGGTGATCATCCCGGAAGTCCATATTTTAGTCAAATTGATTTTTATAATTTAGAATCTACAGATACATTGACAATCTTACCGAAATTTAAAACGATGCAGCAAACATCTGAGTGGAGTTGCGGAGTAACAGCATCTTTAATGGTAATGAATTACTTTGATCAATTAGATCAATTCAATGAACAGTCTTTAGCTGAAATGCGTTATAACAAATTAGAACCGGAAGCTACTTCATTAGCATCTATCGAAAAGATTTTTGATGAAGTTGGAGGATTCGAAACAATATCAACATTTGATTATGCCGATAAAATGGATGAAATTAGTTTAGAAATGATTGAATCCACATTAAAAGAAGGAAATCCCATGATTGTTGCTTGGAATGATTGGGGTGGTCATTGGCAAGTTATTATCGGATATGATAATATGGGAACAGAAACGACGCAAGATGATGTTATTATTGTAGCAGATTCTTACGATACTACTGACCACAATCAGGACGGATATGGAGTATACGGCGCAGAACGTTTCTTCTATAATTGGACAATGTATGACTTCTTTGAAAATATGGGCGTTGAGAATGAACGTGATTGCTTATTCTTAATCGCACAACCAAATTAATTTGATTAAATGTAAATAATTGTTCAATAACTGATTTATCTTAAATACTTCTCAATATATTGAGAGATTAAAGGATTTACCATTAGTTGATTTAGAACTTGAGGACAAACGAATGTATTGATCCTCAAGTTCTTTACATATTAAAAATAAGAATTTGAATAAGGCGATTTCCTTTGGAAATGCGCCTTTTTTCGTAACCGCATAATCGTTATGGAAATTAATAATTTATTTGCTAACTATCTACCGTTACTGTCTTTAACAAATATTTCACTTTAGGAAAAATGACTCTTTATCTTCCTATGGATTTTAATTCATCAAGTATCTATATCCAGTAATTCTTTTTTAGCTAAGATGTTTATTAGTTTTGAGTTTGGATAAAAGTACAACCGTCTCTACTGCCGAAGTTTGACAAAACATATCTACAGGCTGAGCCTCTTCGGCTTTATATCCCTTTTCTTCAAACAATCGTAAATCCCTTGCAAGGGTTGCTGGATCACATGAAACATAGACTATCCTGTCGGGATTCATTCCACTTACCGCATCCACAACAGCAGGCTCGACTCCTTTTCTCGGAGGATCAAGGAAAATTACATCGGCTCTCTTTCCCTCTCTGTACATTCTGGGTAATACTTCCTCAGCCTTACCGGCTTCAAAAACGGCGTTCGTTATGTTATTTATTTCTGCATTATGTTTTGCATCCTCTATAGCTCTTTCAACCACTTCTATACCGTAAACATTTTTTGCTTTTTCAGCTGCAAATAACGATATTGTCCCTATTCCGCAGTATACGTCTATGACGTTCTCATTTCCGGTCAATCCCGCCTTTTCTACGGCAATTTTATACAGTTTCTCTGTTTGAACAGGATTTACTTGATAAAAACTTAAAGACGATATATCAAAACTTACATTTCCTATTTTGTCCCTTATGAAATCTTTTCCCCAAACAGTCTTACATTCCGGCCCCATTATCACATTTGTTCTTTCGGTATTAATATTCATAACTACGGAAACAATTCCGTCTATGCGCTTTAATTTTTCTATAAGTTTGTCCTGTTTCGGTATTTTTCTTCCGTTTACAACTACAGTT
>URLB01000055.1 GCA_900548595.1 uncultured Eubacteriales bacterium
AAGGTCTTCTATAAGCTGTTTAAGCCTGTTTGTCTTTTCATCGAGAATAGCGACATAGTTTTCGGCTTTCTCATTATTAAGCTCTTCTCTTTTAAGCAGGTCGACATATGTAATTATTGAAGTAAGCGGAGTTTTAAGGTCGTGCGATACGTTTGTTATAAGTTCCGTTTTCATTTTTTCCCCTTTTACCGCTCTTCCGACAGCCTGTTTCAATCCGTTTTGCATATTTGAAACGTCTGTAGCAAAATTTTTCAGTGCCGGTGAAATTTCATCCGGATTTACCTTTTTATCAAAATTTCCCTCTGATGTTTCTTTTACCGCAACCATTATTTTCTTAATTGACGTCAATGCCCTAGCCGCAAAAAATATCCCCGCCAAATCAAATATAATCAATATTATAATCGGTATCGATGAGTAGCTCTTGCATGCGACAAACATAAGCAGACAATTTATAACTGCATACATTATAAGACATAATATTATCCATATTCTAAATGTAGATTCTTTGAAAAAAGAAGCTATCCATCTTATAAAATACCCTACAACTGTGTTTGAAAACAGTCTTCTTTTTTTAATCTGTCTTGACATACATGTAAGGTAGTTTATAAGCACTACAACGTCTATCATAAACAGCAGACAGATAAAGCCTTTTAACATTATCAGCCATTCGCCGTTCATATAATATATGCTCTCTATCATTCTCCTAGCTAAAATATACGATACATATGCGACAGCCAAGAATATAAGCGTACTTATGTCATTAAACACATAGTCTACCGCAATCAGGGTAACTTCGCTGTTTTTACTTGTCTTTCCTGCCGTTATAACCAGATAAACCGTACCGATAATCATCAATATAGCGCCCACAGCGGCAGCCATTACAGCTCTCGGTGCATTTAATCTTCTGCTCTCAAAGGCTTGATACTGTTTCGCAAATATGCCGTTTCCAGTTTCTACATCATCACTTACACCTGCGTACAGTGTATATCCGCTGTTTAAAAGTATCCTGGAAACCGAATCAAGATAGTTGTCATAATAGAAATAGTTTACAAGTTTTCCCTCGTCGGTATAGTTGTAATAATACTCTGTATCATATACTACTTTTCCTTTTGTATATCTTCCGTCAAGGAACGAGTTTATCTTAAGATTTTCTATTTCCTCCGCTTCACGGTTAGATACCTCATTGCCTGTTCTCGTATTTACAAGACAATAATAAAAATCCGTATATCTCTCAAGTTCTTTTATGGCGTCCTCATATTCGTACAACTGATCCTGTATAGCCTGCTGTTTATAGTCAGGATATCTGTTATTAAAATACTCTTGGTCATCACTGTTTGAAAAAGTTACATGCTTTACTGCGTTTGCTTCGCTGTATATAACGTATTCTCCCAAATCGTTGTCCAAGGCAAAATTATATATTACTTTTTCCTCATTAAGCGCATTTCCGGATTTTATATTTTCTTCACTTTTAAATACAAGTTTTGTATTTACAACAGCTCTTACCAATTGGCTGTACTGAGAATAGAATGTTTCCGTGTCAAAATAGCTGTTATAGCTCAGTCCGGGTTCAAAACTCATATCCATGACATACACAAGGTTTAAACATGTAACAAGTGCGGAGCATAACACAAGAATTATGGCTAAAATTTTTGTCTTTGCCGAATACAGCTTAGATTTTTTCAATTTTGTAGCCAATGCCCCACACCACCTTTAAATATTTCGGTTCTTTAGGATTGATTTCTATTTTTTCCCTTATTCTTCTTATATGTACGGAAACTGTATTTTCCGGTGCAAATGAAAGTTCATTCCATACCTTTTCATATATCTCGTCAATTGAAAATACTTTTCCCGCATTTTCCATAAGCAGCTGGAGTATTCCGTATTCCGTAGCCGTCAGTTTTACGGGCTCTCCGTTTACTCTTACTTCTTTGGAATCTTTATCAAGCTCAAGATCCCCTATTTTTATAGTGCTTCCCTTTTCCGCTATGGAACCGAGCGCAGTATATCTTCTCATATGGGATTTGACCCTTGCAATAAGCTCCAGTGGATTAAACGGCTTTGTTATATAATCGTCCGCTCCGAAATTTAAACCTATTATCTTGTCGGTGTCCTCAGACTTAGCCGAAAGCATTATTATAGGTATATTAAGAGTTTCTCTTATTTTAACCACCGCCTTCAGTCCGTCCATTTTCGGCATCATTATATCCATTATAACTAGATGAACCTCGTTGTTTTCAAGCACCTTAAGAGCTTCTTCACCGTTATATGCCTTCAAAATATTATAGTTTTCCTGTTTTAAATATATTTCAATGGCGTCAACTATAGATTTTTCATCGTCGCATACAAGAATATTAAACTTTTTGTTATCCATATATATCCCCCTTAACATAGTACAAACTATCAAATTTATCATATAATTTTTTCTTTACAAATCATATCCTTTTTTCTTTCGATATTCTTAATTCTAACACAAAAACATAAATTTCGGGATGTTAAAGTTAAAAAAAGAGGCTTTTCGCCTCTTTTTCTACATAAATTCATTTATAAAACATCTATTTTTATTGTCTTTCCCGCCGCCACTGAGTAAATAAGACATTCTTTAACCTTCATACCTGTTACGCTTTCCAACGCCTTTGAATATAATTCCATTTGTATGCCATACCTGTTTTTAAAACTTTCGTCGCTGTCCTCGTCATAACGATCGGTTTTATAGTCTACAATAACTATACTGCCGTTCTCAATAAAATAGCAGTCAATACGTCCGTGCAGAATTATATTTTCATCCATATCCGCATATTCTTCGCGCTTATATATTTGTTCCGGAGTAACGGCAGCTGTAAACGCTTCCTCCTTATATACGGCTTCGGCGTTTAATATTCTTCTGTACAATTGGGATTTCGCAAACGTTTCTATTTTTTTTATGCTCACCGACGAAGCCTCTTTTTCCGTAAGCAATCCTATTTCCGTACATTCTTTTATGAGTTCTTTTATTTTTAAATAATCATACTCCTTTGAAAAATCCATATGTTCAAAAACAGTATGTACCGCTGTACCTATCTCGGAAGCCGAAAGTCCCTTTTCTTCCGTATAGAAATCCGGTTTTTTTACTGTATGCGACAATGTTGTTCCCCTTATCCTCTTTACGTCCGAAACGGATACTGTTCCCGGTATTTCCGTCTCGGCTTTATAAGGGTACTCCCAGCCGAGCCTTGCTCCTATCTGGGCTTTCAAAAATGCCGCGTCCTCTTTCGTGAACGGTTTATCATTCTCTGCATTGTCTTTTTCAATGTTTTCGTAATTTTCCGACGTATAGTTTACAAAATTAAGTTCAAACAAAGCTTCATTATCAAAGAGTCCGTTTGTTTTATCTGCTTTGCTTATTCCGCTCAATTCTCTTAAATATTCTCCGTCCCTGTGACTGGCTACAGTCATTAGTATCCAATCCATATAGCATCCGGCTGATAATATTTCAAATGGAGGAATAAGTATTTGTCTGCTCTCCGCAAACATTGTCCAAAGCGATATTTTTGACGCGCTTTGCGACGAACAGCCTGTTATAATAAGCTTTTCCTTTGCTCTTGTCATAGCTACATAAAGAACTCTTATTTCCTCGGCTGCCTGATCCTGCCAGAGTGCTTCTGTTATTACCGCCTTCGGCACAGTATTGTATTTGACTCTCGTTTCCGTATCTATATACTCGCTTCCTATTCCGAGATTTTTATGCAATACTACATTGTCGCTCAAATCCGTTTTATTAAAACGACCTCCGCACCCGGATAAAAATACAACGGGGAACTCAAGACCTTTGCTTTTATGTATTGTCATTATACGCACACCGTTTCCTACCGCGCCGTTTTCCCCTTCGATTTTAGCATTGTTCTTATCTATAAGTTCAATATATCTTATAAAGTCAAAAAGTCCTTTAAAACTCAGGCTGTCATAATCCGTTGCCTTTTTTACAAGCTTAATCAGATTATCCTGTCTGGTTTTCCCGTCGGGCAAAACTCCGGCTAAGTCATAATATCCCGTATCCGTATATACGCTCCAAATAAGGTCATTAATACTGCTGTCTACGGAAATGTCTCTCCATCTGTTCAGCATAATAATAAAACCGTTAAGTATTTTCTTTATTCTTTCATCGTTTCCCCGTTCGTCATAATTACGCACGCAGTCCCAATATTCCTCGTCGCCGCTCTCTATTTTTATTGTAAGCAAGTCGTCGGCAGTCAACCCGTATACAGGAGAGCGCAAAACGGCGGCAAGCGGTATATCCTGTCTAGGATTGTCTATTATCCTCAAGAAACTTAACGCTATCATCACTTCCGTCGTCTCCAAAAAGTCCACGTTAGACTCCGTTGAGGCAGGTATTCCCTTCGACTCCAAAATCTCTACAAACCCAGCTCCGTGCGTCTTGTTTCTCATAATAATAACAATATCGCTAAACTTAAGCTCTCTGTAACATTTTGTCGAACGGTCGTATACTTCCATCCTGTCTTTACCGTACATCAGACTGTTAATTCTATCCGCAACAAAATTCATTTCTTTTTCAATATTTGTGTAGTCATCTTCGCTGTCGTCATCCGTATTTATAACGTCGATTTCCACAGCTCCTCCTGCGGTTGCAGTTCCAGTATACATAGGATAATCCGCGCCGTAATACAGCATGGCATTTTTATCGTATTCAACTCCACCCAACTCTTTTTGCATAATCTGCATGAATATATAATTTATGCCGTCCAGAACTTCTTTTCTGCTTCTAAAATTTTTAAACATGTCTATTCTCTCTTTTTCTGCTCCCTTTTCAAGAGAATATGTGTTATATTTCTCGGCAAAAATATCCGGATTTGCCAATCTGAAGCTATAAATACTCTGTTTTACGTCTCCGACCATAAATCTGTTTCTTTCTCCTGAAACAAGAGATAATATCAATTCCTGAACGGCGTTGCTGTCCTGATATTCGTCTGTCATAACATAGGCATACTTTGAAGTCAGTTCCTCCGCCGCCTGTGATTTTACGGGATTATCGTAAGAACCGTCTATAAGAGCTTTCAGACAGTAGTGCTCCAAATCTCCGTAATCGGCTATTCTTCTTCTTTTCTTTTCTTCATCGAACATATCCGAAAATTCTTTGACAAGGTCAAGCAGTCTGCATATACCGAATCCGGCTTTTTTTATATCTTCTTTCATTTCATCGGTATTTCTCATAAGAAATTTTGTATTTACGGAAGATATGATTTTTTTCACTCTGTCTCTTAAATATTTTACTTTTTCTTTTGTCTCGGACTCGCATTTTTTTCTGGACAGTGCGGAAAACTTTATGTTTTTTATTTTTAAACATATTTCCTCAAAGCTTGCGCTTCCGTATATATCCTCCAACTGTTCTAAATCATCATACAGCATAGGCAAATACGTCTCCGGCCCCGATATTTCCGCCGTTTCAACAGCTGTTTTTGTAAGCTCAACAGCGCCTTCAATATAAAACAGGAGATACTTTTTCATCATATCAAACCAATAATCCTCTCCGTCTTTATAAGAAAGTTTTTGTTTTTCTATCCAGCCTCCCGGGTTAGGATAACTTCTCATGAACTCAAATATTTTCAGTACAAGTTCTCTCAGCTTTACATCGCTTGTTCCGTCGCTGTAGTTTTCAACTAAATAAAAAAAGTCCTCGGGTTCGTCGGAACCGTATTTTTCCTCAAACAGTCTGTCTAATATTTCCGCCTTTATAAGAAGAGTTTCCGTTTCATCGGCAACTCTGAAGGCAGGGTCTATTCCGAGTCTGTTATAGTTTTCCCTAGCAACGCTCAGACAAAACGAATGTATAGTCATTATGTCGGCATGGTTAAGAAGAACAGCCTGCCTTTTAAAGTTTATAGAATCGGGATTTTTTTTAAGTTCCTCCGTAACGGCTGCTCCTATACGTTCTTTCATTTCCGAAGCCGCCGCCTTCGTAAACGTAACGACAAGCAGTCTGTCAATATCAACGGGATTTGTTTCATCTGTTATCAACTTGATTATTCTTTCCACAAGCACAGCCGTCTTTCCGGAACCTGCCGCCGCCGAAACAAGTATATTCCCGTTTTTTTCATGTATAGCGCTTAACTGCTCATCGGTCCAGCCCATTTTATCTCCTCTATTCCTAACAAGCCCCTTGCAGTCTCTGCTCCAGGGACATATATTTTGTAAATGAATTAAACATAGTTTCATAGGAATTATAACAGAAATTTTCTATAAAAGCTATCGTATGCCTTCCATACTTGTCTTTGCCGAAAACATATCTCATAACCGCCGATGCAAACATCTCCGCAAAGTTGCCCGAATACATAACAGCACAAGCATATAGCAAATCAAACATTTTCTGTTCGGGTTCACACATATTAAACGCATTAAATAACATTTCTCTTGTCTTAGTTACATTCAGCGCACACTGTCTGCACCTCAGTATTTTTATGGAATGGTGTATTGCCATAAGTTTTATAAATCTTCTGCCTTTCTCCTTTGTCATGGCATAAACATTTTCACCGAATATATTTCCGTTTACACGAAGTTCGGCAAAATACTCATAGGCGTCGGCTGTAGTTGAATTAATACATTCCTCAAAAAACGATACATAAAAGCTGTTTTTAAGCATATAAATGCTTTCAAGATATTTCTCGCCTTCCTCTTCCACCGTAGTTTTAATAATATCATTTCGTCCTTTCGGACCTCTATATAAAAAATCAAACATAGATATAACCTCCATGTTTGAATTTTATAATATTTTAACTATATGTTTCAAAGCATATCATGCGCATTTTGCGACAGTACTTTTTGCAAATCGTCAACCGTTATCTCAAGGCTGTATCCTCCCAGTTCATCTGCAAGGCTCGATAATATCAGGTTAACATCGTCGGTAAAGTAAAGCATATGCGTCATATCGCTCCGTTCCGCCTCTTTTAAGGCTTCTTCAAATCTCATAATATCCTCGGCATACTCAACCTTAAACAGCTTTTTATATATTTCCGCAAATCTATCCGCCGATTTTTTACCTTCTTTTTTGTATGCTATCATTACTCTTACTTCATTTTCGTCCATACGTTTATCCACCCCTTTTGACAATCATATCAACAGAAAATAAAAAAATCAATAAATATTATGCACTTAAACAATTGCAATATTTGTGCCAATGGGATAATATATTACAAAACATATTATAAAAACTTATTTAATATAAATAAATCGAGGGGGATAAGCATGGAAGCGCTAAAGAAAAAAATATTGACCGACGGAACCGCTATGGGAACGGATATAGTAAAAGTAGACAGTTTTATCAATCATCAGATAGACGTTGCCTTTATGAACGAAATAGGAAAAGAATTTGCCAGGATATTCAGTGATGTGGAAGTTACAAAAATAGTAACAATCGAATCCTCCGGTATTGCCATAGCCGCTATTGCGTCTCAGTATTTTAACAACGTACCCGTTGTTTTTGCAAAGAAAACCGAGTCTCGTAATCTTGACCCTGACAAATATCACGGAGAAGTATATTCATTTACGAAACAAAAGGTATATCCTATTATGATTTCTAAAAAATATCTTTCCCCTGAAGATAAAATAGTTATTCTTGATGACTTCCTTGCCAACGGCAAAGCCGCCCTTGCTCTTAAAAATCTTTGCGAGCAGGCAGGCGCTACCGTTCAGGGAATCGGTATTGTAATCGAAAAAGGATTCCAGGGCGGCGGTCGTCTCCTTCGTGAGGAAAACAAAATAAGAGTTGAGTCTCTTGCTATTATCGACAGTATTGATGACGGAAAAATAACATTCAGAGAATAATAAAAAGCAAATAAAAAGCAGTTGGACATATAAATATATGTCCAACTGCTTTTTTAATATATTAAAATATTTGTTATATTACCTCTTTTTAAATATCTGCTATTGCCGTTCCCGTTCTAAACTGTTTTAATCAAATTTATAAAATCAATGCATTATCTAAAAAATATATTTTGCGTTATCTTATTTTAAAAAATCATATGCATAAGAGGGGTTCTCTTTATCAACGTACTGTGCTATAATTTACTAATGCAAATTTTTAGGTAAGGGTGGAGAACTATGGATGTTTTAATCGTTATGTGTCTCGGTATTATTGTAGGGCGTTTTATCGTGCCAAATAGCGCAAAAAAGTGGAGCGAATTAACGTCCATAATATGTACTTTCATTTTGATTCTTTCTATGGGTATTAAACTGGGTAAAAACGAAAATTTTTTGAATGATCTATCGACATTGGGGCTTTCAAGCTTATTATTTTTTTTAATACCTACTGTTCTATCAATAATTATAGTTTTTATCCTGACAAAAAAATTTATGATTAAAAAAAATACTGCTCAAGAAGAAGAGGTTGACGAATGATTATTATATTGATGATTTGTGCATTGGGTATCGGATTGATTTACGGAATGTCCGATATAGAATTGACTTTTTTAAACATTATAAGTGAAAATACAGATATTGTTTTATATATTTTGATGTTTTTTGTCGGAATCAGTACGGGAATGCAAAGAGGAATTTTTTCAAAAATAAAGGAGTATCATATAAAAATCTTTATAATCCCTATAGGAATTATTATCGGTTCTTTTTTAGGCGGAATCATCTGCTCTGTCATTTTAAAAATGCCTATCGGTTACGGTACCGCCATTGCCAGTGGTTTAGGTTGGTATAGCCTTGCAGGTGTTACGTTAAGCAGTTTGGTTAATGCCCAAGTAGGTAGTATCGCTTTTATGAGCAATATAATGCGAGAGATGTTTTCTTTTATTATTATTCCTTTTCTTGCTGTTCATTTCAATTACTATACTTGTATTGCTTCAGCCGGCGCCACAAGTGAGGATACTACTCTGCCTATTATATTAAAATATACAAACGAAGAAACTGTTGTTCTCTCGGTTTTTAACGGAGTAATCTGTTCACTTATGGTTCCTATCTTAATTTCTTTGTGTCTTAACCTGATATAATTAAAAAGTCCGCCGAAATAATAACTTTATTTTGACGGACTTTAACTTTACCTATTATTTTCTTTATTATTTTTTCTTCATAATTTACATGCCGCTTTTTATTTATTGTTTATACACTTAAGACATGTAGTTAAAGCGTCCTCTCCATCAGGAGATATTATATCCGGTTCTGTACCGAATTCCTGGCTTCCCGATCCGTCATAAGATACTCCGTATACAGGACTGTATCTTACAATAAGTCCGCTGTTTGGCATAACAACAGGTATCGGATCTACACCTATTCCGTCTCCTCCTGTTCTTGTTCCCACAAGAGTGGCAAATCCAGTTGCCTTTGTAAACATCGCGGCATATTCAGAGGATGAAAATACATTTTCACTGACAAGAATCCATATCTTTCCATTAAGCATTTTTTCATTATTCAGCGGCTCCACAGTATACTGTATCGGAGATACTGCGTCCATACATTTTAAATCTTCCTTGTTCATTTTCGGAAGTTCGGGCATAGTGGAAATATCGTCCCACTCGGATACCTTATAAAATTTTTCGTTAAGACTTCCTGCCTTTGCCAATCCGTATGCCTCGGTGGAAAGAGTTTTATCAATATTAGGGGCAACTATTAAATCATCAAAGTATGCCATTCCTCCTCCGCCGTTCATTGTAAAATCAAAAATTACATTTTCGTAATCCTTAATTTTATTATAGAAAGCAAATAGTTTTTCCTTATCTTCTTCATAGCAGGACATATCAAAGCTATTAATATTTATATACGCTGTTTTACCCTCCTCTATTATTTTTGTTTCAACATTACTATATGTTTTCTCTTCTGTCATTTCTGTATCGTTCTCTTCTGCGCTGTACCAGCTCTGCACTTTATCATATACAGGCCAAAAAATATCCTGCATATTATCATAGCTTTCCTGTGAAAGTTTGTTTCCGTATGTGTCCGCCAGCTGTTTCATTTTTCCGATTTCTTCCTCCGGAATGCCTTCCATATCATTATAGCCTTCCACAAACCAGTCGTATTCCATAGGAGTTATAGTAGATAAATGTCCGACCATATTAGCTGTATCAACGAATTTTTCTATTATATAATAAAATTCTGCATCCGTTTTACATTGGCTTATTAAAGCTCTGCTTTTTTCATACTCTTCCTTCAAATCAACGCCGTACATTCTTTTTAATGTTCCGAAATACGGATAATTTTCATCAAGCGTTTTATAAAGATAATCGAAATCTTCCAACATCTGTTCATTCGTCAACCCAATCCAATTCCCGTTTTGAAGCGCGGCAAATTCCGATCGAACTTTTGGATTATCCGGTTCATAATTAACAATTTTTCCACTATCATCCTTTGTAAAGAAGTACAGCAAGAAAAACTCTTCAGGAACATACATTTTCTCAGTTTCTATTTTCGCCCCTGATTTCAATTCAGATTCATATCCGCTTGCACCGATAAATTTATTTACATCAGCACATGCCCAAGCTTTAATGCTTCCGTCGATAACCTCGGCAGTTCTTTTTTCACTGTCCCATTTAACATCATAACCGAGTTTTTCAGCCGTTTCTCTTAAAGGAACCATTACCGCTGAATTTTTATCACCTGTATTATTTACTGCGCACAATTTATCATTTGCAAAAGCAGTGCATGATAATGCGGCTGTAATTGCAATTATAACAGCTGTTTTTTTCATATCCATAGTTTTACCTCCATAAAAATACAATTCCGCAAGAATGCGGAATTGTATTTTATTATCAGTCTTTAACAGATGTTGCTATTCCGTCGTCATCGAACTTAACCGTTACATTTGAAACTCCGTCTCCGTTTACAAGCTTTTTAAGGCTGTTTATATTAACGTTATCGTACTCTGTTCCGTCAATATCTATTCTCGTGTCTTCATCGAAATCAAATTTAACCTGATCCCATCCGGAGACTTCCAGTCCCATTTCTCCTCTCGGATAGTTGTCGTTGCTTACCGTCATAAATTCAAGGTCGCCTTCTATTTCGTATACATATCCTTCTATTCTTGTAACCTCGCTGTCCTCAACCTTAATATCGACGCGTATTTTCATATCGCTTTCAAAAGCTTCTACAAGGTCTTTTATTTCATCTATGTCATCGCTTCCGATTGTAACATCTACCCTTACATCGTCTGAAATATCATATTTCTTTGAACCTACTTTGATTTCGTCCTTATCAAGTTCCTTGATCTCTCCGCTGTATTCTTTATCGTCGTCCTCTTTATAATTGCTTGCCTCAGCCTCTATTTTCTTAACTTCGTCATCATCGTTAAGCGTAATCTCTACATCTATGTATCTGCTGCCTGTCAAATCATCAAAATAGTCTCTGAGTTTTCCGACACTTGAAGAGCTTCCGTTATATTTTACGGAAACACTGTCTGCCAAATCATATCTGTATGTTTTTGAGCCTGATTTGATACTTATTGTCCTGCTGTTTATGTTTGTTATTCTTCCTTCCGTATTGCTCTTATACTTTTCTTCCACAGCCTCTACAACTTTTGCTTCCTGTGTTGCGGAATCCATTTCGACTGTTACTTCAATAAGAGCGTCTCCCTCTATACGGTCGGAAAGCTGTCTGAGTGTTGCCTTTTTGCCGTTAAGCGTAATATTTGCGTTTTCCGCAACCGTATAATACAGCCTGTCGCCGTGTTTGTCTTTTAATCCTATCTTATACTCTCCGGCGCTGATAAGTTCTCCTTTATTCTTATAGCTGTTAGTATACTGGGGATTATTAACATTACCGGGATTAACGACAGCGTCCTTTGTAATCACAACTTTTGCTATCGACGCGTCAGCATGATATACCGTTACCGTATCCCCCAGACCAAGACCGCTCGGTCCTACATTACTGCTTGCGTTATTATAAACGGGCGTAGCGCTTGTAAGCACAAAACCGGCTACCCCATTTGATGTCGTAAGTCTGAGCACCCATGTTCCGTTTGATTCATATACCGATACCACAACTCCCGATGTCTGTTTATAACCCGACTCCTCATTTGTTACTATCTTCTTTTTCATAAGGTCATATGTCTTTGAAGCAATAACCGAAACCTCAGCCCTTGTTATATTAGCTTTAGGATTAAAGTTATTGTTATTGTCTCCGCTGACAATTCCCATTTTATTCAGCAGTTCGACATACGGTTTTGCCGTTGCCGAAATGTTCCATGTATCGTTAAATGCCAAAGAAGTTCCCGTTGATACGGAATAGTTAAGAGCAAGAGCTCTTCCGAAAAATACAGCCATGTCCTCCCTTGTTATTTTTACATCATTTCCGTTTTCCTTGAACTTTGTAAGGTCATAAGAATTTAATATTCCCTTTTCCATGCAAAAAGCAACCGCTTTTTTTGCCCATTCGTCTATGCCTTCTCCGGCCATCTCGGGAGAATATCTGTTTATACTCATCTGTGTAACGTCTGTTGCAAATCCCGATTTTACCGCTGCGGAATAAACAAGCTGTGCCGCTTCGGAGTAAGTCATATTTTCATTTCCTCTGAAAACACGCTTACCGTTTTTAAAATCTCCCACCATAAGTCCGCTTTCATATACGCTGTTTATATAACTCTCAGCCCATTTCAAGCTGCTTCCTATGTCCGAAAATACCGCTCCGTAGCCGACCGTCGACGTAGACATGCACAACGCTACGGCAAGAGCTGTAATTGCATACTTCTTCATCTGTTTTCCCCCCTAAAACAATATTAATATTTTTATAGTCAAAGACATTATTATCTGATTATGATTATATAACATAAACCTGCATATTGCACTAAAAAATGCGTATTTAAGAAAAATTTCATATATAAAATCGCTTTTTTGTTATGTAAAAGCGTTCTCATACCGACTATTCAATTATATATAAAAATAAGGAAGCGTATTACTTATTGTCGAGTAATTTTCGCTTCCTTAAACTAAGTTTTTTAGATTAATCTATATTATTGTTCCGTTTATCCGTTTGATTTAAAATTTCCATAAACTCTTCGCCTGATATAGTTTCTTTTTCTATGAGAAATTCCGCTATTCTATGCAATT
>URLB01000056.1 GCA_900548595.1 uncultured Eubacteriales bacterium
CTACCTTGTTGACCAATGAGGTAGTCAGTGAAAGTGTGAAAGGATTTGTGGCAGAGGGTGCGTTGGCGTTGTCGGTAAATGCCGGGATTGAAGATATAATTAATACAATACATGCTCATCCGACTGTGTCGGAAGCCGTCAGAGAAGCTGCTTTGGCTGCCGATGGAAGAGCGATACACGGCTGATATAATAGGGGTTAGTTATAAATTCTAACTAAGATGGATTTTAATAATTACGATATAAAGTATAATGTGATTGAATTAACGCCTGTGTGCTACTATAATATAATTACAAATATATGTTAGGAGCTGGGCTGATGAATTCAAATAACAAGAAAAATTATATATACTGGATGTTTGCCATTTTCGGTGCAATTGCCCTTAATGTTGCTCTTTTCTTTTTGATATTCCGCTTTAAAGAGTTCGGAGGAGTAATAGGAAAAATAATGGCAATACTCAAGCCGATGATTTACGGAGCGGCAATCGCTTATCTGCTTAAACCCGTATGTAACACATATGAGAATAAGCTGAATGAGCACTTACCGAGTAAGCTGAAAAAAATGTCGAAGGCCCTTGCGATAACGGGAAGTATGCTTACGATGTGCATTATCGTATATCTTCTGCTTATAATAATCATACCGCAGGTTGTAAACAGCGTAACCTCACTTATAAATACCTTGCCAGATAAGCTGAACTATGCTGCGTCTTGGCTTGAGGAAACGCTTAAAGAGGATACGGTTGTAGCAAACTATATAACGGAAAATTATATAATGCTGAAAGATACGGCAATTGAATGGATATCTAATGAACTTATACCGAATATGCAGAATATTCAGAATATATTGGCAGGAGTAGGTATTCAGATATGGAACAGCGTTATGTTCCTGAAAAATTTACTGATAGGACTTATTATAGCTGTATACTTGCTTGCCTCCAGAAAGAAATTTGCGGTACAGGGCAAAATGGTGTTGTATAGCATAGTTAAAACAAAATGGGCAGATAAGATATTAACGGAACTGAAATACGCCGATAATACGTTTGTAGGCTTTATCAACGGAAAAATTTTGGACTCTGCTATCATAGGCGTTATATGTTATGTTTGCTGTCTTATATTTAAGTTTCCGAACGCCATGCTTGTTTCGGTAATAGTAGGAGTAACTAATATAATACCGTTTTTCGGACCGTTTATCGGGGCAATACCTTCGGCACTTCTTATATTTATAGAGTCTCCGTTAAAATCTCTTTGGTTTTTGATATTTATAGTTGTTCTTCAGCAGGTTGACGGAAATATCATCGGGCCGAAAATACTCGGAAATTCAACTGGTCTGTCAAGCTTTTGGGTATTGTTTTCAATACTTGTATTCGGCGGATTGTGGGGGTTTGTCGGAATGGTAATAGGAGTTCCTCTTTTTGCCGTTATTTATGACATAGCTAAAAAGCTTGTATTCTGTGGGTTGAAACGCAACGGAAAAGAAGATATGATTCCTTTAAGGTCTGAGGAAGAGACAACGGAATAACAGTAGATAACTTTGTATTTTAAATAAAAAATCACCTTTTACATTGTCGGGCATAAACGCTGCGGTAAATAAAAGGTGATTTTATTTTTATCTGATAATTGTTAATTAAATAAATGCTCCGCCGTCGACAATAATATTTTGTCCTGTTACAAAGTCGGCATGTGCGATAAGTGCGTATACTGTCTGCGCTATATCTTCGGGAACAGCCACTTTCTGAAGAGGAGTTTCGCCGGCAAGTTTATCTATATGGCCTGTTCTGCCTTCCACCCAACGTGTAAGCACTATACCGGGAGCAACGCCGATAACTCTTACTTCCGGAGCAAGAACCCTTGCAAGCGATTTTGTTATGCTTATTTCCGCCGCCTTACTTGCGGCATAGGCTATGGAGCTTCCTAAACCTGTTACGCCTGCTATGGAAGTGATATTGATTATAACGCCATGGCTTTTTTTCAAAGCGTCGGCTGCTGCACGGCACATAAAAAATGTCCCCTTTACATTAAGGGCAAATATATCATCGAAATACTCGCTTTTCATACCGTCGAGGTCTTTATGATCGACAAAGTGCGTTCTTCCTGCATTATTTACAAGAATGTCAAGTTGTCCGAAATCTTTTATTACATCCGCTATCATTGCCTTGCATTGATCGTCGTCGGACACGTCAGCCTTATAAACGCCACATTTTACACCGAGAGCCTCGACCTCGGATTTAGCCTCAAAAGCTTCCTTTTCGGAATGAGCATAGTTTATGCAGATGTTTGTACCTTCCTGTGCAAGACGGAGAGCTACTCCTTTTCCTACGCCGGTACCGCCGCCTGTTATAAGAGCTACTTTTTCTTTGATATCCATTTTATATGCCTCCTTATTAATTAATTTATTAAATGGTAGCATAAGCATATGATTTTGTAAATTGTGATTAATAACGAAAAAAATAATAGGCGTATTATGTTGAAAATAACTTTATAAATTCTATAAGTATATTAATATTGTATATTAAAAGTGTGATAATACAGACTGTTTTAAAAGATACGGCAAATAAATATTGACATATTGATACAAAATAATTTCTCTGATATATTACTTAATGGTTTTTAGATTACGGGAATGTTTGGGGGAACAAAGTATGGCGCGTGAAAATGATCTTGGAAACGACTCTATAGGTTCGCTTGTATTAAAACTTGCTGTGCCGACAATGATAGCTCAGTTTGTTAATGTGCTTTACAGCATTATAGACAGGATATATATAGGAAATATACCCGGTGAAGGGGCGCTTGCCCTTGCCGGCGTAGGTATATGCGGACCGATAGTTACGCTTCTTACATCTTTCGGAACACTTATAGGACTGGGCGGTTCAATATTAATGGCAATGAAGATGGGCGAGGGGAATATGAAAAAGGCAAAGCAGATATTGTCCAATTCATTCCTTATGCTCATAATATTTTCGATTGTTTTGACCGTAACGTTTTTTATAATAAAAGATAATCTGCTTATGTGGTTCGGAGCAAGTGAAACGACATTTCCGTATGCGGATACATATATGAAAATATATACGGCAGGAACGTTTTTTGCATTGATGTCATTGGGACTGAATTATTTTATAAATTGTCAAGGCTTTTCGACAATAGGAATGGCTACGGTTCTTGTCGGGGCGGTTACGAATATTATTTTGGATCCCGTATTTATATTTGTATTTGATATGGGCGTTGCGGGAGCGGCTATAGCGACTGTAATTGCACAGATACTGTCCTGCTTATTTGCGCTTTTCTTTCTTTTCGGGAAAAGACCGCCTGTAAAAATATCTTTCGGAGGATATTCAGCCGGGATTATGTTAAGAATAGTAGCCATAGGTCTTTCACCGTTTTTAATTTTGGCTACAGACAGCGTTATAATGATAGTTATGAATACCGTGCTTCAAAAAACGGGAGGAACAAGCGCCGATATGCTTATTGCGGCTGCAACTATAGTGCAGAGCTATATGATGCTTATAACGGGGCCTTTAGGAGGTATAAGCGGAGGCACACAAGCAATAATCAGCTTTAATTACGGCGCAGGAAAAACAGATAGAGTAAGGGCGGCAGAGAAAAAAATATTGTTGATGTGCGTTGTATTTACGGGAGTAATGTTTATTGCCTCCAGATTTCTTGCGGAAGCATTTGCGGGAATATTCATTACGGGAGCGGAAGAAATCGCTCTTGCAGGCTGGGGGATAAGAACATTTACGCTTGCCATAATACCGCTTGCCTTTCAGTATGCCCTTGTTGACGGACTTACCGCAATGGGAAGAACAAAAACTGCTCTGTTCCTATCTATGTTCAGAAAAGGATCCTATGCACTGCTTATAGTCATATTCGCTTTTGTTCTGGGCGCAAGAAATGCATTTTATGCGGAACCTGTGGTAGACCTTGTAGGCGCAATAATGTCAACAACTATTTTCTTACTGGTATTTGAGAAACACATGAAAAACAGGATGGAAGCCGAAATAATTTAAAGTTTACAAGCGCTCGTTTAGGGCGCTTTTTTATATGCATGTAGTTTCGCAAAAATTATAAATACGGTTAAATTGTGGTGAAAGTGTAAAAACACAAGTATTAAATTATATTGAATATGTATAAATCAGAGGCTGAAAATACAATGTTTCCAAGTGTGCGGTTATGATTAAAGATTTTAATTATAGATATATTAAATAAAAACATACGAAAAAAATGACTATAACCGACAAAAGACGATACAATAGGAATTTTGACCGAAAAACCATTTTTTTGATAAAATATAACATATAAAGTCTACGAATACGTTTTGACAGGCTCTGCCTGTATGAGAGAGGGGAGCATTATAAAAAAGAGAGTAGTTTTATGTATGACGGCTGCCGCCGTATGTTTCTGCTGTATTAATAAGATTATTCAAAATGATGTTTCCGCCGAAAACTTATATTCGGATAACGGCGTAAGGGTTGAAATAGAAAACGCCGAAACGGGAACCGTATACGAAACCGAACTTTTAAACTGTACCCGGACAACAAAAATACTGAATGTAAATACAACTGATAAAACGGTTAAAAAAGGATTGACGTTACAAGGGGACTTTGAAGTTCCGGCAGAAGAGGAAGAATGGATACCGTCGGGGACTTCAAAAAATACGGAGTATGATAAGACGATTTCAGTAAAAGCAACTCTTTACATGGAGTATACTACCGGCGTTGGTTGGAACGGATATGACTATTACGAAACGTATTTACTGGAAAGGGTAAGCGGAGAATGGGAAATTATTGATAAAACAGTTACTATATATGACAAAACCTATGATGTGGTTTGCATTGACGGTGATGAAGCTAAGAAACAAGTGAGAAATGATATTAAAATAAGTGATGATGTATACAATTTTAAGAATAGAACCGAATTTGATAAATTTGTAAGCAGTGAGGACCCGACTTGTTATGTGGCGGCGGCAATGGAGTGCCATATTGTCAGAATGTCGGAACCGTGGATATTCAGAGTCAGTGAAACTATCATAGAAAATTATCAGAGGTGGTCTTGATGAGAAAAAGCATTATGTTTTCGGTATTTGCAACGGCTTCGTTTTTGATAATGATAGTTTACTGCATGGTTTACGGATACACTACCGAACAGCTTGAATTTACGTTTTATGCAGGAGATAAATATGTGATGCTGTTATGGTGGTTACCGTATATACTTATTTTTTTAGCCGGTATTTTTTCAGCGTGTGCTGTTTTTACAGTCGGAAACGACAGAAAAGAAACAATGACTATCGCCGTACTCAGCCTTGCGGTAGGAATAGGCATAGCGGTATTTACAGTTCTTGCCGTAAAAATGGTTATAAAACTGCCTTTTCTCGGGGGAGGAAGAACGGCGATAAATTGGAGCAGCAGCAGTGCAAAGCCGTCTATGGTTTTGGCAGGCGTTTTTACCGCTAATTCAATCAGACATTTTTTAAGACTCGGAAAATATAAAGAACAGGAGATAAGCGGAAATTAATATCTTATACTGAAAAAGCGTACCTTAAAAGGTACGCTTTTGGTTTATTATAACTGTCCTTCAAGAACTTCTTTTGCTTTTGTTAAAGCTTCCGTAATTTTTGAGGCGTCTTTTCCGCCTGCTTGAGCCATGTTGGGACGTCCGCCACCACCACCGCCGCATACGGCAGCCGCAGCTTTGATAATATTACCGGCATGAGCTCCTGCTTTAACGGCGTCGTCTGTAGCCATTGCAAGAAGGTTCACTTTTCCGCCGTTTGCGGAAGCAAGAACAACTACGCCGCTTCCGAGCTTGTTTTTAAGCTGGTCTCCCATTGTTCTGAGAGCATTGGCGTCGGCTTCTTTAACCTCTGCCGCTACAAGCTTTATACCTTTAACTTCAACGGCGTTTGCAAGTATGCTGTCGGCAGCTCCGCCTGCCATTTTTGCTTTAAGCGATTCAAGCTCTTTTGCAAGTTGTTTCTGTTCGGCTATTACTGCCTCGACTCTCTTGACCATGTTTTCGGGATTGCTCTTGACAGCCTTGCAAACGGCTTTGAGAGACTCTTCCTGATGCCGGTAGTGCTTAAGAGCAGCCGCTCCTGTAAGAGCCTCTATTCTTCTTACGCCTGAAGCGATACCGCTTTCGGAAACGATTTTGAATGAGCCTACCTGTGCGGTATTATCAAGATGCGCTCCTCCGCAAAGCTCTATGCTGTAACCGCCCATATTTACAACACGGACGATATTTCCGTATTTTTCTCCGAATAAAGCCATAGCTCCGAGCTTTCTTGCGTCTTCTATGCTTTCCTGAGTAGCTGATATAGGAAGACTTTCGAGTATTTTTTCATTTACTATGTCCTCTACCTGCTGTATTTCTTCGGGAGTCATTGCGGCAAAGTGTGTGAAGTCGAAACGAAGTCTGTCAGGAGTTACGTATGAACCTGCCTGTTCGACATGTGTTCCGAGAACCGTACGAAGTGCCTTCTGAAGAAGATGAGTAGCAGAGTGGTTTCTTGATGTTGAAAGTCTTCTTACTCTGTCTATTTCAGCCGCAGCGGAATCTCCTACGGAAATGCTGCCTTCGGAAACCGTTCCGATATGAGCTATCTTACCGCCTATTACTTTTATACAGTCTGTTACTTCAACAGTACCCATTTCTGTTTTTATTATACCGTTATCGCCTACCTGTCCGCCGCTTTCCGCATAGAAAGGTGTTTTGTCAAGGAAAACGGAAACCTCGTCTCCGGCTGAAGCGCTGTCTGCAACGGCGTTATTAACTACCAAAGCAATTACCTTTGCATCGGTAACGGGCGCTCCGTCATAGCCTGTAAATTCTGTAACCATAGCGGTATCAAGCTGATGATATACCGTTTCGTCGGCGCCCATATAGGTATCGACTTCTCTTGCGGCCCTTGCTCTTTCCTTCTGAAGCTGCATTTCGTTTTTAAATGCTTCTTCGTCGAGACCGAGACCTTCTTCCTCGAGTATTTCCTTTGTAAGGTCGATAGGGAAGCCGTAAGTATCGTAAAGTCTGAATGACTTTTCGCCTTTTATGATTGTTTCACCGGCAGCTTTTATTTCTTCAATGTCAGCCTTAAGGATTTCCATACCTTTGTCTATTGTTTTATAGAAACTGTTTTCTTCAACTGTTATTACCTTGTAGATGTAATCCTGCTTTTCAACAAGTTCGGGATAAGCGTCGCCTGATGTTTCTATAACTACCCTACACAAATCCGCAAGGAATGTTTTATTTATACCGAGAAGTCTTCCGTGTCTTGCGGCGCGTCTGAGAAGTCTTCTGAGAACGTAGCCTCTGCCCTCGTTTGAAGGAAGAACGCCGTCTGCTGTCATAAATGTAACGCTTCTTATATGGTCCGTTATTACACGCACGCTTACGTCTGTATTATGGTCTTTTTCGTATTCAACTCCTGCAACGGCACAAACAGCGTCGCGGAGAGCTTTTATTGTATCTACGTCGAAAATAGAGTCTACGCCCTGCATTATCGTAGCCATACGTTCAAGACCCATGCCCGTATCTATGTTAGGCTTTGCAAGACGAGGATAGCTTCCGTCCTCCTGTCTGTCAAACTGTGTGAATACAAGATTCCAGAATTCCATATATCTGTCGCAGTCGCAGCCTACTCCACATGTCGGCTTGCCGCAGCCGTATTCCTCACCGCGGTCATAGTATATTTCAGAGCATGGACCGCAGGGACCTACTCCGTGTTCCCAGAAGTTATCTTCTTTTCCGAGACGCACTATTCTGTCCATAGGGACGCCGACTTTTTCATGCCATATCTGTTCTGCCTCGTCGTCGTTTTCGTAAACCGTAACATAAAGTCTGTCCTTAGGTATTTCAAGTACTTCCGTTACATATTCCCATGCCCATGGAATTATTTCTTCTTTAAAATAGTCTCCGAAAGAAAAGTCTCCGAGCATTTCAAAAAATGTGCCATGACGTGCTGTTTTTCCTACGTTTTCAATATCGCCTGTACGGATACATTTTTGACATGTAGTAACACGTCTTCTCGGCGGTATTTCCTGTCCGGTAAAATAAGGCTTGAGCGGAGCCATTCCCGAATTTATAAGAAGAAGGCTCTTGTCGTTGTGCGGAACAAGCGAAGCACTAGGCAGCCTGAGATGATCTTTACTTTCAAAGAAAGCGAGAAAACTTTCTCTGACTTCGTTTACACCCATTGGTTTCATAAACTGATTCCTCCATTTTATTTAAATTTGACGATTTATAACTTTATCGGCAGTCATGGACTAAAAAAGCCCCGTTCCTGCATATTACTACAGGGACGGGGCATTAAATCCTCGCGGTACCACCCTGGTTATATCACAAACGGATATCACCTTTGCCCTTTAACGCAGGGATTACGGAACGGCATACTTAAATTTCCGCCGAACGGCCGGTTACCCAAAAGACTGCTTCAACAGACGGCGGACAAAGGTCTTGCAGCTGTAAATGACCTTCTCTCTGGGAACGCTTATAACTGTTTACTATTTCTTTTATCGCCTTTTACAATATCAACGAATTGATTATATTAAACAGAATAACCCTTTGTCAACGATTTTTGAAAAGTTTAACCGTATATTCGGCAAAAACTTATATAAACAACGGACAAAACTCCGCATATCAATAGCTTTTTCTCATACCGGTTCCGGCAATACCGAGAGATTCCCTGTATTTTGTTACTGTACGCCTTGAAATGCGTATATTCTCTTTTTCAAGAATAGCCGTTATCTCCCTATCGCTGAGAGGCTTATGTTTATCCTCGGCGGATATTATTTCTTTTATACGAAGCTTAACGTTTTCCCGAGATATATCTGCGTCCGAACAATCTGTTTTGTGTACTGCCGATGAGAAAAAATAATTCATTGGGAATATGCCCCAACTACATTGAATATATTTATCCCTGACAGCCCGACTGACAGTACTTTCGTGTATATCAAGCCTTTCGGCTATGTCGGCAAGCTTCATGGGAAGAAGATTGCCTATACCTTTTTCAAAAAACGGCATTTGCATTTCCAGTATAAGCTCCAATGTTGACATCAAAGTAGAGTTTCGTTTATTTATACATTTTATTACCCACTGCGCTTGGCTTAATTTTTCGTTTACATACTCTTTGGCTTCATTGCTGTCGCTGTTTTTGATAATGGATTTATAATATCCGTTTATTTTGATTGAAGGCGAGTAATAGTCATTAAGTCTGATTTCGTAATTGCCATAGGGACTTTTATAAATATATGCGTCGGGCGTTATATATTCTAAGTTATTGTCAGAGGAGAAGCCACGACTCGGTTTGGGATTAAGACTTTTGATTTTCAGAGCTGATTTAACTACTTTTTCCAACGGTTTTTCGAGTTTACGGGCTATGGTTTTAAGACTGTTTTTTGCCAGAAGCTCAAGGCAATTCTCAACAATCGCAACGGCTGTCGTGTCGGGAATATCTTCCGAAAGAAGTTGCAGCAAAAGGCATTCTTTTAAATCGGACGCTCCGACGCCGATTGGATCAAGAGTTTTAAGAAGCCGTATTCCTGCTTCAACGGAAATTTTTTCTATGCCCGTAAGACTTACTATGCTGTCGGCTGTTTCCGCAAGATAACCGTTTTCATCTAAACTTTTTGCGGCAAAAATTGCCGCGGCTCGGACGCTTTTTTCCAATCGCTGGGTATTAATCTGGGCAAGAAGGTGTTCCTCCAAAGATTCGTTCTGTTCGGGAGAAAAGTTCCACTTGTCGTTCTCGTCTTCCTTATCTTCATTATAGTAATATTTGTTTTGCTCGTCGGAAGAGCCGAGCCAGTCGAGTTTTTTTGCGATTATATTAAAATCGGTTTCCGACGCCGATTTTTCTTTATATTCTACAAGAGGATTGTTCTCGCTTAGTTCTTTAAGATAATCGTTAAGTTCAAGAGAACTCATTTGCAGAATTTGCGCGGAAAGAACCATACGATGCGCTAACGTAAGTTTTTGCACGGTATTCAAATTAAGTTCCATATCGGCCGCCTCCCGCAAAATAAATTTTAATAATATTATAGCATAAAAAAACAAAACGTATTATTGAAATTGGTTTTTCGGACATATATAACGAATATATGCAATGATTATTGTTTTTATCTTAATTTATTATAGTAAAGAATGTCAAATAATAAACATAAAACAGATATTTACATTTACTTTTAATTAGGTTTAGGGTAGAATTAATACCGTAACAGAGTACATAATAAATTATTTTGGTTTAAAATGTATAAAATTAGCGTTGCTTATTTTAAATAATATACAAATCAACAAAAAAAACCTAAAAAGATTTTGACAAATAAAAATTTTTCATAATTTTAATTATAAATTAAGATTTTTGAAATTTTTTGTTGAGAAGTCGCGCGATTTGTATTAAAATAGTACTGCTGATTTTTATGCAATTATAGTTTTCATAAAAAGTACAATAAGTTCTGGTACGCGAAAATAAGGCATTCGTGTACAAAAAATTCCTAGAACAGAGGGGGATAATATGCAAGCTTTAACCTTCAAACGAGGAGTTCACCCGGATGATTGTAAGCGTTTTTCCGCTGACAAACCTATCGAAGTGATACTCCCAAAAGAAAATTCCGAAATGTTCTATCCCATGTCTCAGCACATAGGCGCTCCCTGCGAGCCCATAGTTGCTGTAGGCGATTATGTTAAGGCGGGACAGAAAATTGCAGAAACAGGTGCATTTGTATCTTCACCTATTTTCTCAAGCGTTTCAGGAACTGTAAAAGATATCAGACCCATGCTTACACCGGGCGGAGCTACGGTAAAGACTATCGTTATCGAAAACGACGGAAAGTATGACATGGCTGACGGTATCGGAAAGGCTCTGGACTACGAAAACATGTCCAATGCCGACATCTGTGCAGCTATCAAGGCTGCAGGTGTTGTAGGACTCGGCGGCGCCGGTTTCCCTACACATATCAAACTTGCTCCGCCGCCGGACAAGAAGATTGATTATATAATCATCAATGCGGCAGAGTGTGAGCCGTATCTTACATGCGACTACAGAGTAATGCTTGAGCAGCCTGAGAAGATCATCAGAGGTCTTAAGATAATGCTCAAACTTCATCCTAATGCTAAGGGTGTTATCGGTATCGAAAACAACAAACCCGAAGCTATTAAAGTAATGAGCGAAATGGTAAAGGATATTCCAAATATCGAAGTTGCGGAACTTCAGATGAAGTATCCTCAGGGCGCTGAGAAACAGATTATTTACGCTATAACAAAGAGAGAAGTTCCTTCAACAACTCCTCCTTCACTTCCTGCCGACGTAGGATGTATAGTAGACAACGTAGCTACTGTTATGGCTATCGGCGACGCTATATTCGAAAGCAAACCGCTTATGGAAAGAGTAATAACAGTATCGGGCGGCGCAGCTAAGAATCCCGGAAACTACCAGATGAAAATCGGTATGAAAATTTCCGACCTTATGGAAGCTATTGGCGGTTTTAAAGAAGAACCCGCTAAATTCATCGCCGGCGGCCCTATGATGGGACCTGCTATGTATACTCTCGATGTTGCTTCAACAAAGACAACATCCGGTCTTCTTTGCTTTACAAAAGAAGAAGCTTATATTCCACCTGAAAGAGGCTGTATCCGTTGCGGTAAGTGCGTAGAGCACTGTCCTATGGGTCTTATGCCGCTTGAACTTAACAGACTTGCAATAAAGGGTCTTGCGGAAGAGTTCGGCAACCTTCACGGTATGGACTGTATCGAATGCGGTTCATGTTCATTCGAGTGTCCGGCTAAGAGACAGCTTGCCCAGTCTATCAGAGCTATGAAGAAGATTGAGGGCGGAAGAAGAGCAGCAGCTGCGGCAGCCGCAAGGGCAGCAGCTGAGAAAAAATAATAAGGGGGATTAGTAAAATGAGTAGTTCAATCATAGTATCAGGTACCCCTCATGTCCGTTCAAAAGAGTCAATTCAGAGCATCATGCGTGATGTTGTTATAGCTCTTATACCGGCATCAGTAATGGGTATATACTATTTTGGTATCAAAGCATTAATGCTTATAGCAATTTCTATCGTATCCTCTGTTGTATTTGAGTGGGGATATGAAAAAATACTTAAAAAGCCTGTTACAGTAAGCGATTTTTCAGCTGTGCTTACAGGTCTTCTTCTTGCTCTTAACCTTCCTGTAACAGCATCATGGTGGGTGCCTGTAGTAGGAAGCTTTGTAGCAATCGTACTTGGTAAACAGTTCTACGGCGGTCTCGGCCAGAACTTTATCAACCCTGCACTTATCGGACGTGCGTTCCTTGTTGCCGCATATCCTACACAGACAACAGGCGGCGCTTTCGCAGCTGGAAGAATGGTAGTAGACGCTTCTACATATGCTACACCTCTTGCAGAACTTAAAGCGGGAACAGTGGTTGTAAATGCAGATGCTATTAAAAATGCCGTTATCGGAAACGTAGGCGGATGTATCGGTGAGACATGTGCTATCGCACTTCTTATCGGAGGTATCTATCTTATAGTTAAACATGTAATAAGTTGGAGAATCCCCGTAATCTACATTGCTGTTGTATTTATCCTTACAACACTTATGAGAGGAAACGGAGTAATCGGCGGTGTTTATGAAATCTTTGTAGGCGGTCTTATGCTCGATGCA
>URLB01000057.1 GCA_900548595.1 uncultured Eubacteriales bacterium
AGAAGGGACTTATTTCAATTGAGAATCCAAGTGAGTTTTTTATGACAAAAAGGGCAATGAACGAATCTGTATCGGGAAGCGCATTAACGGTAGTGAGAGAGGGTTCCAGACCTATAATATGCGAAATAGAAAGCCTTGTTTCAAAAACTTTTATGGCTTACCCGTCCAGAATAGGGGAATCGCTTAGGCGGGAACAGCTTAATACGCTTGTATCTATACTTGAGGTAAGATGTGGAATAAAATTATATGACAGAGACATAGTCATAAAAATTACAGGCGGACTGAAACCGAAAGAACAATCGGTAAATCTTGCGGTGATGATGAGTATAGTTTCCTCTATTTTTGATAAGCCTATACAAAACGATATTGCTTTTATAGCAGATGTAGGTCTTACGGGAGAACTGAAAAAAGTTCCGGCTATAGAATCGAGAATACGGGAATTGGCAAGAATGGGATTTAAAAATGTTTATATAGCAAGGTCTGAAGGCAATATCAAAAAGCCTCAAGGAATAAACGTATATGAAATGAAAACAATCAGAGAAGTGATAGCGACGCTTTTCGGATACAATTAAAAGCTTAAAGCCCCGGGGATACCGGGGCTTTTTGGATGTTATCTGCAGTTTGAACAGTTGTTTGACTGATTTGAGTTACATCCGCAGTTTCTGCAGCAGCAGTTACGGTTACAGCAGTTTGCACAGCCATTACCCTGATTACATCCGCATCCGCAGCAGTTTGGACATCCTGTTGAGTTTCCCTGTACGTTTGGACAGCAAGCGTTTGATGAGTTAGAGCCGCATCCTCTGTTGCAGCCGCATGAGTTTGAAGTGTTACCTGTTGAACAATTACAACATGCCATTTAAAATTACTCCCTTGATATTTTGTACTATATACTATGCGGACAAACCAAAATAGTTACAGAGGTAAAAAATTTAAAATAAAATGAACCGAATTGGTATCAATATACTCTAATTAGTGTAAAACAAAATGAAGAGCAATTCATTTACGACGTCGTAGTTTTACAGAAGGAGAAAAACAATGGATAAGCAGGAATTTACACAGCGTGTGCTGGAGGCGGAAACTTCATTGTACAGGGTTGCTAAATCAATAGTAATTAACGAAGGAGACTGTGAGGACGCAGTCCAAGAAGCCATATTAATTGCTTACGATAAAATTTCATCATTGAAAAACGAACAGTTTTTTAAAACCTGGCTTATAAGAATACTTATAAACGAGTGCTACCGTTTGCTGAGAAAGAGAAAAGGAATGGTTTCTTTTGAAGAGTATATGGCCGATAAAGAATATTCCGACAACGGTATAGATACTGAACTGAGAAACGCCGTAATGGAACTTCCGCAAAAAATAAGAATGGTAATAGTGCTTCATTATATAGAAGGTTACGGAGTTGATGAAATAGGCTATATGATGAAAATACCGTCGGGTACTGTTAAAAGTAGGCTGTATAAGGGTAGAACGCTTTTAAGAAACATGCTGCAGGATGCTGATATATAAAAAGAGGGGTGTCTTATATGAAAAAAATAGATTGGGATAAGGCTTTCGGAGAATGTCCCGAAGAATTCCACAACAGTGTAAATTCCGCTTTGAGTAAAATATCAAATCGGGAGGAAAAAAATATGTCAAGGATAAGTTTAAAGAAAAAGGTTATAATTACAGCTGCCGCTGTTATGGCAATTGGAGTTACGGCGGTTGCAGCGGGAAAAGTGGCAAGCATAACAGGACACAGCTATCTTGATGATATGGTTTACAGCATAGAGGAAATCCAGGCGGAAAGCGATAAAGAAAACTTTGATGTTAAATATCCCGAAACGCTCGGAGGATATGCTTTTGAAAAAGGACTTGTCGGAGAGGGAGATGCTGCAGATGAAGAAGGCAATAAAATAAGAGATTATAATTTTTTAAATCTGGATTACGCAAACGGAGACAAATATGCGTCGTTATATGTGGAGCCGATAGCGGACATTACAGATATGCCGGAAGATAAACCTTGCGTAGATATTGACGGAACAACTGTTTATACAATAGAACAGGTTTTCAAGTTTGTTCCGCCCGATTATGAAAAAACAGAGCAGGATATTAAGGATGAGGAAGCCGGCAAATTAGTATTCAGCTATGGTACGGAAGATGTTGAAGTAAAAACTATGAGACAAGTAACATGGGAAGAGGGAAATCTTGTATTCGACATTATAGCCGGAGATGATACTGTGGATATGGATACTCTTGTGGATATGGCAGAAGATATGATAAGGGCATAATTGGATTTGGGGAGCTTGGATTAAAATCCGGCTCCTTTTTATTTTAATTTTTTTTACCTTAGTATATAATATAAACATTGGTAATTTTGAAAGATTATGTAATAAGGCTGAAAAATTAAAATAAACGAGGTGACTGGCAGATGGGCTCAAAAGGGTTGCCCAAAGGGATTACTCAGCGTCCTGACGGTCGGTATATGGCAAGATTTCAGTATAAAGGCGAAAAATACTGCCTGTATGACCATGATATTGAAAAAGTGCAGGAAAGAATGTCTGATTTGAAATATGAGGTTCGACACGGAGCGTATACAAAGGAAAGAAATATAACGGTTAATGCGTGGTTTAGAATATGGATAGATGAGTATAAAAGAAACAGTGTAAAAGAGACAACAATTTTCAGATACATTTCCGCATATAAAAAGCACATAGAAAAAATTTACGGAGAAAAAAGACTGAAAGATATAAGACCGGAGCATATACAAAAGCTGTATAACAACCTTAAAGGAACGGAAACAGTAGCCATAGTTTCGACAATACTGTCGGGAATGTTTAAACAAGCTTATAATAACCAAATAATAAATAAAAATCCTATACCTTTGACTACAATACCAAAGGCAAGAGTGGAAAAAACGGAAAGAAGGGTTCTTACATTGTACGAGCAGGAGCTGTTGATGAAATATTCATCCGGAACTCTTAGAAAACTTATAGAGGTATCGCTGAGTACAGGACTGCGGACAGGCGAACTGAGAGCCTTGGAGTGGAAAGATATAGATTTTGAAAACAAGATAATACATGTTACGGGTACGCTGACAGAAGTAACGGGAAAGCTGTTTAAGGATACGCCGAAGACAAAATCAAGCAAACGCGATATACCTATGCTTGAAAATGTTGAGAGAATTTTTATTGAAATAAAAGATGAAGAGAAAAGAAAAAAATTGATTAAGAACGATGAAAATAAAATGGGAGACGATTTTGAAGATATTGTTTTTAAATCAAGGCGCGGAACCCCGGTATCCAATTCATCATACAGCAGAATGTTAAACAGGACGGTGGACAAAATAAACAGTTTCGGAATAGAGTTTGAACATGTACATCCGCATACGCTGAGACATACGTTTGCGACGAGATGTATAGAAAACGGCATGCCTCCGCAGGTATTGAAAACGATATTGGGACATTCCAGCCTTTCTATGACAATGGACTTATACGCTCATGTTCTTCCGAATACAAAAGCTGAAGAAATGCAGAAAATAGCAGGATTATTTTAGAACGAATAAATTTTTAACCGCACTTTCAGAGGATTGAAACAGCGGTTATTTTTTTGCTTAATATAAAAAAGCTCTTTCGATTGGCTTCTGTTTAAAATGCTGTCGGCAGCCGAGGTTAATCAATAAGTATAAATTTCCTTTTTTCGGTGCAATATATATCTGAAAGAGGTGAATGAGTTGTTTGTATCAGATAATCTTGAAACAAATAAAAGAATTTTGAGCGATACGTTCAAAGACTGCGGAGATATTATTATCAGACCTTTTAAAGCCGGATATGATAAAAATATAGATATGCTTTTGGTTTATATAGACAACATAGTAAGCACGGATGTAATAGAAAATTCTATTATGACAAATCTGATGAACAGGACAAGGGTAACGTCGGATATAAATATATTGGACAAGCTTATGGAGGAAGCCATAAGCATAGGCGAAATAAGCGAGGAAAATGATTTTGAAAATTTATTTACGTCAATTCTTTTGGGAGATACGGTTATATTTGCCGATGGAAACGATAAGGCTTTGGTTGCGTCTACAAAGGGATGGCCGACAAGAGGCGTACCGACAGCCGAGAATGAGGTTGTGGTACAAGGACCTAAAGACGCCTTTGCCGAATCCGTAAGCAGTAATGTAGTTCTTATGCGAAGACGAATACGAGATACAAATTTGAAAGTAGTGAGAAGCAAAATAGGCAGGAGAAGTAAAACGGACGTTGCCGTTATGTATATCGACGGTGTGGCAAGACCCGAAATAGTAGAAAAGATTAAAAAAAATCTGAAAAATATAAACGTTGACGCTATTTTAGACGCAGGGTATATAGAGCAGATGTCGGAGCGCAAATGGTGGTCGCCCTTTCCTCAGGTACAGATGACAGAGAGACCGGATAAGGCGTCGGCAGCGCTTTTGGAGGGAAGAATTGCGATTGCGGTGGATAATTCGCCGCTGGTTCTTATGCTTCCATCGACGTTGAATACCTTTTTTCAAGCGGCAGAGGATTATTACGACCGCTGGGAAATAATGAGTTTTATTAGAATATTAAGATATATATCTGCATTTATCGCGCTTGCGCTGCCGGGATTATATATAGCTTTGACGTTGTATAATCCTAACCTCCTGCCTGTTGAAGTAGTTCTGAAAATAGCAGGAACAAGAATAAACGTACCTTTTTCAGCGGTAACTGAAGTATTTATAATGGAAATTGCATTCGAGCTTTTAAGAGAAGCGGGGATACGTTTGCCATCGCCGATAGGGTCAACTCTCGGAATAGTAGGAGGTATAGTTATAGGACAGGCGGCTGTAGAAGCAGGACTGGTTGGACCTGTTGTTGTTATTGTATCGGCAGTTGCCGGAATATGTACGTTTGTTATTCCAAATCAGGCTATGGTAAACGGTATAAGACTGTCAAAATATCTGATTTTGATATTATCATCGCTGTTGGGTTTATTTGGATTCTGGGTAGGAATAATACTTACATTTGTACATTTATGTTCGTTGGAGAGCTGTGGAATACCGTATATGTATCCGTACTGTTCGGCGTCGGAAAAAGGCTGGGACGATTTGAAAGACAGCATTGTGCGTATGCCTCTGTTTATGTTGAAAAAACGTCCGATTTTTGCTTCAAGAAAAAACAGGACAAGGAGGTCTTGATATGCTGTTTACAAACGGCAGAATTTCAGTAAGGCAGATGCAGGCTCTCATTATACTGTGGATATTTTCATCGGCATTGATCGGAATGCCGTCAGCCTCGGTTTACAATATATATAGCGTAATTATAGGGGCGGCAATAGTATTGGCAGAGTGTATTTTTATTTGTATTGCCGAAAAAAGATTGAGAAGCTCAAACGTAATTTATAAAGCGGTATATATTTTATCAGGAATCAGCATGATTGTATATTCGGGAATAAATATAAGGCTTTTAAGCGAAGCAATAGGATTGTATATACTCTCGGATACGCCGATGTGGATTGTATCGGCGGTATTTGTTTTGGCAGCTTTGTATTCGGCTTTGCTCGGAAAACAGACGTTGGGAAGTACAAGCGAGATAATGTTTCTGATTGTCGCGGTCAATGCCGCTATTACAACGGTTTTATGTATGATTGACGCAGGCGGAGGATTGTTGAGCGCGGCATTTGCACAGCCTTCGGAAAATATTATATTAAACGGCATAAAATGCTCATGTATGTTTGGCGGTGTTCAATCTCTGTTTTTTATACTTCCGCATACCGATGGAGCCGATAGGAATAAAAAAGCGGTTTATGCTGTAATAATAGCTGAGATAGCGGTTATAGTGTTCACATATATTTCCGTATCAAAGTTTGGTCTTACAGATACGTCTTTAAGAATGTTTCCTGCACTTAATATTATGGATACTGTTAATTTACAGTTTATATTTGGGGATAAGCAGGATGTTTTTATGCTCAGAATGTGGATATTTGCCGTGTTCATTGCAGTAAGCTTCGGAGTATACGCATTTGGAAATGCAATAAGCTTTGAAAAAAACAGTAGTATACAAACTATATTGGGGGCCTTGGCGGCTTTGGCGGTTTCCTTCGTGCCGGTGAATACGACCGAGACCGTTCAGCTGCTTTATACAGTAGGGGAAGCTTCGCTGATTATATTCGGTATAGCCGTTCCTCTGATCAGCTTTATTTTTGCAGGTAAGGGGGCAGAACTATGAAAAAAATTATTATGGCGGCTTCGGTTATTTCTTTAGTACTCAGCGGTTGTTATGATAAGACCGAAACCGAAGACAGACGGTATGTCGTGTTAATGGGAATAGACAGCGGACGAAACGAAGAATTTATAACAAGTAAGTATGATGTTGTAGGGAACAACGGAAAATACTTTTTAACTGTGGGAGAAGCAAAACTCGAAAATGATATAGGAAAAGAAAGCGAAGAACAGAAAACGATGATTTCTTCGGGAAACACAATACTGGAGATGAAGAGGACGGCCGACCGATATTCTGATAAAGAGATATATTTCGGACAGCTTAAAGCTGCCGTTTTAGGTAAAGACTTAGTATCAGACGGTGAATTGCTTAAAGAAACGGTTTATAACATTGAAAGAATGGAAGATATTAATACGAAAGTAATAGTATTTGCGGCCAATTCGACAGCGGCTAAAACGGTGGAAGACATAATGAGTAAAAACTCCGAGGGAGGTCTTTATTTATGGGATTACTATAATAACAATGACGCCGACGCTGATATGAAAGGATATATGGATTTTGAAAATTTGGTGGAATGTTTAAGGGAGGAAAAGACTTTCATAATACCGTCGGTTATTTCCGACGGAGAGCATATTTTTATATCGGGCGGAGAAGTATTTAAAAAAGGAAATTATGCAGGGCATATAACCGGTGAGGATATTATCGGAGCAAAATGGTTTGCGGAGGAAGCCAAAGGCGAAACCGTTTCAGACGGAACGATAACCGCTATAGTTAAGAAAGAAAAAATTTCGTTTGACGATGAAAACGGAGTCAGGATATTTAATGTAGAGGCTGAATGTAATATTGAAAATGTAAATGAAAGCGATATAAAAAATTCCGAAAAAATCCTTGAGAAAGTAATAAAAGAAAATTTGGAAAATACAATAAATAAGGCGCGTGAATTAAACGCTGATTTTATAGGAGTAACCGATGATGGGAATATGGGAAGCAAAAGCTTCAAAATAAATGCAGATGTAAAAATTATCGGTACGGGAGTTATAAAATAATTGTTTTTGGATATCCTCTCTTTTATAAAGGGAGGAATTACATAATGGAAAAAATTATTAAACAAATAAAAAAAGACGGAAAAATTATAGCGGTTTCAATTATATTAGGAATAATTATTGCATTTATATTTTCGGTAAAATCGTATTCGGAGCGTGTAAGCAGTGAAATATCCGAAGCGGTTATAAGATTTCATGTTTTGGCAAACAGCGACGAAGAATTTGACCAACAGCTTAAGCTGAAAGTCAGAGATGAAATACTTTTATACCTTAGTGACAACATGGGAGTTTGTTCTGATAGAAATGAAGCGGAAAAATATTTAAGCTCTCATATTGAGGAAATAAACAGAGTCGCAGAGAAAACAATAAAGGCAGAAGGCTTTAACTACAGCGTAAGAACAGAACTTTCAGACGAGCATTATCCTGTACGTTATTACGGAAACGCCGCTTTTCCGGAAGGGGATTATAAATCGCTTCGTGTAATTATCGGAAGCGGAAAAGGACATAACTGGTGGTGCGTAATGTATCCGCCGTTATGTTTAAACGGGGAGAGTCTGGAGTACGCCGACGCCGATATGCTGAGAGACGTTCTTACGGAAGACGGATATGAAGTGGTTGTGCTTTCGTCGGATAATGTTGTTCCCGAAATAAAATTTAAAACGGTGGAGTGGTGGAATTCCATAACAAATTAAAAAAATTACAGTAATTATTATATTTTATGTAAATTATATGATGCACTCATATACTTATAAAATAAGAGAGGTGGAAGATGTGGCTGTGTATTATTGGGGTTCCAGCGGAAACATAGTTGCCAGGATACAGCATAGACTTAAGGATCTCGGCTATTTTTCCGATAATATAGACGGAATATTCGGAAGCAATACATATAATGCGGTTGTCAGTTTTCAGGCGTCAAACGGTCTGGAACCTGACGGCATAGTCGGAGACGCTACGTTGGAAAAGTTGGGAATAACTTTAGACGTAAATTATGAAAATGATTTATATACGCTGGCTGCCGTTATAAACGGAGAGGGGAGAGGCGAGCCGTATACGGGACAGGTTGCAATAGGGGCTGTAGTTCTTAATAGGGTAGAAAGCGATAAGTTCCCCAATACGATAGCAGAAGTAGTATATCAGAGTGGCGCTTTTGATTCTGTGAGAGACGGACAGATTAATCTTATACCAACCGAGTCTGCGCTAAGAGCTGCAATGGATGCGATAAACGGGTGGGATCCTACCGACGGGTCGCTGTATTTTTGGAATCCGTCAACGGCAACATCAAAATGGATATGGTCAATACCGATAAAGATGCAGATAGGAAGGCATGTATTCGGATAAAGAAAATTATAAAAATGCTCCGAGTTTAATAGCTCGGAGCATTTTTATATTAACAGCATGTTTCTTTATTTTTCTTTCTGAAACGCTTGAAAAATTCACTCATGGGGGCGGCGCATTCTTCACGGAGAACACCGCATGTAACATCTACCTGATGATTAAATTTAGGTTCGTTAAGTATATTCAGTATAGAACCGGCACATCCGGCTTTAACATTGGGAGTACCGAATACTACTCTCGGTATCCTAGCCTGTACAATTGCTCCGGCACACATGGGACATGGTTCTACTGTTACATACAACGTACATTCTTCAAGACGCCAATCTCCCATAAAGCCTGCCGCTTCGTTTATTGCGGAAATTTCCGCATGGCAAAGAGGGTTTTTCTTACTGTTCCTCAGATTATGACCTCTTCCTATAATTTCATCTTTATAAACTATTACACAGCCTATGGGCACTTCGCCGCTTTCGATTGCTTTTGAAGCTTCGTTTACAGCCTCTCTCATATATTTTATATCCTGCTCTTCCGTGGATTCCAATTTATAATCGTCCTTTCAGTCTACAATGCGCATTTCCTGTGTGTTTACATCTGCACCGCGGATTATAAAACAATCATTTTTACTGTCCCCGTTAAAATCCGACACATGATAACGCTCGCCGTAGTCTATATTTTCATTTCCCGTATATAATCCAGATTCACCGATTAAATACCTGGAAGTTGTACCTGTTGAATCAAAAACATATATTTCTTCAACTCCATCGCCGTTTAAATCTCCGGTATAGATATATTTTTCAAAGCTGTCAATGGAAAGGTGCGTACTCCATATACATTTCAATACCGAACCTGATTTTCTGTAAATAAATATATCCATGCCGTCTGTAAATATGTATTCTGTTTCTCCGTCGCCGTCCAAGTCGGATATATTCATGCCTATTATAGACCTGCCGATATAACAGCTTGTCTCTTTTGAGCCGACTCCGTTTTCGGCTATCGGATAAAAGTCGATGGAGCGGCTTCTGGCAACCATAAGATAACCGTTATCATATCCGACAGAATATAAATCGCTGTCTTCCGCCGCTATTTCATTGTCGGTTATATTAAAGTTTTCATCAAACATAACTATTTTTTGCGGAACTGTTATCGGCTCGGCTCCGTCTTCGGAATAAGCGGCAGTACCGTATAAAACGGCGATTTTTGTACTGTTCCCGATAAATGCTGCCGATATAGGTATAAGACCGTCAGAAGACAGGTCTATTTGTTTATAATAGTCGACAGCCGTTGTTTTATCACTGCGGTTAATAATCAATTTTGTACCGTTGCATAATATTGAATATGAAACTCCGTCCAAGGTTATAGAGTCGAATATGCCCTCAATATTTACGTTAGGACAATTTTTTGAGACAAACGGCAGAAGCTCGGTTTCGGTTTCGATGCTTTTAAATGACGTGCCTGATATATATGCATTTCTGACATACATATTACATGGCTTATCGGAATTTGAAGGAATATAATAAAGTCCTTCGATATTATTGCCGATAAAATGAAAATAAACTGTTCCTGCCGTTTCACGGTTGAAATAAAGTAAATCGGCTGTGGCGGTAATACAATCGTTTCCGCTTGAAGAATACATGTTATATCCGCTCTGTGCGGCACATTTTAAAGTTTCTTCATCTGTCGGAACAGTACCTTCCTCATATTTTACCGAAGATGAATTATATCTCCAATAAAATGAGTTTAGGGTAGATTCTATTAAAGCGTCATAAGTACTTTCCTGTTTGGCGGAAATACTGAATGAAGCAGTTTCGTTATTGTCGGAATCAGCTGAACATCCTGAAAGTAATGTAATTACCAACAAAATTATACTGAGCTTTTTTAAACTCATAAATAAAATCACCCCGATGAGTATCCGTAAAAATCAAAATATGACAGGATACAATCTTTTATATGCTGTAATTTATAATAGCATATTACCGGGATAAATTCAATTATCAGAAAAAAACAGCCAATGTAATAACATAAGAGGCGATTATACCTGCAATGTTTGCGATAACGGCACATATGACGGTATAACCGGAACTTTTGATACCGGCTGCACCTGTATATATGCTGAGCGTATAAAATACGGTTTCGGTACATGACATCATAATAGAGGCTGCTATTGCGCAAAGGGAGTCGGGACCGAAGTTTTTAAATATATCAAGTAAAATACCGGTGGCGGCAGATGAAGAAAACATTTTAACTATACCGAGTGAAGCCAGCTCTTTGGGAAAGCCGGTAAGTTTATTAATAGGGTCGAATACCGATATAAGAATATCCATAGCGCCTGATGAACGGAATATCGTTACAGCCATTATAAGACCTATTAACGACGGCAGTATTTCTATTACCGTTTTCAGACCTTCCATCGCTCCCTCTGCAAATGATGAAAAGATATCGATTTTTGACGAAAGTCCGCATAATATTATAATTATAAACAGTGTCGGAAGTATTATTTGGGAAATATAGTTTATGATATTCATATTTTCACCAATCTTTCCGCCGCTTTGACAGCCGCTATTCCGACAACGGTTGATATTGCGGTTGCAATAATCCCGGGAAAGATTACGGAAGCCGGAGCAGACGAGCCGAACTGCGAGCGGTATGCGATAATATTTATTGTTATTAACTGAACCGAAGACATATTTATCACCATAAACATACACATTGATTTTGAAGCTGTTTTTTTATATCCGTTCAATTTGGACATGTCTTTCATGGCGTTTATTCCGGCAGGTGTTGCCGCCCAGCCCAGACCGAATATATTGGCTGTAATATTTGCGGTTATATTTTTCAGCGCAGAGGAGTTTTTCGGAATGTCGGGAAAAAGTTTTCCGATTACAGGATACATTTGCCTGCTTAATGCCGATAGAAGTCCCGACTTTTCCGCTATTTTCATCATTCCGCACCAAACGGGAACGATTCCGCACATAGTAAAAGCCAGTTGTACTGCGTCCTTTCCGGCTGTTATTACATAATCGGTCATTTCGCATATATTACCGTTAAAAAATGATACAAGTATACCCAAAACAATCATAATACTCCAAATTAAGTTCATTATCTCACCTCTGATAATAATATTATTAATATTTCCTTAATATTATTATCGCTAAATTATAAATGCTATTACAATTATTGACATTAAGTGCATAAATTGATATTATAATAATTAAGAATATTATGGAATATAAAGGAGGAGTAGCGGATGAAATCAACAGGTATAGTTAGAAGAGTAGACGAACTTGGACGTATAGTTTTACCGATAGAATTAAGAAGAAGTTTGAATATAAACAAAAGGGACACACTTGAAATATTTGTGGACGATGAAAAGATAGTACTTAAGAAATATGAACCGGCTGATATTTTTACGGGAAATATGGATGACCTTATTGAATATATGGGAAAGAAAGTTTCAAAAGAATCTATTCTCGAAATGGCAAGAATTGCAAATCTGAAAATTTCCGAATAAATATTTTATGAAGAATATAAAATCTGATTTTCTGATATTGTAAAGCGGTTAGTTGTATAGATTATATATAAGCAAAAAGGAATTCCATGATCTTTCATGGAATTCCTTTTTGCTTTATTATATTAATTCGTCTATTTTTTTGGAAATTTCCGTCGGAGGAAGAGCTCCGACTATTCTTCCTACTTCTTCTCCGTTTTTGAATATAAGCATTGACGGAACG
>URLB01000058.1 GCA_900548595.1 uncultured Eubacteriales bacterium
GTCTTCCGGAAGAAGTAAAAGCTAACCCTCAGGTTATTGAGGCATATTTGGGAGCTGGAGGTGTTATTACCGATGAGGATGCTTGAGGTAAAAAATCTTGAGGTCAACTACGGAGCGATCAAGGCCGTTCAAGGTATAGACTTTTATATAGACGAAGGCGAAATAGTTACGCTTATAGGCGCCAATGGAGCTGGAAAGACAACGACAATGAATACAATAATAGGCGTTGTTAAGGCTGCCGGTGGAGAAATACTTTTTCAGGGAAATGATATAAGCAAATTAAGCTCTTCGGCTATAGTTAAAAACGGAATAGCGCTTTCGCCGGAAGGTCGACAGATATTTCCGAAAATGACCGTATATGAAAATCTCGAAATGGGAGCTTATTCCATAAATAAAAAATATATAAAAGAGGGCGTGGAGCAGGCATACGATTTGTTCCCCAGACTTAAGGAAAGGGAAAAACAAATTGCCGGCACACTTTCAGGCGGTGAGCAGCAGATGCTTGCCGTTGCGAGGGCTCTTATGTCCAAGCCCAAATTGCTTATGCTGGACGAGCCTTCACTCGGTCTTGCACCGATAGTTGTGGAAGATATATTCAGACTTATTCTCAGAATAAGAAAGATGGGTACTACCGTACTTCTTGTAGAGCAAAATGCGAGAATGGCTCTCAGTATATCAGACAGGGGATATGTTTTGGAAACGGGAAAAATAGTTTTAACCGGCAAATCTAAGGAGCTTTTGTCCGACCCTAAAGTAATAGACGCTTACTTTGGCGGACTGGAATAACGTAACAGAGAGGAGCATAAAAAATGGAGTATAAAAACGAAGCGAAAATTGTGAATCCCGTTGTAGACGGTTTGAGAGATATATGCGCGAGGCGTGCATCAACTATAAGTTATATGATTGACGAAGCAAAAAAAAGAGGTCTTGACGATACGTTTGCAAGAGAGGCAATTTATAAGTACGGCGAGGATATCGGAAAAGAAATGTATAAGGATATGAAAGATCCGACGGATATGGTTGAGTTCTCGAAACATTTCGGAACAGGACATCATACGGATATATATGAAATGGAAACCGTGGCAAGCGACGAAGAAAAACTCTATATAGATTTCCACTACTGTCCTTATGTTGCGGAATGGATTAAACAGGGAAGAAATCCCGAAGAAATGGCAACGCTTTGCGAAATTGCCATGGAAGGCGACAGAGCCATCGGAGAGACGTTTGACGCATTTAAGTTTACACTCGGAAAAACTATCGCACAGGGGCATGATGTTTGCCAAATCAGATTTGATAAAAAGAAATAATTAGGTCAAATGATTTTATTCAAATTTATAGTGGTTTTTGTTATATAAAGGAAAATATTTTGACATTTATATGCTGAAATTATTTATGTAAAATTAAAGGAGGCAGCTATGAAAAAAATAATTAATAATCCCGAGAACTTTGTTGATGAAACAATGGAAGGCATTGTTCTTGCGTATGGGGATAAAGTAAAATTTTTAAACGGCGACAAGAGGGTGCTTTTAACAAATCAGCCTGTAAAAGAAGGTAAGGTAGGAATTGTAACGGCAGGAGGTAGCGGACATCTTCCCACATTCCTCGGCTATGTTGGACAGGGACTGCTTGACGGATGCGCAGTAGGAAATGTTTTTGCGTCACCATCCGCACAGAAAATGGCAGATATGATAAAAGCATGCGACTACGGCAGCGGAGTGCTTTGTCTTTACGGAAACTACGGCGGAGATACTATGAACTTTGAAATGGCATGTGAGACTGCTGAGTTTGACGATGTTACAACAGCCCAGATTAGAGTACGCGACGACATTGCGTCAAGTTCTGTAGAAAATGCAGACAAACGCCGCGGTGTTGCCGGAATGTTATACGCTTTTAAAGTTGCCGGAGCAGCTGCTGAAAAAATGATGTCTCTGGACGAGGTTGTTGCAGTAACGGAAAAGGCTCTTAAAAATATAAAGACAATGGGCGTTGCAACAAGTCCTTGCATAGTACCCGAAGTTGGAAAACCTACATTCTCTATTGAGGATGACAAAATAGAAATAGGTATGGGTATCCACGGCGAACCCGGTATTGAAGTAAGGGACATGATGACAGCAGATGAGATAGCAGAACTTACTTTAAGCAAGATAACAGAAGAAATGCCATTAGCAGAAGGTGATGAAGTATCTGTTCTCGTAAACGGACTCGGCGCAACTCCTCTTGAAGAGCTTCTTATAGTATATCGTAAAATACATATGATGCTTCAGGAAAAAGGCGTAAAAGTAATCATGCCTCATGTAGGAGAATATGCTACGTCAATGGAGATGTCAGGTCTTTCACTTACAGTATTCAAACTTGATGAAGAATTAAAAGAACTGCTTGTGAGTCCTGCCGCATCACCTTTCTATACAAACTTAAATAAATAAGGAGCGAGATGATAAAAATGAATTACGATTCGTTATGTAAAATTATAACAAGTATAAGTGATATAATGACGGAGAATAAGGACTATCTTGTATCTCTCGATCAACAGAACGGCGACGGAGATTTAGGAATATCTATGTCATCGGGATACGAGGCCGTTAAAAATTATGTAATCGCTTCGGAAGAACGCGATCTCGGAAAGCTTCTTATGAAATGCAGTTCTGTATTTAACGAAGCAGCTCCCTCATCATTGGGAACAATTACAGCATTCGGATTTATGGGAATGGCAAAAGCCCTTAAAGGCAAGGAAGAAGCTACATTTGCCGAGTGTGCGGACGCTCTTGACGCCGGATTAAATAAGATTATGGAAAAAGCTAAATCAAAACCAGGTGAAAAAACAATCCTTGACGCTTTGTATCCGGCTATAGAAGTACTTAAAAACAGCGATGGCAGTGATAAAATTGCAACTTTAAAATCTGCGGCTGAAGCTGCTGCCGAAGGTAGTGAGAATACAAAAAACATGAAATCCGTACATGGAAGAGCCGCTTATTATGCAGAAAAGAGCATAGGCACTCTTGACGGAGGTTCTGTTGTAGGAAAACTTATATTTGAGGCTATTTATAAATGTTATTGTTAAGGAGGCGGTCTTAGTGGACAGAAGTCTCTATGAGAATTATCTTGAAATTCTCTCAAGTGAGTTGATACCGGCGCTTGGTTGTACGGAGCCTATTGCGATAGCGTATGCAGCCGCTAAAGTAAGAGAAGTGCTCGGCTGTATGCCTGAATCCATAAATGTTGATTGCAGCGGTAACATTATTAAAAACGTAAAAGGAGTTACCGTCCCAAACTCCGGAGGATTAAAAGGCATTGACGTGGCTGCGGTACTTGGCGTAGTAGGCGGAGAAGCCGGAAAAAAACTTGAGGTTCTCAATTCTGTTACTGAGAAGGATATAGAAGAAACAAAGAAATTGGTAGCTGAAAACTACTGTACATGCGGTATTTTGGAAGGCGAAGAAAATCTCGATATAATAGCTACCGCAAAATCAGGAGAGCAGACTGCTCTTGTTGAGATTAAAACATATCACACTAATATAGTAAGAATTGAAAAAAACGGCGAGGTTGTTTTTTCAAAAGAGGATTCCGGTAATAAATCAAACACAGTAGATAAGAGCAGACTTAATATAAAAGATATACTTACATTTGCCGATGAAGTAGCTATAGAAGATATAGAACATATAATCAAACATCAGATTGAAGTAAACAAAGCAATATGTGACGAAGGAATAAGAGAAGAATTCGGAGCACAGGTAGGGCGTACAATCCTTAAATACAATGATTCTTCCGATGTAAGGGTAAAAGCTAAGGCATTAACGGCAGCAGGAAGCGACGCCCGCATGAACGGATGTGCAATGCCGGTTGTAATCAATTCCGGAAGCGGAAACCAGGGATTAACGGTATCAATACCTGTTATTGTATATGCGGAAGAGAAAAAGTGCAGTGATGAAGAACTGTACAGAGCCCTTGTTGTTTCAAATCTTATATCTCTTCACCAAAAGAGATATATCGGAAACCTTTCCGCATATTGCGGAGCTACAAGCGCAGGATGTGCGGCTGCATGTGGAATAGCATATCTTGAGCATAGTTCGTATGATGTTATTTGCAATACTATTATTAATTCTATATGCACTATAGGCGGAATGGTATGCGACGGAGCAAAGAGTTCATGTGCAGGTAAGATAGCTTCGGCTGTTGAAGCGGGATTGCTTGCATACAGTATGGCAAAGGACGGTAAGGTTTACGGAGAAGGAGAAGGTCTTGTAGGTAAGGATATTGAGGATACTATAAGTAATGTTGGAAGAATGGGAAAAGATGGAATGAAATCCACCGACTTGGAGATTCTTAACATCATGATAGGAAATTAAACCCGTTATCACTATGACTTATAATGTGGTAGAATACCATAAGGTATTTTATATAACAAACAAAAGGAGGCAATATCTATGAAAAAATTTTTATCATGTCTACTTGTTGCATCTATGTGCTTTGGCGTTTTAGCAGGATGCGGCAGCAGCGAGAAACCTGCTGAAGGCGAAGGAGAGCAGACAACGACTGAAGGCGAAGGTGAAGCTTCAACGGATCCTATCTATTTCGCATGGTACGGACCTATGACAGGCGACAGCAAACAGTATGGCGACACTGAAAAGGTAGCTGTTGAGCTTGCTCTTGAAAAAATCAACGGCGAAATGGGCGGACTTCTCGGCGGACGAGAACTCATTGTAGACTTCTATGATGACAAAAATGACGCAAAAGAAGCTGTAACAATCGCTAATAAAATTGTCGGAGAAGGAAAATACGTTGCATCAATCGGTGGATTCGGTTCAACACCTTCAATGGCAGCTGCTCCTATTTATGAAGAAGCTCAGATAATCAACTATTCACCTACAGCTTCGCATGCTGACTATTCTGCAATCGGTGATTTCATTTTCAGAAATACACCTACACAGTCTCTTGAGACAACAGCATATGCTGACTATGTTTATAATGAACTCGGAATAAAAACAGTTTGCATACTTAATGTAAACGATGATTGGGGAAATAATATTGCTAAAATCTTTACAGAAAGATTTGAAGAGCTCGGCGGACAGGTTCTCAGCACAGAGTCATATCTTCCTAACCAGACAACAGACTTTACACCTATGATTTCAAAGGCTAAGACATTAAATCCCGAAGCTTTCTTCCCTATAGCTTATTATCAGGATTCGGCAAACATTCTTAAACAGGCAGACAGCCTTGACTTTGATGTTCAGATGATACTTTCAAGCTCAACACTTAAACAGGAACTTCTTGACCTTGCAGGCGACCTTGCAAACGGATGCTTCTTAATGAACTGCTATACACCTGATATCGATACGGAAAGATTCAAAGAAGTAATCGGGGAATATGAAGCTCGTACAGGTAAAGCGGGAGACGCTTTCGTAATGCAGACATACGACGTAGTTATGCAGCTTGCTCAAGCTGTAGAAGAAGCAGGTACAGATGACCCCGTAGCTGTAAGAGATGTACTTGACGGCATGACTTATGAATGTCTTGCAGGAGAATATACAATGAACGAAATCGGTGACGCAGTAAGACCTTTACAGCCTATAAAAGTTATTGACGGTGCATTCGTTAATATATCTAACGGAGACCCTTCAAAAGCTGAATAATTAAAATGAAAAAGCGGTTCATATGAACCGCTTTTTTATATGGTATATAAAATAATGCACTGCAATTGAAGATATAATAAAATCAATTGAGTGTAAATTTGTTTTTATTAAACACAATTAAACCTTCGTCCCTCATTTTACACAGTTCATTTGACATGGCGCTTCTATCAACAGACAAAAAATCAGCCAATTGCTGACGGTTCATAGGTATGGTAAATGAATTGCTACCTTGTATTTTTGCCTGATCGGATAAATATGAAATAAGTTTTTCACGAGTTGTACGCTTTGACATATATCCAAGCTTCTGGACAAGCAATTGATTTTTCTCCGATACGGCAAAGTAAAGATTTTGTATAATATATGAGTGAAATTGACATGATGACGAACATATGTTAAGAACTTTATTGATGTTAAGAAAAATAACAGAACTGTCTTTTATTGCCGTAACATCATTTAATATTGTCTTGCTGTCATGGGCGGTATATGCCTCACCAAACATTTCTCCGATGTTTACAATATTTACTATGCTTCGATTTCCCCAGTAGTCGTCTCTTTGAATACATAAACAACCATCGAGTAAAATCATTATATTATTTATTACGTCTCCGTGACGTATTATATATTCTCCTTTTTTATAGTGCAGAACTTTTGCCTGAAAGCAATTTAATATTGAGTAGATATCGGATTCTTCTGTACCGTGAAATAATTTTGAGTTTTTTAAAACAGAAATATATTTTTTCATATAGAACCTTCTTTGTTGTAAAAACAACCGAAATTTTATTGCTATTATATTATAATATGCCCATAAAGTCAAAAAAGAGAGTTCAAATAATTTTAAAATATATCATAAAAGGAGAATGAAATATGATTAGGAGAATAATAAAAATAGACGAGAGTAAATGTAACGGTTGTGGATTATGCGCAGAGGCATGCCATGAGGGGGCAATTGAAATTTTAGAAGGAAAAGCGAGACTTACTCGTGAGGACTATTGCGACGGTTTGGGAGACTGTCTGCCTTCATGTCCTATGGAAGCTATATCTTTTGAAGAAAGAGAGGCTCCTGCCTATGACGAGGAGGCAGGATTATCTGCAAAATCCAAAAAGGATAATAATAAACTTCCATGCGGATGTCCGGGAACAAACTCTAAAACTATTGAAAGAAATTCAGACAATCATGTTATTGGTACAGTTATTGAAAGCCGTCTTGCGCAGTGGCCTGTACAGATTAAACTGGCACCGATTAGGGCTTCTTATTTCGAAAATGCTAATTTGCTTATAGCGGCTGATTGTACGGCATATGCGTATGGAAATTTTCATAATGATTTTATAAGAAATCGTATAACACTTATAGGCTGTCCAAAACTTGACGAAGGAGACTATTCCGAAAAACTTACGGAAATCATAAAAAGCAATAATATAAAAAGCGTAACGATTGTAAGGATGGAAGTGCCATGCTGCGGTGGTATAGAAAATGCAGTGAAAAGGGCATTGCAGAATAGTGGGAAATTTATTCCGTGGGGAGTTGTAACCATTTCAACGGACGGGAAAATTATAGAATGAGTTTTTTTAACGATGAAGTTAAAAATTAACACCGAGAAAATAATAAGCGGCAGAAAGCTCTGCCGCTTTAACACGTTTGTAGCGAATGTATCAGTCTGAAAATATACGGCTGTGGTCGCTAACAGCCTTTGAAATTTCAAATCCTGCGCAATGGATAAGACGATATAAATCCTCATCAAAGTTTTCTTCATTGTATGAGGAAAAAATATTTATTATTGATTCTTTGAAGTTGTTATTATATACATAAAGAGCTTTTTCCAACAAGCCGCCTTTTGTGGCATGGCATGAATTATTGTATTCGATTTCTTCTTCGGTAAGAAGCTGAGCAGATTGAAGGAATATGTCTGTCTGAGGGATAACTATTTCTTTTCCAAGTTTTTCACCTAAGGATTGAGTGGAGTAAAAGTTAATCATTCCGCTTATCCACTCGTCAAGCATGTGTGATAAAACCTTATTCAAACGCTCGTCTTTCAAAAGACTGCATTCAAGAGAGCCGTTAATATGTCTTCCTTCTTTATTGAGCAGATGAAATCGCATTGCGCCGGCTATTTCACTGTATGTAACATTGTGCGAAGCTAATTTTAATCCTCTGCTTACGGCTATTGCTATTTCTTCGCTTATGTGGCTTGCGACAAATCCGCCTATCGTTGTATTAAATAAGTTTGACGGGACAGTAATTGTATAGCCTATAGGTGAGAAAAAGTCGTCAAGACGTTTATAATTCTCTTCCGGCCACTGATGGTTTTCGGGGAAATTAAATATTGTATAACTCTCCTGAGAAATGTCTCTGCCCTTAAGGGATGACGCCATATTCGGAAGTATATTTACAACATTTATATCATTTCCTATCGTTTCAAGATAGAAATTTCCGTCAGGGTTTGGAGGAAAAGCATAAAGATCGGGGAGAACTTTACCTTCTTCTCTCACTTTTGAGTAATAAGGCATAAGAATTTCTTTTGCCATAGCTTTCGCGGCAGATGGGGGAGGTGAGAAGAAAATTAAATCGGGTTCAAAATTAACAAGCATATTAAAATAATCTCCGCATTGAACGGGAAATCCCATAGCTTTGGACTTTTTTTCCGTTGTAGAGGCGGTAGCGGTTGAGGCAACAATATTTTTGCTCAAGTCATCGCCTATGACATGGTGATAACACGGTTTAAGATAACTCATAAGAAATCCCATACCGATAATTGCTATTTTCGGTTTATCCCACATAATTTATACCTCCTGTTATTTTATATGATATAGCATAATATGGGCGCAACAGCTATTGCAGGCAGCATATTTGCTATTTTCAGCTTGGTTATATCAAGAAGATTTGTACCGAGTCCGATTATCATTACAGATCCTACGCATATCATTTCGGCAATAGCAGCATCGGTTAATATAGGTGAAATAAATACGGCAGCAAGTACTATCGCACCTTGAAAAACAAATACAAATGCGGATGAAAACAATACGCCGATACCGAGACTGACGGATAACATACATGCTGAAAAGAAGTCCAAAGTAGATTTAGTAAAAAGCATTTCGTTGTCGCCTGTAAGACCTGCATTAAGAGAGCCGACTATAGTCATGGCGCCTATGCAAAATAATAAAGAGGCTGTAACAAACCCTTTGCTTACAGAAACTTCGCCTCCGCCTTTATTAAATTTCCTTTCAATAAAATTACCGAGAGTGTTGATTTTATCATCTATATCTATAAGAGTACCAAGCGATATTCCTATTACCATTGAAATTATAAGAATTAAAGTATTTTCGCCTTTTAGAGAACCTGAAATTCCTATATACAGAGTACATAATCCTATACCTTTCATTATAGCAGAAGTAACCCTTTCCGGTATACCTTTTTTAAATAAAAGACCTATTATACTGCCGACAATAACAGTAAATGTATTAACAATTACACCTAACATATTTTACCTCCGATAATGTAGTATACTTATATTACCAAAACACTTCTTTAATGTAAAGTGATAATATAATAAAATAGGACGTTTAATAAAAATTTTTTATTAAATAATGAAATGAATGATATTAGTTAAAAAGAGTGTAGTTTGTAATTATAATAGAATTAGAGGAAAATAAATGATATAATTAGAAATAATTAAGTTTAAAAAGAAAGGATGACGAGTATGAAAAAGTTTTTGATTATGATATGTTTTGCTTTGATTTCTGTTTGTTCCGTCGGGTGTTCAGCTGAGAATTCGACTAAAATGTATATTGAGACAGCCCAGCTTACTGACGAAGAGAAAGGCATAACCGAACTTTTAGGAATTGATAAAAATTATGATATATATGATTTTAAACTGGATGATAATGTAAAAAGTATAAATATAAATTTATATGAACTTGTCGACGGAGCGTGGGAAAAATTATCGGGAGGAGGATATTATGCCTTTGATAATTCTAAGGGACGAATTGCACTTGGGTTTGACAGAATCGGCGATGGCATGACAATAGCTATACAAAGCGAAGATGGAGTTTCATCAACAAGCCATGACTCTGATATCGAAAATGAAGATAATCTCGGATTGACTACATCAAAATTGTCGGAGAAAAAAGAAATAGTGTACGAAGAAGAGATACCGTTGGCAATACAAATAGCCACATCTAAAAATGAGATAAGCTCGTATGTTGTAGATTATTTTTATCAGCCTGAAGAGTATGAGAAATTTGATTACGAACACGTATATGCCATAACGGTTGAGTTTAGCCAAAACACAATAGAATAGAAATTTACTGTAAATAAAAAAATCGCGGATTATAATCCGCGATTTTTCTTACTTTTTCTTTGCTATTTCTATATTTACTTTTTTACCTTTTATCTTATTGTTTTTCATTGCAACTATTATGTCTTTGGCATATTCGGCAGGAACGTCTACAAATGTATAATCGTCATAAATATCTACATGGCCGATTGATTTTCCGGGAATACCGGCTTCTCCCGCAAATGCGCCGACTATATCTTTTGCTCTGATTTTATTTTTCTTTCCGGCATTTACGAACAGTCTGATTATATCGTCTCCGGCATCGCCGTAAAGTTCGGAATGATTTATATTAATATCGTCTATATCGGAAGATATTAAATCGCTGAGACTTAATTTCAGAAGCGCCGCCGCAATATCTGTTGCTGCTACATCGTCCTCATTTACCATATTGTCAACCATATCTATATATTTGCCGAGAGCTCCCTCGTCAATTACCTCTTTAACGCGCTCGAGGAAGTTGGCTGTTTTTATTTCTTCTATGTCGCTGAGAGTAGGCAGTTTTTTCTGTATTATTTTTGTCTTTGTATAACGCATTATGTCGCGAAGCTTATAGATTTCCTTACCAACACAGAAAGTAAATGCTTTTCCGCTTCTTCCGGCACGTCCTGTACGTCCTATACGATGTACATAGTACTCGTCGTCCTGTGGTACGTCGTAGTTGAATACTATATCGACGTCGTCGACGTCGATTCCTCGTGCGGCAACATCGGTAGCAACAAGTATTTCTATCGTACCGTTTCTGAATTTCTGCATTACCTTATCTCTCTGCGGCTGTTTAAGATCGCCGTGAAGGGCTTCCGCAAAATATCCTCTTCCCTGAAGCTGTTCGACAACTTCGTCAACACGTTTTTTTGTATTGCAGAAAACGATTGACAATTTGGGATTGTACATATCGATTATTCTGCAAAGCGCATCGGGTTTTGTTTTTTCCTTAACATCAAAATACGCCTGCTCTATACTTGGAACCGTAAGTTCTTTTCTTGTTATTTTAATATACTCGGGATTTGTCATATATCTTCTGGAGAGATCAAGTATATCTTGACTCATAGTTGCGGAGAACATGACTGTCTGTCGTTCTTCGGGAACTTTGAGCATTATTGTTTCTATATCGTCTCTGAATCCCATGTCAAGCATTTCATCGGCTTCGTCAAGTACTACATATTTGACGGAATTCATTTTTATGGTGTGGCGTCTCATATGATCCATTACACGGCCCGGAGTTCCTATTATTACCTGAACGCCTTTTTTAAGCGCTGTAATCTGTCTGTCGATTGGCTGACCGCCGTATATAGGCAGTACTTTAATGTTTTCCTTATATTTTAAAAACTTTCTGAATTCTTCGCTTACCTGTATTGCAAGCTCTCTTGTAGGGCAAAGAATCAATGCCTGCAACCCCTTATTGTCTGGGTCAAGCATTTCAAGACAGGGGAGACCGAAAGCGGCTGTTTTTCCCGTTCCTGTCTGTGACTGTCCTATAATATCTTTGCCTTCCATAATTACGGATATGGCTTGAGACTGAATAGGCGTAGCCTCCTCAAAACCCATATCTTTAACTGCGCGTACTATATCGTACGATAAATTCATTTCTTCAAATTTAAGATTTTCCATATTAATCCTTTCATATCTGTATACACCATCTAGCAAATGAACCTATTATAACAGTGGGAAAAACAATTTGCAAGAAGAAGATTTTTAGTTTATAATATTTCCGATAGCAAATTTTGTAATAATATGATGTTTTAATGCAGAATAAAGCTGTTCGGATTAAAATAAGTGCAGTTTATTATATGTACGGATTTGCTTTCCGATACAGGCTGGTAATTCAGAAACGGAGAAATAATATATGGATATTTTAAAAGCGATGCTTCTTGGGGCAGTTCAGGGGTTTTCGGAGTTTTTCCCCATAAGCAGTTCCGGTCATTTACATTTATTTACTAACCTTTTTAATATAGGGGAGTATACTGTTTCATTTGACATTTTAATTAATGCGGCGTGCTTGATTGCGTTGGTTTTTGTGTTTTATAGGGATTTGATTTATATGTTTAAAAACCCGACATCACATTTTAATAAAATGATAGGTATAAGCTTACTTCCTATATTTGTAGTATCTGTATTGTTTCAAAATAAGATAGACGAATTTTTTTATAATTCAAAAGCATTAGGAGTATGCTTCATTTTCACGGGAGCCGTTATATTTTATGAAACCATGTACAGACCGGGGAAAAAACACATCAAGAATATGAATATAAAGGACTCTCTTATAATAGGAGGATTTCAAGCGGTTGGAGTTGTTCCTGCCGTATCGAGAAATGCGCTTGCCCTG
>URLB01000059.1 GCA_900548595.1 uncultured Eubacteriales bacterium
TTGCATTAATCATAAGTACTTTCATTTAATATCAGCTCCTTATTAATTTTATTCATTAGAAATTCTGAAAGTTTTTCTCTCTTTATATAATCTTTTTATATTCGGTAATATATATTCTCATCATAAATATAAAATATAAAAAATCAAAACTCATTATAATAAGCTATATTTATCCATATATTTTAACACTTAACTTTTATAATCTCAACCATATATTAATTTTGTGATTATCGGCTGTCCTTTTATCATATATTCATTTTTATTCTTATATTTGACGATGAATATACCAAAATCTTACAAAACAGCTTAAATCCGGATTTTTAATTGATTTTACAACATTTACATAGGCAATTGCTTTGCAGTAAAAAACATCTGTATGTACTATGCCGATTCTTTTACATATTTATATTCAAAAAGCGGCATAGGCTTAATACTTCTTCCTTTACTTAATTATAGGAAATTCATTATTTACAGTTTACAAATAAATTTGTATAAAATAAAAATTCGCCCTGTATTTTCAAAAATACAGGGCTTTTTTAGAAGTATTTTGGGGTAGAATTATTTTATTTTAAAACTTTGTTTCAGTCCATAGTTTCAACAAAACTCTGTACTCTTGTTCTAATCTGTTCAAACGATGATGATTCCTGGTCTATCTCTATCATAAGGCTCTTAACTCCCGCTTCCTGGAACTGTCTGTAATATACGGGATAGTCCCATTCTTCAGGGTCGCAGAACTTCATCATACATACTATTACAGCGTCGGCGCCCGTCTGCTTTGTCATATCCATAAGCATTTTGCCTCTGATCTTCTTTGTATCTGTTGCAACCGAGCATCCGTACATATTCTGCCATACCTTGGCAAGTCTGTATAAAGGAGCGGCTTCGCCCGAAGGAACATCAACTCTTATCTGTCTTGATTCCTGAGCGAGATCATCAGCTACAATAGCAAGGTTGTTTTCTTTAAATATATCCAAAACTTCATTTGGCTCTGCAAGTATTCCTGTAAGAATAACTTTCTTACCTTCCCATGGCTTAATATCAGCCTTTTTGATTTCTTCAATAAGTTCTTTAACTACTATCGTATGCTTAGCTTTATCCATAAACATTCTTGATTTGAATACGGCATGTCTTGCAACTGGATCTATTATCTGGGGATAGTCTGCTGCCACTTTAACGAATTCTCTCATTACAGCTCTGTTTTCGTTATAAATCGTTATGGCATTCTCTATGGCTGCATTTGTAATGGTTTCTCCGACAATCTGTTCGAGTTTATCCTTCACAATTTTATATTCCTCAACAAGGAACATATTAGCAGATTCAAGACCTCTGTTCTGAGGATGTGTAAATGTAATTACAGGAGATGTTCCTTTCCATTTCTGACTGAGGCATTTTAATGTATCACACGGAACAGAGAAAACAACAGCCGCAAGGTCATCGTATGCTCCGCTGCACTGAAGTTCCATAACCTGCTGCATTATTGAACAGGCAAATGCCGGAAGATAAGTTCTTGCTTTAGAGATTTTTTTCTGTCCTCCCCATATACCCATAGGCAGATACCCTGTTGCATATACAAGTTCCTCCGGAGCATATAACGGCATTATACCGATTGCTCCTTTTCCTGTTTCATTTTTATAATCGTCCATAGCCTTTTTAGGGTTGGAGGCTACATCTTTTAATTGATTTAACAATTCATCTATTCTGCTCATTTTCTTTCCTCCTTATTCTGCCTGTGCGTCTTTCTGCTGTTCCATCATCTCTACAAGCGCCTGAACTCTTGTGTCAAACTGAGCCGGCGAGAAGCTTCTCGGATCTGTTTGGTCTCCGTCAAAGCTTACATACGGTGTTCCTGTTTTCTCTTTGACTATTTCAGCTGTTTCAACATTAAGGAAACTCATAAGCTTACAGCTTCTGTTAAGATGATATACAACACCGTCGCATTGTCCGTTATTTACAATATCAAGGAGGACCGCAACTTTATTTTCAAGACATGTATTTATGTATATTCTTGTATATGCTTCTGCCATAGAATGAAGTGATTCATCATTGGCATCATAGTGTAAATCCCAAAGTCCCGGGTAAGCAGAACCTGTCATAATCGAGTTAAGATTTTTAAGAGACTTGAAAGTATGTCCCAGATGAGGCCAAACGGCAATTCCTTCCCATGTTATACGTGTGCTTTCATTTCCCTTGAACGCATATATACCTTTTTTATAGTTTTCTTCAAGTTCATCTGCAAATGCTTTAAATGTAATCTCAGCATAATCACGGCTTCTTGCGCAAACAATAAGAGCCATATAGTTGAATAAGTCAAACCCATTAAGAGGAGAAGGTTTGTAGTGAGACATTGCGGCTATTCTGTTCCACTGATATACACTTCTCTGCGTCTGCTGTCTTACTTCACGGAATTTATCATAGTCAAACGGTCTTCCGCAGATTACTTCAAGCTGAGAAATAGCGTTTCTAAACTGGTCTGCAATATAAGACTTTGCATATTCAGGTATAGGCATTGTATGGTTAAACGGAACGTCTATAACAATACAAGGTATATCAAGTTCAACTGCAAGATTTTCATACCACTTAAGAAGTGTGTTGCATATATTGTTGCATGTAATAACAAGATCAGGGAGAGGAACTCTGGCTGCCGGAGAATTTTTAAGAGCTTCTGGAGTAACTCCTGTTTTAGCTTCTTCTTTGAGCAGTTCCATATATCCGATATTAACTCTTCCGTATGAACAGCAGTCAATTGAGTACCCTTTGCTGTCTGCTACGTCTATCATGTCAAGCGCACCTTTTCTTGCTCCGATACCTGCCGCATGTGTTTCGGGATATACCATAGCTATATCCATAGCGACGCACATTTCCGGAGGAGCTACCGATGCCGACCAACATACAAGTCTGCCCTCTGCCTTTGCCTGTCTGGCTTCCTCATCGAGTTTAGCCTGATAGTAGGCCAATAATTCTTTAGCTTTTTTGCCTTTAGTTTCAAACATCTCTCTTTTCCTTCTTTCTTGTTTAAATTCGTTTCCGATTCTGTTGAAAAATTCATATCACATTCAGCAGAATATCATTAAAATTTTTAAAAGTATAGAGACATTAGTAGGTTAGAAATTTCTATCAAATTTGTTCAATTGAAATTTTATTTTTTTCAAAAATTCAATTGAAATGAATTGAAAAACACATTTTACAAATATAACTGCTTCACATTTTATTGCAAAAAAACATTTTATAAACTATGATAATCATGTGATTTCCGTTTTATAAGGAGGATAATTTATGGAAGGCGCAATAATTTTGTTCCTGGAAATACTTGGTATAGTTGCATTTGCCGTTTCGGGAGCAGTTACGGCAATAGAAAAGGGACTGGATGTCTTCGGTGTTGTTTTTATCGGCGTTATAACGGCGCTCGGCGGCGGTGTTATAAGGGATATAATTCTCGGTATTTTTCCTCCGATAATGTTTACCTATAAAATCTATGCTGTTACATCCATAATAGCTTCTCTTATTGTATTTCTTACAGCCTATGCCGATAAAAACAGATTTTATAATAATATTGACAAAATAGATGCGATTGTAAACGTATTTGACGCCGTCGGAATAGGACTTTTTGCGGTATCAAGTGTGCAAAGGTGTATACAGTACGGCTACGGCGATAATGCTTTTCTTTGCATTATGATGTCTATGACAACATGTATCGGCGGAAGTATAATGAGAGACTTGCTCTGCCAGAAACTGCCCGCAGTTTTAAGAAAAAGGATATATGCTCTCGCCACAATAGCCGGAGGAGCACTCTATTACTATATGTTTAAATTCGGCATCGGAAGAGAAATATCAATGGTTGCGGGAGTAGGCATTACTATTGCCATACGGCTTTTAGCAACAAAATATAAATGGAACATGCCAAGGATAGAGAAATAAAAAAGAGGCATATCAATTTTACAATAATATGTAAAAGCCTCGTTTTATAAGTTGTTATCAATATGTTATACTTTATGAGAAAATATGAATTTTAAGGAGGACTTTTTTATGAAGAAAATATCTGCCGCAGCAATGTCATGCATATTGGCTGCTTCTATGTCGGTTTCGGCTTTAGCTGCCGAGGAAAACGGTGCTGAAAAAGCTGTTGTATCAACAAAAAAAACCACTGAGGAAACTCAGGTTAAAACAGATGACTCCATTAAAGTTGTTGTCGACGGAAAAGAGATTATTTTTACAGATCAAGCTCCCATAATCAAAAATGACAGAACCATGATTCCTTTAAGAGGCGTATTGGAAACAATGGGAATTGATATTGTATGGAACGCCGAGGAACAAAGCATTACAGCTAAAAGAGGAGACAGCTACACTTTATTTAAAATAGGCGAAACAACTCTTAAAACAGCTGAAGGTGAAATAAACCTTGATGTTGCTCCCGAAATAATAAACGACCGTACTATGATTCCTCTTCGAGCTGTTACAGAGTCGTTTGGCGCTGAAGTTACATGGGACGCCGATACAAAGACGGTTACTATAACCGACGAAATAGCAAATACCATGGTTGAAGCTGCAAAATTAACAAACGAAGTAAAAGCAGCTGACGGAACTGTTCTTTATACTATTGATGTTAAATATCCCGTACTTAACGACAAATGTGAAGCAGCAGGAAAAAAAGCTGTCAACGAAGCCATTAAAAAATCAATAGAAGAATCAGTTGCCGCAGGTTCGGAAGAAATAAAAAAGGCTGCTGAAGAACTCTATAACTCATCTAAAGAGACGGAAGAAAAATTTATGCCTTTATCAGTCATGGGGGATTACAAAGTTACTCTTGAAAACAGTGGTACTCTTTCATTCTATGTTGATTTAAGCTATAACTTCAACGGCGCTCATCCTATGACATACCGTAACGGATATACATACGACCTTGAAAGCGGAAAAGAACTTACGCTTTCCGATGTAACAGGCGTCAGCGAAAATAAAGCTATGGAAATTATCAAAAACGCATATACGGAAGCAATAAAAGCTGATACTGAAAATAAAACGTTCTTTACAAACGTTCTTAAAAATCTTGACGAAACACTCAAAACAGTTGATTTTTATCTGGAAGACAAAAATATAGTTTTCTTTACCGAACTGTACTCCGTTGCTCCATATGCTGCCGGATTTGTAAACGTGCCTGTTTCTCTTGAAAAATTTGCGTAATTGTATTTTAAGCCCATGGTTTTACCATGGGCTTATTTATTGTATATCAAAAACCCCCAGATTGTATTGGGGTCAGGGAAAGCTTTAGCGGAGAGATAATGAAAAACCTCCATACTATAATAGAATTGCGGCTACCAACTGCAAAAGGAATAGCATGGAGGAGTGTTAAGTGAACAAACAATATTCAGATGACTTACATAGTTTATCACATACAAAGTGGAGTTGCAAATACAATATGATATTCGTAGCGATAGCTGGATTGTGCTATGTGTTTTATTTCATTTCTCATTGTCTAAAACCTCCTGTTACATCTAAGTGATGCGGTCGCCAAACCAACATCATTGTAACACGGAGGTTTTATTTTCCTATACTAAAGTTTCTTTATCTTACCCCTGGTAGAACCAGTGGTTTTATTGCCGCTAAAGCTCCAAAAAGAGCGGATAATTCGTGTGTCTCCGCTCTTTTTTGTCTGTTTTAATTTTCAGTATTCATCACATATATAACAAATACATTTAGGATATTTTTTATCAAGATATTCTACGGCAGTCTTATTATTTACAACCGCATTTCCTTCTTCTAAAAGTTCTTCTATAGTTTTATAGCCTTCTGCAAACTGCATGAAGTGTCCTGCGTCCATCTCTAAATCGGGATTTTTATTTTCTTCTTTCTCCCCGTTCATGCGGAATGTTCCGTTATTAAGCTTGCATACATGATCTTTAAGTTCGATTACTATGTTATCTTCTTTAAATACCATTCTCATAAGCTTCGGAATATCCACAGCTGCTGCCACACCGTGCGGTATAGTTTTTTCTTCACAGCCTGCAAGATTAGCCGCACTATCAGGGGGCAGTTTTATTTTCAGCGGTTTACAATCAGCTATAAAGGCAAGAGCATTTACCAAATTCAACGCAGTTTCTTCATTGTCATAAACAACTTCAACTGCACTTAAACCGTCAACCCCGTTAAAATAAAGCGCATATCCGCCCACAATGCCATATTTTTCAAAAATTATGAATTCTCCGCCGTCAGAAATGAGATCCATAAATTTCATTTTAAAATCAGAAAGAGACCTTGCTAAAATACCTGAATATTTTTCGGAAAACCTCGTATACACAGAGTAAAGCTTTCCTATCTCCGACATTCTTCCGAAATTAATATATGACGGCATAATTTTCGGCTTGTCCGCAATTCCCGTAATAAATTTTGTTTCCGTAGCCGTATAGTTGCCCTGCCGTATATAGTTATCATGCTTTACAGGCGTATGAGGACCTACTGTAATACCGCTGTCCACCAAATTGTTTATAAGTATCTCAAATGCTGTAGACATATACCCTCTTCCCCTGTAGTCGGGATCGGTACAAAATCCGGCCAGCATTGCGGCAGGTACAATATTTCCTCTTATATACATATTTACTGGAAATGAATACATGGCGTTCACAAGCTTATCGTCTTCAATAGTACATACAGTATACTCCGGGTAAAATCTATTGTCATAATAATAATCCAAAAAGCTGTCGGTATCTCCGAAACATCTCTGCCAAAGCGCCCTTAAAAAAGGCTTATCTTCAATAGTACACAGTCTCTGAACTGCCATCTGTACACACCTCCTGTCAAATCATTCCGTATTTTTGTTTAAGCTCCGTCAACAATGCTTTATATTTTTCATTAATAATATCTGTTTTGCCTTTACTTCCGGCAGCCAAACCTCTTGTAGGAGCCGATTTTTCCAATTCCGCATGTATTTCATTATCCCATTTTTCCATCAGAGAATTGAACTCCTCTGTATATTCGGGATTCCAAGCCATAATTATCTTCCTTTCAGCAAATATATTTTCAATTATTTTAACATATTTTATATTTCATAGCAAACTTTCTTTTATAATATCCAACTATATACTTGCATTACCAAGAAAATCCGTATGTGTAATATGTCTTGATAGATTACAATTATTGTTATAAAATTTAAATATTAATATATTCGGAGGTTGTTATATATGATAAATGTTCTTGTTCTATCACCTTGTAACGAAATTTATAAAAATAAGCTGGCTTCGTCATCCGACAAACTGTTTTTTGAATATGTAAATCCCGAAGCTTCACCGGAAATTCTTAAGACAGCAGTACAAAAAGCAGAAATAATTGTCGGAGAGCCTGATATTGACCTTATTAAGCATGCTCCTAATTTAAAATTTATTCAACTTACAATGGCGGGTACTGATAAATATACATTAAGTGATGATTATCCTAAAAATGTCATTCTTGCCAATGCTTCAGGTGCATTCGGCGGTGTAATATCACAGTATGTTATAGGTGCTATACTTAATATCTGTCATAAATTTAATTTGTACAGAGACCAGCAAAAAATAGGTCTCTGGAAAGATCTCGGTTTGGAAATTAATTTATCAGGAAAAAGAGTTCTTATTATAGGCGCGGGAAATATAGGAAGTTCTGTTGCTAAAAAACTGTCCGTATTCGATACGTTTAATGTCGGTATAAGAAGAAATATAAATGATATTCCCAACGGTTTTAACGAAATGCATACTCTGGACGAGCTTAATGACCAGCTGCCGCTTGCGGATGTTGTTGTAGCCTGTATCCCAAATTCAGACTATACATATCATCTTTTTGATAAGGAGAAATTTCTTCTTATGAAAAAAGACTCTATATTTGTGAATGTCGGACGAGGAAGTCTTGTTGTGCAGGAAGATCTTATAGATGTGCTTCAAAGCGGTCATCTCAGCGGAGCAGCCATAGATGTTACCGTGCCGGAGCCGCTTCCGTCAGACAGCCCTCTTTGGAAACTCGATAATCTGATTATTACGCCGCACATATCGGGAAAAAGCTTCGGACATTCTCAGGAAATAACAGATAAAATATTTGATATATGTGCTAAAAATCTTAAAAACTATGCCGAAGGCAAAGATCTTATAAATATTATAGATTTCAAAAAATTCAGAAAATAAACAAATAACAGCATTATCTCTGATGAGATAATGCTGTTTTATTATCATGGTTTTTAAATTACATCATACCGCCCATGCCGCCATTCATACCTGCGGCAGGCATAGGATCTTTGCTAGGAAGTTCTGCAACGACTGCCTCTGTTGTAAGGAATGTCGAAGCCACTGATGTAGCATTCTGAAGAGCTGTTCTTGTAACCTTTGTAGGGTCGATAATACCTGCGTCAACCATATCAACATATTTTTCGTTGAGTGCATCGAAACCTGTACCATCTTCCATCTCTTTAACTTTATTTACTATAACCGAGCCTTCAAGACCTGCGTTAGTAGCAATCTGACGCATAGGCGCTTCAAGAGCCTTAAGAACTATTTCAGCACCTGTTCTTTCATCTCCAGTAAGTTCTGAAAGCATATCTTTAATCTTCTCTACAGTATGGATATAAGCTGTACCGCCACCTGCGATGATACCTTCTTCAACAGCTGCTCTTGTAGCTGCAAGGGCGTCCTCCATACGAAGCTTCTTCTCTTTCATTTCTGTTTCCGTAGCTGCGCCTACTTTAATAACAGCTACACCGCCTGAAAGTTTAGCAAGTCTTTCCTGAAGTTTTTCTCTGTCGAAATCGCTTGTTGTATCTTCAAGAGCCATCTTAATCTGGGCAATACGTCCTTCTATATCTTCTTTGTTTCCTGCTCCGTCAGTAATGATTGTAAGCTCTTTCTCAACTCTTACGCTTCTTGCACGTCCGAGCATATCAAGTGTCGTATCCTTAAGGTCGATACCTACTTCTTCGGAAATTACAGTACCGCCTGTAAGAGCGGCTATGTCGCCGAGCATCTGTTTTCTTCTGTCGCCGTAACCGGGAGCTTTAACTGCTACGCATGTAAATGTTCCTCTTAATTTATTTACAACTAAAGTTGCAAGCGCTTCGCTTTCAACATCTTCGGCAATTATAAGAAGTTTTCCGCCTGTCTGTACAAGCTGTTCAAGTACGGGAAGTATTTCCTGTATATTGCTGATTTTCTTGTCTGTAATAAGGATATACGGATCGTCAAGTACGGCAACCATCTTTTCCATATCTGTTGACATGTAAGCTGAAAGGTAACCTTTGTCAAACTGCATACCTTCTACCATTTCAAGCTCTGTATTCATTGTCTTTGATTCTTCAACAGTAATTACACCGTTGTTTGTAACCTTTTCCATTGCGTCGGCAATCATTTCTCCGACTTCATCGTCGCCTGATGAAATAGCCGCTACTCTGGCAATATGGTTCTTTGTCGAAACAACCTGGCTCATGCCTTTGATACATTCAACAGCTTTGTCAGTTGCTTTCTTCATACCCTTACGAAGTATGATTGAATTTGCGCCTGCGGCAATATTCTTAAGACCTTCCTGTATCATTGCCTGTGCAAGTACCGTAGCTGTCGTAGTACCGTCGCCTGCAACATCGTTTGTCTGTGTTGCGGCTTCTGTTACAAGATGAGCTCCCATATTTTCATAGGGATCTTCAAATTCAATATCTTTTGCAATAGTAACACCGTCGTTTGTAATAAGCGGTGAGCCGTATTTTCTGTCAAGAACAACATTACGTCCTTTAGGTCCGAGTGTTACCTTTACTGTATCTGCAAGTTTATTAACGCCGGCCTCAAGACCTTTTCTGGCGTCGTTTCCATACTTTACTTCCTTAGCCATAATTATATTACCTCCAACAATCTATATTAGTCTTCAACAATCGCAAGAATGTCTCCCTGCTTAACAACAAGTAATTTTTCTCCGTCGCACTCAACTTCTGTTCCGCAGTACTTTGAATAAATTATTTTATCCCCTGCTTTTACTGTCATTTCAACTTTATTGCCGTCTATCATTCCGCCGGGTCCGACAGCTATTACTGTAGCCATCTGAGGTTTTTCTTTTGACTGTGAAGGTAAAACTATACCTGATTTTGTCTTTTCCTCTGCTTCTAACTGTTTAATTACAACCTTATCTCCAAGTGGTACAAGTTTCATAATTTATTTCCTCCTTATACAAGCCAATCTTGTTGTTAGCACTCATAATGTTTGAGTGCTAATCATTGTCTATATATTACTTATTGAGCTAAATATATGCAAATTCCATTTCAGCCTAAATCAAGGTAATTTTAGGAATTTGCTATGCTATTTATAATATTAAGTCTTTTTTTCTCCTGTTTTCTCACTTTTTCTCGTCATGTCCGCATAAATTATGATGAGGACAGCTTGAACAGCCTCCATTACAACCGTTATCGCTATTTTCTTCTGCCTTATGCATTTTTCTTGTCTGGATAACACCGAAAATTACCGCTAATACTACCAATAAAATTATAACGTATGGCATTTTAACCTCCCTTGAAATAGGCTACTACATGAAATAGTATCCTTTTTTTCACTTTTTATTCCATAATTATGCTGTTTATATTTATTTTGGAAAAATCATCTGTTATCATATCCGCAGGACTGAGATCCTGCTTACCGCTGGTTGGATTAATATATCCCAACGCCTTCATCCCGGCAGCCTTTGCCGCCCTAACTCCCAGGCCTGAATCTTCGATAACAATACAATCTTTAGGGTCTACATCCAACCTTCTTGCCGCAAGGAGAAAAACATCAGGCGCGGGCTTTCCGTGTTCCGCATCTTCACCGGACGTAACAGAGTCGAAATATTTATCTATTCCGGTTCTTTCAAGTATCATGTTTATCAGTTTGTATCCCGAAGACGAAGCTACCGCTGTTTTTAATCCGCTGTCTTTTATAGATTTCAAAAGCTCCGGTATTCCTCTTACGGGAGTAATGTCCTCTTTACCGATTATATCAAGTATCATATTTTCTCTGACTTCCGTCATTTCTTCCGATGAAGCCTCTATATTAAACATATTTTTAAGAGTTTTCATTCTTTCCGGCGTTACCGTACCCGCAAAACTTTCGTAAAATTTCTCGTCCTTATCTACACCGAATTTTTTAAGCGTCTCCATATCGGCAATGTAATGATATGGCTGACTGTCTATAAGCACACCGTCCATATCAAAAATTACAGCTTTCATTTTAATTCTCCCTTTACCCAAAATGACAGACCTTCTTGAGGTCTGTCGTTCAAAATTTATATTATTATTCCTCCGCATAATACAAAATCACCGTCATATACAACAAGCGACTGTCCCGGAGTTATGGCTCTCTGCGGTTCGTCAAAAACACATTTTAAAAGTCCGTTTTCAACCGTTACGGTACAGGGCGCCTTCTTATGGCTGTATCGTATTTTGGCCTCTGCTCTCAACGGTTCGTCTATTTTTTCAACAGACATAAAATTTACGCTGCCGGCATAAACTTCTTTATAAAACAGCTCTTCATTATCGCAAAGCACAACTTCGTTTTTATTTGAATCTATATGATGTACATATACATGCCTGCCGAGAGCAAGTCCGAGTCCTTTTCTCTGACCGACCGTATAATTGATTATTCCTTTATGCTTTCCGAGAACGTTCCCGTTCATATCGACGAAATTTCCGGGTTTAAAATCCGTACCATCGTACTTTTTAATAAAGCCGGCATAATCTCCGTCAGGGACAAAACATATATCCTGACTGTCAGGCTTTGATGAAATATTTAAATCTATTTTACGGGCTATTTCTCTTACCTGCTCCTTTGTATAGTCTCCTATTGGCATAAGAGTTGATGACAGCTGTTCCTGTGTCAGATTATAAAGAGCATATGTCTGGTCTTTGGCAGCCGTTACCGAACTGCAAATACTCAGTCTTCCCGTTTTCGGATATTCGGCTATTCTTGCATAATGACCTGTGGCAATATAGTCCGCTCCTATTTGTTTTGCACGCAACAAAAGCGCCTCCCACTTAACATATCTATTGCATGCTATACATGGATTAGGCGTTCTTCCGTTTTTATATTCATTTACAAAATACTTTATTACACTATTTTCAAAATCTCTGCGGAAGTTCAATACATAATGCGGTATGCCTATGCTGTTTGCAACCCTTCTTGCGTCATCTACAGCCGAAAGTCCGCAGCAACCGCCGTTATCGGATATATCCTGCCAATTTTCTTCCTGCCATATCTGCATTGTAATGCC
>URLB01000060.1 GCA_900548595.1 uncultured Eubacteriales bacterium
GCAGGGTTGTCTTCATTTCCGAGGTTAAAATAATCTACCTGCTTGTCAGCTCCAATATCCAGTGTACGGATGATCACTTTCTTTCCTGCCATCATCTGCACTGCCTGCTTGTATGCCTGGAACTGTTCTTCCTCTGTTGGGAAATCTTCCTTCTCCAGATAAATAAACTCACTTCTGAAAAGACCTATTCCTTCGGCGTCGTTCAGTATAGCCGCGTCAATATCGGCGGCAGTTGATATGTTGGCGTACAAATGGATTTTTTTACCGTCTTTTGTTATGGATTCTTTACCTTTCAGCTTCATAAGACGCTTTTTTCGTTCGGCTTCAGACTTTGCTTTTTTTGACATGGCTTCTATTGTTTCATTATCTGGATCTATATAAATTTTTCCTTCGCTTCCGTCTAAATATACCGTTTTTCCGTCAATTGAAGCGTCAAGTTCGGAGACGTTTATTACAGCCGGAATGTCCATTGTTCTTGCCAAAATAGATGTATGAGATGTGGAAGAGCCTCGCTTTATTATAAACCCAAGCACATTGTCGCGGTTGAAAGAGGCGGTTTCGCTCGGAGAAAGGTCTTCTGCCGCTATTATTACTTTGCCGTGAGATGCGGCTTTGTATTCGCTGCCCGACAGAATTCCTATAAGACGTTCCGAAATGTCGATAATATCGGCTGAACGTTCCTGCATGTATGGGTTATCCATATTGCGAAATCTGTCGGCAAATTGTTTCGATATAATTGAGACCGAATACTCGGCGTTTACATGATTATTTGCAATATAATTTTCTATTGATCCCGTAAAATCCGAGTCGGTAAGCATTATCTGATGAATTTCAAATATCATGGCGCTTTTTTTATCAGCTGATTTCTCGGTTATTTCTTTTAATGAAGAAAGCTGTTTTATAGCTTCGTCAACTGCATTATGAAATTTGGATATTTCGGCATAAGTATCGCTTACCATACGTTTTTGTGGGTCGCAGGAGGCTTTATTGACAAAGAAAACAGTGCCTTCGGCAATGCCTGCGCATATACCTTTTCCTTTAAGTTCAGTCATTAGTTATTTCCTCCTTAAAGATTTTCACCTATTACCGATGACAGATTGGCTTTTGCACTCGACTCGTCATCTCCGCTTATTGTTACCGTTATTTCATCTCCGACCATTATTCCGAGGGACATTACCGCAAAAATTTTTTTGGCGTCGGCTTCTTTTTCGTTTGCATATATTTTTATATCCGAATTATATTTTGAAGCTTCTTTAACTATTATACCGGCAGGTCTTGCATGTATACCGGCAGGATCTTTTACTCTGTATGAAAACTTTTCCATGCGCTTATTCCTCCATAATATAAACTATGGAAATAATTTGCGCCTAAATGAGTTTTTTTATACATGGAGTCAGCTGATTGATATACCGTAAAAAATAAAAAAGCACGGAAAATATTTAATATTTTCCGTGCGTATATATTATTCAGTACGTTCGTCTCCCCAGAAAAATAACGCGACTGTTCCCGGACCAGTATGTGAACCGATAACAGTACCGATGTTGTTTATTACAACATTTCCGTTGAGGTTTTTAAACTTTTCTTCTACAAGAGCCGAAACTTTTTTTGCGTCCTCAAGGCATGCGGACTGTGAAATAAAACATTTTCCGTTATAGTTAATTCCGTTGTCTGCGTGTTCTTCCATGCATTTTACAATTTCATCTATAACTTTTTTCTTTCCTCTTATTTTTTTCCTGGGAATCAGTTTTCCTTCGTTGTTTACGTTAAGAAGAGGACATATATTAAGAAGATTTCCCATTACCATTGATGTTTTTGATATTCTTCCACCTCTGTAGTAGGATGTGAGGTCGGTAGAGAAAAACCAATGATGAAGATTATTTTTTTTGGACTCTATTATTTTTGCGGCTTCTTCACAGGAAAGACTGCTGTCTCTTAAATCTGCCGCAAAATCAACGAGAAGACCGTATCCTGATGAGGCTGCCAGAGAGTCTATAATAATTATTTTTCTGTCGGGAAATTCCGCCTTTAACTCCTCGGCTGCTATCATGCAGGAATTATATGAGCCTGAAATTCCGGATGAAAGAGTAAGATGAACTATATCCTTGCCGCTCTCCAGTATAGGTCTGAAAAATTCCGAATATTCGGCAATATTTACTTGGGCGGTCGTAGGAAGCGCACCGTTTTCTATTCTCTTATAAAACTCATCAATAGGCATTGATATACCCATATCGTCAGGATAATCCACGCCGTCCATTCGGAAATGAAAACAAACAAACGGTATATTCCTTTTCTCAAAATATTCCCTTGACATGTCGGCTGTAGAGCAGCATGTCAGCTCAAATTTAGTCATAATAATCCTCCTGAAATAGACGTTATATAATTATTTGTTGATTTAAAGTCAAAAATGATGATAATGAGTTAAAAACAGATTCATGTTTTTGTCTGATATAAGACAAAAGACAATAGCCGCCGGGCTACTGTCTTATTATGAATGTCGAAGTTTACAGTAATAATATAAACAATATATATAAAATTAGTATTAAAATCAACTGCCAATTGAAAAATTTTTCTTCATACTGTTGCTGCGGAGCGTAATCAAAAACAGATTCGTCCTCTATTACAAACTCTTTTTTAGGCATAAGAAGCTTTGCAAATAACGGTTTTCCTCTGCCGTATTTTCTTCCCATAAGAGATACAAGGTACAAAATTATCGGTATGGAGAAAACCGATAAGAATAAGTACTGGAGCACATACTGCGCCATCAAAGCGTCTGTCATAACAATTTCACCTGCCGCCGTATCTGCCGCCGTCAGTGAGAAGCTTATTCTTGAAAACATCAGCTGCGAAAAGTTAAGGCAGAAATGCGATATCATACCGGGAAAAACCGATTTTGTTCTATATACAATATAACAGAAGAGCACCCCTACGGCAAATGTATATAAGCTTTGCTGAGGATCGAAGTGAGCGATGGAAAATATAATACCGCCCAATATGCAGGCTTTTTTCAGGCTGAGATTTTTAAAACCGGAAAAAACCACTCCTCTGAATATCAGCTCTTCGCATACAGCGGGAATAATGCAGATTGAAATAACGCTGTATATAAACGGAGACTGATATGCCGTTGCCAAATCGGTTGAAACAACATTCGGAAAAAATATCGATGTTATAAGAGAAAGCAAGCTTGTAATAGGGCCGATGGCAAAGGTAAGAGCTATGGCGGCTATTACGTCCCCGACGCTTATTTTGTATATGGAAAAAGTAGTTTTAGGATTTTCGTAAAACATTTTTGGCCCAATCAAAATTAACGGCAGAAACATTGCCAGCTGTCCGATAATACTGTATATCATTGGGTCCATGCTCGAATAATCAAGCACGGACACCAGTAAAAATGAACTTGCTATATTAATTACAATATATATAAGAAAAAACGAATATGTTTTAGATGTTCTTGTCAAACCGAAAAACTCCTTAAGGAAATTAAATTCCGTTTTATTATTTAATCGTCGGGAATATCTTCGACAAAGTCCTCATCGGTATAATCCCATATTGCGTCATCATCCTTTGGAAATTCCGTTGAACCATGCGGATATTTTTCACGGAATTTTCTGTTTACAGCCTCTGATATAAACAGTTTAAACGAAGCCACAACGGGAACTCCGAAAAACATACCGAAAGCTCCGCCGAAATATGCGCCTACGGCAATGGCAAAAAGAACTTCCAATGGAGTAAGACCTGTCGTATCCCCCAAAAGTTTGGGGCATAAAACATAATTGTCGACTTGCTGTATAATAAGTATATATATAAGAAGCCACAATGCTTTCATAGGATCAAGCAAAAGAACGATGAAAACCGACGGTATAGTACCTATAAAAGGTCCGACATACGGTATCATATTTGAAACGCCTATGATAACGCTTATTACAAGGGCATATGGTATTCTTAAAACCAATGCGCCGATAAAACACATTACGCCCAACGCTATGGCGTCCAGAAGTTTACCGAGTACAAAGTTCTGGAATATCTCATTTACACGCTGCATATTACGTATAAATCTTTCTGCCTTTCCTTCTTCAAAAACGGCAAGACAGAGCTTTTTGCAGCCGGCAGCAAGTTCTTCTTTTGTTGAGAGCATGTAAAAGCTTATTATTATACCGATTATAAAGTTTACGACTACCTTTACTACGTTTACAGTACTGCTTACAAATTCTATAAAGTTTTGTCCGTTAAAGAAAGTGCCTATAAGATTAGGCAGGTCGTTTATTTTTTCCTGAATAGGCTCTATAAGTGCGATTATTGTATTGACTACGGTATCCTGTACACCCGGACCGAGTTTTGAAAGCGTTTCCGGCAGCGTTTCCATAAGGCTTGCCATGCTTTCGGGAAGGGCGCTTATAAGAGCTCTGAAGCTTTGCGCCACGGTCGGTATCATATAAATCATAAGCCATGCGAAGCATCCTATGAATATGGCATAGGTTATGAATATTGTAATATTCCTGAGAAGCTTCGGCCTTTCGCGAAGACGTTTAACATACGTGCCGATAAACTTTTCCAAGAAATTAACCAGCGGCGTAAAGAAAAAGGCTATAAAGAAGCCATATATAAATGTTATCAAAATACCTTTGACAGCCATCAGAAGAGAACCTACCGTACCGAAAAAGCCTCCTATATTGTCAAGGAATCTGTTTAAAAGTATGCATAGAGCCAAGACAGCAAAGCTGTATGACGCTATTTTAAAGTATTTTTTATCAAATTTGGGTCTGCGCAAAATAACCCGCCTCCTATCTTGGAAATATTCTAGCATACATATAAGGCTTTTACCATAGGAATATCATTAGTTTTTTTGACTGATTTCTTAAATAAATCTTAATCCGATTGACTGTGGACGAGTAAGAACTTTATACTGAAAAAAAGAATACTTCCGAAACGTGAAGGTTAAAAAGACAGGGGGAGAAAACAATGGCTGATGAGAACGCTATAAAAAATTTTGCGGCGGACTTTAAAAAAATAGAAGACGAAATATCAAAGGACATAATAGGACAAAAAGACATAATACATAAAATAATAATATCTATGATAGCGGACGGAAACGTATTGCTTGAAGGACTTCCGGGAACGGGAAAGACTCAGCTTGTAAAGACTGTGGCAAGGGTAATGGATTTAAGCTTTTCCAGAATACAGTTTACACCCGACCTTATGCCGGCGGACGTTACGGGAACAAACATGATGGATGCCGAAAGCGGAAGAGTGGAGTTTAAAAAAGGGCCTGTTTTTGCCAATATAGTTCTTGCAGACGAAATAAACAGAGCTACGCCTAAAACACATTCGGCATTGCTGGAAGCTATGCAGGAGAAAACCGTTACGGCAGGAAATACAACATTTTCCCTGCCGGATCCGTTTTTTGTACTCGCTACCCAGAATCCGCTGGAACTTGAAGGAACGTATCCGCTTCCGGAGGCACAGCTTGACCGATTTATATTTAAATTGGATGTAAAATTCCCATCGGAAAGCGAACTTATGGAAATTGTAAATATAACTACGGGAAAGGGAGGAGCGAAGTCTCAGAAGCTTTTTAACGGTGATAAAATAAAAGAAATGAGAGATATTGCAGTTGAGGTTCCAGTTGCCGACGCCGTAGCAAGGTATGCGATGGACGTCATTATAAAAAGCCACCCCGAAATAGATAAAAGCCCGGAAGCGGTTAAAAAATACGTACGTTACGGTTCAAGTCCGAGAGGGGCGCAGGCGATAATAAGAACGGCAAGAATAAACGCTCTTTCAAAAGGAAGATTTAACGTAGCGTACGACGACATAAAAGATGTGGCATACGATGTTTTAAGACATAGGATATTCCTTAATTTTGAGGCGCTTTCGGACGGAGTCAATGTTGAGGATATTATAAGCGAACTGCTGAAAGAGGAAGCCTGATTATGCTCAGAGATTTATTAACAAACGAATATTTGTCAAGATTGGAACTTTTGGACATTTCAATAAGAAAAAGGCTGTCATCGGCTTCGTCGGCAGGCGCAAGAAAGTCTTCGGCAAAAGGCTCTTCATTGGAATTTTCGGATTTTAGGGAGTACACGCCGGGAGATGATTTGAGACGCGTAGACTGGAACGGATATGCCAGATTCGGAAGACTGTATACAAAACTTTTCAATGAAGAACGGCAAGCCGTATTGAATATAATTATTGACGGCAGCGCTTCAATGCGTTTTTATAAAGAAAAATGGGATTATGCGGCAGCAACGGCAGCCTCTATGGCATATATCGCACTTAATAATTCCGATTTGGTTAATATTTTTACGGCTGATAACGGAAAAATAGAAAAATGTACGGGACTTTCCTCAAAGAAAGCGTTTCCTAAGGCGGTTACTTTTCTGGAAAAGGAGTGCGAGGGAGGAAAAACCGAACTGAACGAATCGGTAAAGAGTTTGGTAGGCGAAAGACTAGGAGAAGGGATAGCGGTAATAGTTTCCGATTTCTTTTCTGCCGACGGATACGATTATGCAGTCAAAATGCTGAGGAGTAAAAAACAGACTGTAAATATGGTACAGATACTTGACAGCAGAGAGGTTGTTCCGCAGGAGCGAGGAAATGTAAGGCTGATAGACTGCGAAACAAACAGTAATAGAGAACTTGAAATGACGCCGGAAGTATTAAAAAGATATGAGGACGCATTAAAATCATTTCAGGCTGAGATGAAGGAGTTTGCCTTGCGCAACGAGGCGGCATTTTATGCTTTTGATAATAAGATTCCGCTTTTGGAAGCAATAGGAAAAATACTGAGGTGATTTTGTGAAAAGGTTTTTGTCCATTGTATTTTTGTACGCATTGCTATGCGGATGTTCTGCGGAAAACGAACAGACTTCTGTTGATGAAATAAAAATATACGGATATGAAGTAATGTCCGAAGAAAATTATGAACCGATTACTATAACCGAGAAAATGGAAATAAAAGAAATATCGGAATTGGCGGGAGATATATCGGAGTATAAAAAAGCGGAAGAGTTGTATGAGGGAATGAATTCGATTTGGATAGACTTCGGAGACGGAACGATATTGGGAATGTATGATGATGTTGACTACGGAAATATATGCGAGTATGTCGGAGAACCGCATGGAGAGCCATATTATGAAATTCCCGACGGGCTTAGGGAAAAGGCGTTGGAACTTCTTGAAAAAAGTAAGTAATACAAAAAAGTCCTGCCGTTTTAATTTAAACAGCAGGATTTTTTATTATTTCTTTGCGATTTTTTCAGCTTCCTTTTTAGGGTCTGATTTAATGAAGAGCATAGCTCTTTCTCTCCAAGTTTTCTTTTTCTTGTCCTGAAGGTTTACGCCTACAACATTTACAAGATAAAGACCGCTCAGTTCAACCTTAACGGTTTTTTTAGGTACGATAACATCGTATACGTTTTTCTCGGTTATAAGGGTAACTATCTGCGGGCCGACTTTTGCCTTTACCATACACATTTTACGTCTTTTTGCCGAGCCATTAAGCTGTTCGAAAATCTGTTTATTGAAATCTTTTTCCGTAGGCTTGTCAAACTTCTTATCAATAACATATATAGAGACAACCTGTTTGTTTGCCTTTATGAAGTCATCGGCTTCTATGCTTCTTTTATAGTTTTTGGTACTTGCCCTGTAAACAAAGAACATAATTATTGCCAATACTACGATAACAATAATAAATATGTCGCTTGCGCTCACTTGAAATCCACTCCTCCAATTTATTCCTTCGCCGAACATCAGCATATTCTCTATTCTACCATTTATTTTTGGTTAAGGAAATAGCAAATACAAAAATAAAATTAAAAATTTTTAATATCGTTTTTAATGAATATTTTTGCAAAAATCAGCAGAACTATAGTATAATATATTTTTAAACAGTTTGCAACATGTAATGCTGGGAGGAAGATTTGTGTCTGTAGTAAACATAATAAGCACGATAATTGTTATAGTATTTATAGCCAACGTTGTACTTGCCGGACTTACGGTTTTTTTTGAACACAGAAATCCTGCAAGCACATGGGCATGGCTAATGGTAATTTTATTTGTTCCGATACTCGGGTTCTTTTGTTATCTCATTTTCGGAAGAGAAGGAAAAAAAGAAGAAATGTTTAAAAACAAGGCCGAGAACGACGATGTTACATACTATGGATATCTTAACGAGATGGACAAGTACAGCGTTATGCTTAAAGCGCAGAAAAGAGCCATTGAGGAAAGGATAGATATAATAGGCAGTAAGCACATGAACGACCTTGCCTATCTTCATATAAATTCGGGAAACTGTATAACCTATGACAACAGTGTTAAATCATATTTTGACGGAAATATAAAGTTTAAGGATCTGATTGAAGATATACGAAACGCCAAAGAGTTTATCCATATGGAATATTATATACTGAGAGACGACGATCTCGGAAGGACTATAATAGACGAACTGGCAAAAAAAGCTAAAGAAGGGGTAGAGGTAAGACTTCTTTATGACGGCATAGGAAATCAGTATCTTAAAGGAAGCTTTTTCAAAAAACTTACCGATAACGGAGGAAAGATAGGAATATTCCTTCCGCCGTTTATAGTTAGGCTGAATTATCGCGACCATAGAAAGATAGCTGTTATTGACGGTAAAATAGGCTATGTAGGCGGTCTTAATATAGGCGACGAGTATCTCGGAAAGGTAAGCCGATACGGAAACTGGAGAGATACGCATCTTCGGATAGAAGGGGACGCCGTGGATCAGCTTCAGCTGAGATTTATAATGGATTGGAATTTTGTTTCCGATAACGAAATTGTTTTATCGGATAAATATTTCCCGGAGCAAAAGGACTCCGACGGCAATATGAGAATGCAGATAGTTTCCAGCGGCCCCGACACAAAATTTCAGAATATACGCAACGGATATTTTAAAATGATAAACGAGGCGGAAAGAAATATTTATATTACAACCCCGTATTTTGTTCCCGACGACGGCATATTCGGGGCTTTGAAAATAGCGGCGCTTTCCGGTATAGACGTAAGGATAATAATTCCGGCAAACCCGGATCATCCGTTTGTATACTGGGCGAGCATGTCATATTTGGGAGAACTTTTGGAAGCGGGGGTAAAGTGTTATCAGTATAACGATGGGTTTATACACAGCAAAACGGTATATATTGACGGATTTGTAACATCTGTAGGCACGGCAAATATGGACATAAGAAGTTTTGACCTGAACTTTGAGACAAATGCTTTTATTTATGACAGAGATATTACTAAAGAACATGAAGAACAGTTTATGAAAGACATAGAAAAATGTACGGAGATAACAAAAGAATGGTATGATAAGCGTACGGCATGGTTCCGTGTCAAAGAATCCATTTCAAGACTCATATCACCTATGCTTTGATATACAGGAGGATAAATTATGAATGAACCGTTTACACAAAATATCGAAATAAGCTTATATGATACGGATATGAATGCAAAAATCAGTATCCAGAATATTGTTAAATATTTTATGGAAGCCGCCGTAGACCATTCCGAACACACGGAGTATAAATTAGACAGGCTGTTGGCGGCTCGCAGAGGCTGGGTAGTGCTTAACTGGGTAATAAAAATGAAAGAATATCCCGGATTTGCTGATAAGCTGAAGATTTCCACATGGGCGAAACCCGGATGCTCCTTACAAGCTACAAGGTATTTTACGATGGAATATGAGGACGGAACAACGGCTGCCGAGGCAGTATCAAGATGGGCGTTTCTTGATTTGGAAACGAGGCACCCTATAAGATGTCCGCTTGAAATGATGGAAGCATACTGCTATGATAGGGAGGAACCTTTTAACCCCGGAAAATTTAACTTGCCTAAAGAAAAGGAAGAGAATATAATATCTGAAAGAAAAATTACGGTAAGAAGAAGCGAAACTGATACAAATGGCCATACAAATAACGCAAGGTATGTGGAGTGGGCTGTTGACGATGTTCCCGATGATGTTTACACAAATTATAAAGCGGAGGAAATAAGGGTTCTCTACAGGAAGGAATGCCGCGCTGGAGAAGCGGTAACGATAAAAACATATTTGAGAGACGACGAAAACGGATTAAAGGAAATAATAACTTCAATGGAAAATGATAACGGAGATGTACTCTGTAAATTATCAACTATTTGGAGTAAAAAATAATCCGAGTCGGCTGATACGGAGGTATTTAATGGATTCACAATTTTGCTGTCAGGTTTTGGACAGAAAAAAACTCCTTACGGGGTTTAAAAACTTTGAACTGAAAGATAAAAAATTAATAGAAAGTTATACAAAACCGTGGAATATAGGCTGTTCGGACTTGTCTTTTGCCAATCTGTTTATATGGGGCGCAGACGGGAAAATGCAGTATGTTATAGACGACGACGTACTTTATATAAAGCTTAATTTTAAGAGCTTTCCGGAGTTCTTTTGGCCGCCGATACCTAAAAAAGGATCTAAACATGATTACAGAGAACTTGTATTTAGAGCATTTGAATATTTGGAAAACAAAAACATTGTTCCGGTAATAAGAAATATATGGGAACCTTTTAAAGAAATAATCGAAAAATCATGCCCGGAGCTTGATATAGAGCCTGCCGAGATAGCTTGGGACTACGTTTATTCCAGAGAAAAACTGGCTACCCTTAAGGGTAAAAAACTTCACGGGAAGAGAAACCACATAAATAAGTTTATGCAGGAAAATCCCGATTGGGAGTACAAAAAACTGGTTCCGTCCATGTATGAAGATTGTATAGCTGTATATGACGGATGGAAAGAAAGTAAGGATCTTTCGGAGGATGAGTTTGCAAACGAAAGACGTTCTGTTGTACTGGCGCTTACTAATATGGAAGAGTTGGGTCTGACGGGAGGAGCAATACTTTTGGGCGGAAAAATAAAGGCGTTTACAGTCGGTGAAAGACTTAACGACGATATGCAGCTGATCCATATAGAGAAGGCAGATAGTGAAATAAACGGACTTTTTCCTATGATAAACCAGCAGTACGTACTTCATGAATGTGCCGATGTTCAATATATAAACCGTGAGGAAGATATGGGTGTTGAGGGAATGAGAAAGGCAAAAAGAAGCTACTATCCCGACTTTATGGTAAAAAAATATTTTGCGGCAAAAGGAAAAGTAACAGAGGAAGAACTGAGCGAAGAATAAAAAAATAATTAAGAAATTTTTTCATACTGTGCCAATTTTGGTGCAGTATTTTTTTATTGCCGACGTTAAAAATAATAAAGCAGTTTAATATTTTAAGGAGGTATAAAAAATGAGCGTTAAATATTTATTTGCGGTTTTTCTTGCTACGGCGTTTTTGATGACCGGATGCTCTTCAAAAACAGACAGTACTGCAAGAAAAATCGATGATACAATGAAAAAAGGCGGAGAAAAAGTAGAAAATATGTTGGACGGAACAAATTCAAACGATAACAATGGATTTGACCCGACATTCGGCAACGAACTTAACGATACCGACGGAAGATTGAAAAACACGAAAGAATACAATGGCATGGACTATATAGATCCCGATATGAGCGGTGTAAACGGAGTCGGGACCACAAGAGCCGAAGAGTTGAATAACGGTATGGCTTCTTCAAGCAGCACAGGAACAAACTATTGATAAATTTGCGGCGTTCTTAATTAAAAAAAGCCGCAAATTGTAGACAAATAGATTTTTGAATAGCGGAAGGGTTCGGGAAACAGCTCCGTTTCCCGAGTGGAATCCGCAGCCAGAATTCATTTCTGCCGAGGAAAACAGCAGGTTTCAAAGCATTTTTGCTGATGG
>URLB01000061.1 GCA_900548595.1 uncultured Eubacteriales bacterium
GAGCATCGCCTTGCCAAGGCGAGGGCCGCGAGTTCGAATCTCGTTTCGCGCTTTTCCTATCATATGATGGGCTGTCGCCAAGCGGTTAAGGCACAGGACTTTGACTCCTGCACTCGGTGGTTCAAATCCACTCAGCCCAGGATTCATAAAATATTAACCGTAATGATGGGCTGTCGCCAAGTGGTAAGGCAATGGATTCTGACTCCATCATGCGCAGGTTCGAATCCTGCCAGCCTAGTTTATTAAATACCCGCTCACTATAATAGCGGAGCGGGATATTTTAGTTTATGCGGTCTAAGCAGTTGTGGCGGAATTGGCATACGCGCTAGACTAAGGATCTAGTCCGGGTAAACTGGGTAGGGGTTCAAGTCCCCTCAACTGCATATGTTTATTATCGGGGTGTAGCGTAGTTTGGTTAGCGCGCCTGGTTAGGGACCAGGAGGTCGCAAGTTCAAGTCTTGTCACCCCGATTTTTTTAAAATCAGTACGCAAAGGCGTGCTTTTTTTATGCTCAAAAACCATATATATCTTTAAGCCAACCATAAAATTTTAATTGTATAATGTATAGCCTATTGAAAATATTAAGCAAAGCAGCCTAAATTAATAGATTGTTTAGAGTATGTATAAAAGTAGATAATAATGATATAAAATATAAATGCCGTTGAAATAAACAATCAACGGCATTTATACTTATTCTATTATATTTTTTAATTCCGAAAGGAGTCTGTTATTTTCTTCGGGACTTAATATACAAAATCTAATATATTTTTCATTTAGATAAGTAAATGAGGCGGCATCTCTAATTACCATTTTCTTTCTTACCATTTGGTCAAATATTTCCGCAGCTGTTATTTTATCGGTAAGAAGTTTTGCTAACAAAAAGTTTGATGAAGACTTGTAAACTTTTATATTTTTCCAAGTAAGTAGTTCATCATAAATTTTTTGTCTTTCAGATGATATTAAATGTTTGGTCTCCTTAATAAAATCGATATCACTGAATATAAGCTCTCCTGCGTATGCCGCCAATATATTTACAGACCATGGATCTTGATTTTCAGCGAGCAGCTTATGAAATTCGGCGCTGGATGTAATTCCGTATCCGAGTCTCAAGCCGGGAGCTGCAAAAAATTTTGAAGTGCCTCTTATAACAAATATATTGTCAAACTCATCAACAAGTGGGATTGAACAGATTTCTTCAAGATTATTACTGAATTCTATATAGGTTTCATCAATCATTACGCTTATATTGTTTTTCTTACAATGTGTAAGCAGTTTTCTCATATCGGTTATGGCTATTGCTGTTCCCGTCGGATTGTTTGGATTGCAGGCTATAAACAGACCGACTTCATCTTTAAGTACGGAAATAAGTCTGTCGATATTCGGTACAAAATTTTCATCTTCACGCAATTCAAAATATTCAAAATCGCTGCCTGCAAGTTTTACAGCATTCTCATATTCTGAATAGGCAGGCCCCATTATAATCGTCTTTTTAGCACACACGGATTTAATGAATGTTGAAATAAGCTCTGTAGAACCGTTTCCGACTACTATATTTTCTGGTTTTGCACCCGTATATAAACTTATACTGTTTTTTAGCGCTATGTAGTTTTTATCAGGATAGTTGCAGACTATTGAAATATTTTGAGCTAATTTTTCTGCGGCTTTTTTCGGAAATCCAAATGGGTTAATATTTCCGCTGAAATCAGAAATTTCATTTTTCGGTATGCCGTATTCCCTTTCAATAGAGTCAAGATCTCCCCCGTGCATATGCATAAGTGTTTCCATTTTTGTTCCTCTTTTCGTATGTTAATCATAAAAATAAATTATGTTCATATTCTGTCAGTTCTTTGCTTTGACTTAATATTCTTGGATATACGATTTTGTCGATAAAGTCGTGTTCGTCCGATAATTTTAGTTCAATCCTGTGCTCTCTATCGGTAATGAAAGTAATCAAATTATTATCGTTATTAAGTAGGTCGGAAAATGGTAATACAAAGTCCTCTTTACATTTAAACGGAACATAAATAATTTCCTTTTTATTTTTACTCTTACTTTTTATTATATACTTTTTGTTTACAGGGAGCAAAAACATAGTAAGAATATAATTGGCTGCAAGCTCAACAGGAATATTACTTTCAATCTCTATAATTTTCCACAGGCGTTTATTGTTTGCGTAACAGGCTTTAATTGTATAGATCCTATTAGTACTGTTTTCCGAATTGTCTATATCGAGTAAATTCAGATGATTTTCGGCGTTCAATGATAAAAGAATCTTATCAATCGGAATCGGAGAAATCTTGTTTGCGGATGTACCGTTAAAGAATAGTTTTCCCAATGGAGTAAGCGTATAGCTCGTGCATGGGACAAACAATTCCAGTTCTTGTTCACCGCCGATAGCTATTGATGTAAATAAAGAATTTATTATTTCCTTAAAATTTATTTTATATGAGTATAGCGGTCGTATTAAACGAAGATAATGACCGAAAATATAAATGAAAGCTCTGTCAGTCAATATACCCATATAAAGAAGAGATGACAGTATTGAGGAATCCACTCCATCTAATGTTGAATTGTCAGCCTTTTTCCATATGTCACGGATATCTATTCCGACATTGTCATATAGAGAAACAAACATATCGTCTATTGATATCGGAGTTCTTAAAAATGATTCCAATGTTGGGGAATCTATTGGATTAAGATCATACGGAAGTTCCTTATTTAACATTTCGGCACATATATTAAGTGAAGAGTTATATATGTGCTTGAATTTCTCATGCGAAGATAAAGAAAAGAATCCGCAACTTGTATCCGAACATATACAGGGTTCTGTTAGAGAAGGAATGGATTTGTATAAACCGAGCTTTCCCACAAGGTTGAAAATATAATTTACATAATATCTGTCCGAAACGGATAATTGTTTCTGAAGATTATGTATGTCTTTTTCCTTTAATACAAACTTATCGCTTAAATATAATGCAGGATTCATATAATCCATAAAGACATCAATATCCTTATAAATCGGGTGATCATCTAAAGAATAAAATTCTTTTTTAAATGTGAAATTTACTCTTTCTCCGCTGACATTATCAAAATGTACGCAGAAACCGTAAAAACCTCTGTCTTTTTGTAAAAAACTATCCTGGCTTTCAACTATTGCAGACGGAGATAATATTGTTTCGGAAAAAAGAGCGCTGTAGTACCAGCGTATAAATAATGTCGGAGACAGGTAGGCTATTTCTTTCTTCTGTTTTCCGGACATATACATAAATATAGAGTTAAAATCCGTTGAAAAACGGTCGAATATTTTTTGCATTTCCGACTCCATAGTATTTTCTCCCTTAAATTTTATTATACATCATTATATCAGATATTTTTTATATTTGAAATATAGGTTTTAATTGCAAACGGCAAAATTAACTTTTTAATTGCCTATATAAATGAAAAAATGTATAATCTATATGCGGTTTTACAACTTATATGCTTATGAAAGGATTTAAGATTATGAAAAAAGGCGCTATATTTGATTTGGACGGAACTCTTGTAAATTCTATGAAGGTCTGGGAAAACGCCGATTATATACTTGCGGAAAGATACGGCTTTAAACCTGATGAAGAATATTGGAATAGGGTTACGTCATGTTCTTTTATGCAGGGCGCGGAATATATTACCGAAAGATTTAAACTCAGAAAAACAGCTGAAGAAATAGCACAAGAACTGTATGAAATAGTTTTGAATGATTATAAAAATACTATAAAACTGAAAGATGGGGCAAAAGAGTTATTAACGCACATGAAAAATGACGGACTTAAACTGGCTATAGCAACATCTAATACAGAAGAGATGACATTTGCGGTATTAAAGAGTAACGGAGTATTTGATTTGTTCACGGCATTTGCGTACTGTGATGATGTCGGAAAAAATAAATCGTATCCGGATGTATATTATAAAGCGGCGTCCGATATGGGGCTTTTAACTGAGGAATGCTATATTTTTGAAGATGTTCCAAATGCCGTTGACGGAGCTAAAAAGTCCGGCGCAGAGGTTATTGGTGTGTATGACGAATATTCTGCCGCAAAGGAGCTGGAAATAAGAGCAAAATCCGACAGATATATAATGTCTCTGAAAGAGTTCATTTACTGAGTCTTGCCAAATAACCGCCATTGTGATATATTCCTTGTATTGAATACAAATGTTTATTATATATGAACAGGAGAAGCCATATGAAGGAAACTAAAAATTTTTATATAATTGACAAAAATGCTCTTCCGGAAGTATTTATCAAAGTAATGGAGGTTAAAAATCTTCTTGAAAGCGGAAGGGAAAAAACAGTTCAGGAAGCGGTAAATAAAGTAGGGATAAGCAGGAGCGCTTTTTATAAATACAGAGACGCTATTTTTCCGCTCTATGAACATTCCAGAGGAAAAAACGTTACTTTGTCTATGAATATGGACAACAGAGCCGGCTTACTTTCGGCTGTACTCAATTCAATCGCAATGTCGGGTGCAAATATACTGACGATAAATCAGACTATTCCGATAAACGGTATAGCAAACGTAACTATAACTATCGAGACCCAGGGAATTACGACGGAACTGGGTGAATTTGTCGATAAAATAAGCGCTATTGACGGAATAAGAGCGCTTAATATAATTGCTCGGGAATAAAATAAAAATACGGAGGAATTAAATATGATACATATTAAAGTGCCTGCAACGTCCGCCAATATGGGACCGGGATTTGACTGTATTGGAATAGCGCTTCAGTTGTATAACGAACTGTGGGTAGAAGAAATAGACAGCGGAATTGAAATCGTATCTAAAAACGAAAGAATAATACCGACTGACGACAAAAATTTAATATACAGCACCATTAAAGGATTTTATGAACATGAGGGGCTTAATATGCCCGGTATAAAGCTTATTCAGAAAGATGAAATACCTATGACAAGGGGTCTGGGAAGTTCTGCGGCATGCATTGTCGGAGGTCTTCTTGCGGCGAATGCTTTAAGCGAGAAAAATTATTCGATTGATTATCTTGCGCAAATGGCGGCTGGACTTGAGGGACATCCGGATAACTCTAATCCGGCTCTTATGGGCGACATGATAATAAGCGCAGTTTGCGATGAAGGCATGAGATGTATAAAACTTGATGTTCCGGAAAATCTTTTATTTGCCGTTATGATTCCCAATTTTGCCTTATCAACATCGGAATCAAGGTCCGTTTTGCCTGACAGCTACACAAGAAGCCAAGCAGTATTCAATGCGTCAAGAACAGGTCTTTTAATTGCGTCCGTTATGACGGGCAATCTCGATAATCTTCGTATCGCAATGGATGACGCAATACATCAGCCTTACAGAAAAAAACTTATAAGAGGATATGACGAAATATTTAAAACTGCAAGGGAAAGCGGTTCAAAGGCAGAATATCTCAGCGGAGCCGGTCCTACGCTTATGGCTGTTATAACAGATGACAACGCCGATGATTTTGAAAAAAATATGAAATCCGTTCTCGGCAGACTTCCCGATAATTGGGAACTTAAACTGCTTAAGCCTGATAAAGTGGGAGCGGTCGTTGAAATTATATAATTTCTGGAGGGGTTTAATTGCTGATTGTACAAAAATACGGCGGTTCTTCGGTAGCCGATAAAGCCGCTGTGCAAAATGCGGCGTCAAGAATAGCCGAAAGTTTCCGCGAGGGCAATAAAGTGGTTGTTGTCGTTTCGGCACAGGGAAACACAACAGACGAGCTTTTGAAATATGCTTCCGATATGAATCCCGAAGCGTCGGAAAGAGAACTTGATATGATTTTATCAACGGGAGAACAATTATCGGCGGCTCTTATGGCGATTACTCTTAACGCCATGAATATTCCGGCAATAAGTCTTAACGCATGGCAGCTGGGGGTTGTTACGACGGAAAATTACGGAAATGCTAAAATAGAGGCCGTATGTTCCGAACGAATAAAAGAGGAACTGGAAAAAGGAAATGTGGTTATTGCCGCAGGATTCCAGGGGATAAATAAAAACGGCGATATTACTACGTTAGGAAGAGGCGGTTCGGATACGACTGCTGTTGCTCTTGCGGCGGCTTTGGAAGCGGACAAATGCGAAATATACACGGATGTCGACGGGGTTTTTACAGCCGACCCGAGAGTAGTCAAAGACGCAGTTAAGCTGAAATCAATAAGCTATGAAGAAATGCTCGATTATACGACAATGGGAGCTAAAGTGCTGCATAACAGGTCTGTTGAACTTGCAAAAAGGTACAATGTGCCACTCACTGTTCGCTCAAGCTTTTCTAAAAACGAAGGAACAAGTGTTTGTGCGGAAGGCGGACATCGTGTGGTAAGCGGAATTGCATCTGATAAAAATACGGCTCTTATTTCCATTACGGAAATGGACAATATACCGGGAGCGGCAAACGGCGTATTTTCTCTGCTTGCTAAAAAAGGCATAAGCGTTGATATAATTTTATGTTCCGGTACGGGTGAAATATCGTTTACAGTTGCTAAAAGAGACATGAAAGCCGCTGTAGAAACTATAAAAGGTTCGGTAAAGGGAAAGATAGAAACAAACGACAGGCTGTCAAAGGTATCGGTTATAGGCGCCGGACTGGAGACAAACCCGGGCGTTGTGTCATCTCTACTGGAAGCTATTTATGAGGAAAATATAAATATAGAGATGATTACTACATCTGAAATAAAAATAAGCCTTCTCATAGATAAAAATGATGAAGAAAGGGCAGTAAGAGCAATACATAATAAGTTTATAAAGCACTGAAAATATTTAAATCGTATATTACAAAAAAATTACCTTTCCTTTTTGCAATACGGCATGAACAGCTTTATTGCATACGGAAAGGTAATTTTTTTGATTAAAGCGGAGACGGACTTCGGATAAACATATCAATCGTTTTTTAACATCCTGTACTGCATAGCTTCCGCGATATGGTGAGCTTTTATGATTTCACTGTTTTCCAAATCGGCTATGGTTCTTGCGACTTTCAGTATTTTATGGTATGACCTTGCGCTTAAAGAAAGGCTGTCGAAAGCGGTTTCTGCAAGGGCAGAGGCTTCTTTATCAAGTACACAGAATTTGTCCGTCTGAGCCGACGACAGCTGTGAATTAAAATATACTCCTTCGTTTTTATATCTTGTCAGCTGTATGTCCCTTGCCGCAGATACACGCTTTTTAATCTCGGCGGAGCTTTCCGATTTTTCTTTACTGTTAAGATCGTTATATGTAACGTCGGGAGTATCGGCATATATGTCTATACGATCCAGAAGAGGCCCCGATATACGTTTTCTGTATGCGGCTATTTCGCTTGCTGTACAATGACATCTGCTATCGCCCAGGTACCCGCATGGACATGGGTTCATTGCGGCTGCAAGCATGAATTTCGACGGATAGACAACGGAGGCGTTTACTCTTGATATTGTTACTTGACCGTCTTCCATAGGCTGACGTAGAGCCTCAAGGACGCTGCGTTTAAATTCGGGAAGTTCGTCAAGAAAAAGTACTCCGTAATGAGAAAGGCTTATTTCTCCGGGCTTTGGAATACGGCTTCCTCCCGTAAGGGCAGTCGCCGATATTGTGTGATGAGGAGAACGAAACGGTCTGTTCGTAATAAGAGGCTGACCTTCTTTCAAAAGGCCTGCTACGCTGTATATTTTTGTTATTTCTATGCTTTCTTCAAATGTTAAATCCGGAAGTATTGACGGAAGCCTTTTTGCCATCATCGTTTTTCCGCTTCCCGGATGGCCTGTCAGAAGTATATTGTGATATCCTGCCGCCGCAATTTCCATTGCTCTTTTTACATACTCCTGTCCTTTTACATCGGAAAAATCCGGTTGACTGTCAGTAGAAGAAACGTTTAGTATAGTATTTATATCGGAGGTATACTTACTCAGAGTATTATTGCCTATAAGCTGTTTTATATTTTCGATGGGGTACACTTCCATACCGTCGATGAGACAAGCTTCATCGGCGTTTGAAATAGGTACTATACATTTTTTAATATTATGTTTTAAGGCGTTGTATACTATCGAAAGGACTCCGTTTACATGGTTTACTCCTCCGTCAAGGGAAAGTTCGCCTATAATCATACAGTCGGATATAAACTTTTTATCAATCAATCCCATATTGGACAAAAGTCCTACTGCGATGGGGAGGTCAAATGCAGGACCCTCTTTTTTGGTGTCTGCCGGCGCAAGATTTATTGTTATGCGTTTCGGAGGCAGTTCATATCCGGAATTTTTTATGGCTGTACGTACTCTCTCTTTTGATTCTTTTACGGCGGAACCCGGAAGGCCTACTATTTCGAAGCCTGGAAAACCATTGGAAATGTCAACTTCGACATTAATAATACAACCGTTTATCCCTTCTGCGGCTCCGCTTATGATTTTAGAAAGCATATAAATTTCCCCCCGTAATTACATTATAAATACATCATATCAAGCAGAATTATTTTTATCAATATATACGTGGCTTTTGATGTTAAAAAATATTTGTATTGAATTTGGCGTAAAAACAATATATTATAGAGGTCATGTGAAGAAATTGTTTTTAAACCATAAGGTGAAATGATTATGAAAAGCGATTACTATATTATGTGGCTGAGTCATATAAAAGGAATAGGAATCAAAAAAATAAATAAGTTGATTGAATATTTCGGACGTGCCGAGGAAATATATAAGGCTGAAAAGTCGGATCTGAAAGCGGCGCTTAATGAAGAAGACGCGTCAAATATTGTGAAATCGGCTAAAGACGTAAGTTTGGATTACTTAGTAAAAAACCTTCGTAAAGCAGGAGCGGAATATATTTCGATGTATAACGATGCCTTTCCCGAGGGATTAAAAAGCATTGACGATATTCCATCGGGAATATATTATAAAGGGAAACTTCCGGCTAAAAACGCGGTTTTGGTTTCCATGGTGGGGTCGAGACGATGTACCGAGTATGGAAAACAGGCGGCTTTGAAGCTTTCCGGCGATCTTGCCGAGAGAGGCATCAGCATAGTCAGCGGTCTTGCAGACGGTATAGACTCGTATTCTCATATAGGTGCGCTCAGACATAAAGGAATAACCATTGCGGTAATGGGAACGTCAATAGACAGATGTTATCCTGCCGCTAATATCAGCCTTATGGAAGAAATAATAAAAAACGACGGATGCATTATATCGGAATACGGTCCTTACCGACAGACATACGCTTCGGACTTTGTAAGAAGAAATCGAATTATAGCGGGGATGTCGAGGGCATTGGTAGTTGTTGAAGCAGAGTTCAAAAGCGGTACGTCTTCTACGGTCGACGCTGCGTTAAAATACGGAAGAGAAGTTCTTGCAGTACCGGGAAGCATATTTAATAAGTACAGCGAGGGAACGAATGCGTTGATTCGGGACGGATGTCATCCGGCTTTATCATTTGAAGATATTTTGAATGAAATCGGTATAGAGAAAGTAAAAAGTGCAGACTGCCGAAAAAATAATATTGACTTGGAAGATATTGACGAAGAGGGAAGAAAAATAATAAAATCCCTCAGTGAAGGAGAAAAGGACTTTGAGACTCTGTGGGAAGAAACGGGAATTGATAAAAGTAAAATTATGACGGAACTGACGATTTTGGAAATAAGAAAACTTATTCAAAAAATGCCCGGGCAGAGATATAGATTGGTATTTTAGGAGGTACGCAAGTGTCAAAGAATGAAGTAAACGGCAATGCGGAAGAGAAGATTATAAAAGAAGCCGAGAAAAAAACAGTTAAGGCTAAAAAGAAAACGACGAAAAAAACGGCAAAAAAAACAGCTAAAACAAAGAAAAAACTGGTTATTGTGGAGTCTCCCGCAAAAGCCAGCACAATTACAAAGTTTTTAGGAAAAAACTATACTGTAATGGCGTCAATGGGACATGTAAGGGACTTGCCCAAAAGTCAGCTCGGAGTGGACATAGAAAACGACTATGAGCCTAAATATATTACTATAAGAGGCAAGGGAGAACTTTTAAGCGCATTAAGAAAAGAAGCGAAAAACGCAGACCATATTTATCTGGCAACTGACCCTGACCGAGAGGGTGAAGCAATCAGCTGGCACTTGATGACAGCGCTTAATCTGGATGAGGAAAAAACCGACAGAATCACATTTAATGAAATAACAAAGGACGCGGTTGAAAAGTCGATAAAAAACGCAAGGGGCATAGATATGAACCTGGTAAACGCTCAGCAGGCACGCCGTGTTCTTGACAGGATAGTAGGTTACCCTGTAAGCAATCTGCTTTGGCAGAAGGTAAAGGGTCGCTTAAGCGCAGGAAGGGTTCAGTCCGTGGCTCTTAAAATGATATGCGACAGAGAAGACGAAATAAGGAGCTTTATTCCGGAAGAATATTGGACAATAAGCGCTTTTGTAACTGATACGTCAAAAAATGAATTTGAAGCAAAGCTTTACGGAAACGGAGAGTCGAAAATAGAACTTAAAAGCAGAGAAGATGCGGACAGAGTTCTTCAAGCCGTTGAGGGAAGCGATTTTATCGTAAAAGAGGTTAAAAGAAACGAGAAAATAAGAAGACCGTATCCGCCTTTTACAACGAGTACTTTGCAGCAGGAGGCAAGTAAGTATCTTAATTTTACTGCGCAGAAAACAATGATGTTGGCACAGCAATTATATGAAGGCGTTGAAATAAAGGGAGAAGGAACGGTCGGACTTGTTTCTTATATAAGAACCGATTCCGTAAGAATATCCGATGAAGCATATAGCCAAGTAACGGAATATATAAAAGAAAATATAGGCGAGGACTATATTCCCAAAGAAAGAAACGTATATAAAACAAAGAAAAATGCTCAGGACGCCCACGAGGCCATACGACCGACGTATTCGTCGAGAACTCCCGACAGCCTGAAAGCTTCTCTTTCAAATGACCAGTTTAAGCTGTATAAGCTTATCTGGGAAAGATTTGTTTCCAGTCAGATGGCGCCTGCGGTATACGAAACAATGGCAGTTTCGATAGATTCGGCAGGATATATTTTCAGAATAAACGCTTCAGCCGTAAAATTTAAAGGATTTTTGGAAGTGTATAACAGAGTTGAAGAGACGGAAAATATAATAAAATTCCCGAAGCTGACGGAAAACTGTGTGCTTAAAACAAAAGAAATAGTTCCGGAACAGCACTTTACGCAGCCGCCTGCAAGATATACGGACGCGTCTCTGATAAAGACGATGGAAGAACTCGGAATAGGACGCCCCAGTACTTACGCGCCTATATTGGCGACTATAATAGCAAGAAACTATGTTACTAAAGAGAAAAAAGCCATTTGTTCAACAGAACTTGGAGAAATAGTCAATGATATTATGAAAAACTATTTCCCTGAAATAGTGAATATAAGATTTACTGCGGAAATGGAAGCTGAACTTGACCGTGTTGAAGACGGCTCGGACGAATGGAAAAACGTAATAAGAGAGTTTTATCCTATGTTTAAAGAACAGCTGGATAATGCAATGGAAAAGCTTGAAAAAATAGAAATAAAAGATGAAGAAAGCGATGTCGTCTGTGAAAAATGCGGACGAAAAATGGTTATCAAAGTAGGAAGATACGGGAAATTTTTAGCATGTCCAGGATACCCGGAATGTAATAACGCAAAGCCGTATTACGAGTCCGCCGATGTTGATTGCCCGAAATGCGGAGGAAAGGTACTGAAAAAGAAATCCAAAAAAGGAAGAACATATTACGGATGTGAACATAATCCGGAGTGTGATTTTGTTTCTTGGGATAAGCCCGCAAAGGAAAAATGTC
>URLB01000062.1 GCA_900548595.1 uncultured Eubacteriales bacterium
TCTTGCTTGATACTGTGATTGTAGCTTTGTCGCCTGCGTTACATTTCTTTGTTGTCTTAATTTTAAGACCAGAAATTGTAAGCTTTGTTAACTGATCCTTTTCAAGATTTTCAATTGTGAACTTGATAGAATCTTCATCTGTCTCAGCTTTATCAATTTTAACTGTAGCTTTGCTGTTAAGGAATGAGAAACAATCTGCTAAATCATCTTCATTATTAGGTATAACATACTCAAAGTTTCCGCTGAGTTTAAGTGTGATTGTCTTGCTTCCGTCAATAGCGTCGTTTACAAGACCGTTGATTGTGATATCTTTAAGAGTATCCTGGTCTTTTGTTGCGTCTTCAACGAATGTTCTAACGCCTTCGATTTCAATAGCAACTTCATCTTTGTAAGCTGTAGCGATTACTTCTGAAGCCTTCTTGAACTGTGTAACGTTTGATGTGAAGTTAGCAACTACATCGCCTGTTTCTAAAGCATAAGCATCAATAGGAAGTACGCAAGCTTTTTCTCCGTCCTGTTCGCCGTTGAAAACAGCTGCATCTAATGTAATGTAAGCTGTTGTGTCGTTTTTAACATCAATAGCCCATACACCCTTTTCCGGTGTGAAATCTTTTTCCATGTCATAAGTTTCATCATCACTCTTAGCAAACTTACCGTTTGTAAGTTTGAGAATAACCTCAAATACGGCTCTGTCGCCATATTTTCCCGTTTCAACCTTACCCTCTACATTAACCTGGTCATCATCTTTTGAAAGTTCAACTCTTGATGTGAAAACATGGTCGTCGCCAACTGCTGTAGAGATTTCGTCAACAGCTGTTAACTTTGTGGATGCGAATGCTGTCATGGGAACCATTGCAACAGTCATGATCGCAGCCATTAATAAAGCTAATTTCTTCTTCATTTTGTTGTCCTCCTTTTAAATTTTTGGGGTTCTCCCCGTTTACGTTTTACATAAGGGGTTTTCCCCTTTACAAAATGAATTGTAACAATTGCCGGTTTTAAAGTCAATGGAAATGCATAATCTATATATATTATATAATACGCACCGTTTGTTCCTTGATATTAAAGGGTTTAATGAAACCAAAAGGAAATATTACAAAGAAAATTACACAACTTTTACACAGTTTTACACAACTTTTTTTGAGTCGTTTTTTGGCGTTTTTTAGGATTTTGTGCAATTTGACAGTGTATGACGTTTACTAATAGTTATAAAAGCGGTAATTGAAAATATTTAGAGTGAATTGTGGATTTATTTCTTCCGTTAATATATAATTAAGTAGACATAATGGAGAGATATGGATTATTTCGAAATTATGTTTTAAATTTTTGTAAATTTGTTGGGTAGAATACTTAACGGGAGGGCTGCTTATTAAGGGCAAAAGAGAAAATAACAGTATTGTTATTGTGTTTATCGGTCTTCTTGTATTTATTTTTATAAATGCGCGCCTGCTGAAATCCGAGACTGTTGAAATCGAAAACGAAACTCCCGCACATAGTCAAAATGAAAATGTCGGAGAACAGTATACAGACGGTAAAATTAATTTGAATTCAGCTGACGAAAACGAACTGGATTCCCTTATGTACATCGGTCGGGACGAAGCGGAGCTGATTATAGAATACAGAAATAAAAACGGAAATTTTGAAAGTCTTGAAGATATAAAGTATGTAGAAGGTCTATCTTCTATAATGCGTAAAGTTATAATTGACAATTGTTATGTAGAATAACGGTTTTGGGAGGGGTTTGAATTGGCATATAAAATACTCGTTGTAGATGATGAAAAATTGATTGTAAAAGGTATAAAGTTTTCTCTGGAACAGGACGGAATGGAAATAGAAGTTGCATATGACGGAGAAGAAGCTTTAAATCTTATAAGAAAAAATAAATATGATTTAGCCGTACTGGACGTTATGCTTCCCAAAATGGACGGACTGCAAGTGTGCCGTGAAGTAAGGGAGTTTTCACAGATGCCGATAATTATGGTTACGGCAAAGGGCGAGGACATGGACAAAATTATGGGTCTGGAATACGGCGCAGACGATTATATGACAAAGCCTTTCAATATTTTGGAATTAAAGGCGAGAATAAAGGCTGTATTAAGAAGAAGCGCGGCTTCAAGGGAAGAGAAAGCTCCTGCTAAAAACGAACTTCAAATAAGAGATTTGCTTGTAGACCTAGACAGCAGAAGAGTCTTTGTTGACGGAAAAGAAGCTTACCTGACGGCAAAGGAGTTTGATTTACTGGAGTTATTGATGAAAACTCCCGGAAAAGTATACAGCAGGGAAAAACTTTTGGATACGGTATGGGGATTTGATTATCCCGGGGACGTCCGTACCGTAGACGTACATGTGAGAAGATTGAGAGAAAAAATAGAGAAAAAACCGAGCGCGCCTGAATATATCTTTACAAAATGGGGAGTGGGCTATTACTTTGGCTAAAAAGAATATAAACTGAAATGGACCCTTTTGGTAACATATTTGTTAGTGGGTATATGTCCGCTTTTGATTATGGCGCAGCTGACAATGAAAAGCGTAAACGAATATTTTGTTGAGGAAAGAAAAAAAGAACTGCTTCTACAAGCAAACGTAATATCGGGACATATAGGCATTTCCGACTATTTATATGACGATAGCAAGGCTATAGTTTTTGACTACGACATAAATCAAACAAGCAAACAGAGCGGATACAGAATTATTGTAATAGACAAAACGGGAACTGTTATAAACGATTCCAATAAAACGGAAGAGGGAAAAGTTTATTTTCTGCCGGAGGTTATAGACGCGCTTAATAACAAAGACGTCGCAAAGGTATACGGTAACGATACAATCCATGCGGCGGTTTCCATAGTAGACGATCGCTCAAACTGCGTAGGCGTTGTGCTAGTCAGCGGTTCCATAGCCGATATAGCGTTAAATGTAGAAGCTATAGGAAATAAAATATTCAGTATGATATTAATGCTCGCAGTTGTTGTAATAGTTATTGTAATGTTCATGGCATGGTGGTTTACAAATCCTCTCAACAGCGCCATAGCGGTTATAAAGAAAATGGCAGACGGTCATTTTGACCAGAGAATAGAAATAAACGACTTCTTACACACAGAGCTTGCGGAATTGGCAGAGTCCAGCAATTATATGGCGGAAAAGTTGGATATGATAGAGACGAGCCGAAGAGAATTTGTATCAAATGTATCGCATGAGTTGAAAACGCCGCTCAGCTCCATAAAGGTTTTGAGTGATTCCATACTTATCCAAGACCCGGAAAATGTACCTAAAGAAATGTATGTGGAGTTTTTAATGGATATAAACTCCGAGGTTGACAGAATGACGGATATTATAAACGATTTGCTTACGCTTGTCCGTATGAACAGGGAAGAGGTTCATTTGAACCCGATGGAGATAAATTTGACGGATATGATTTCCGACATTGTAAGAAGACTTGAACCGATTGCGAAATCTAAAAATATTAATCTCAATTATAATAAATTAAAAGCCGTTAAAGCGGAAATAGAAGAGACAAAATTTTCGCTTGCGGTGTCAAACCTTATCGAAAACGCAATCAAGTACAATAACGACGGCGGAAATGTAGAAGTTACGGTAGACGCCGATAATCAAAACGCTTTTGTTACAATAGCAGATGACGGCGTAGGCATAGCGGAGGAAGAACTCGGAAAGATATTCGACAGATTTTACAGGGTAGACAAAAACAGGGACAGAGAAAGCGGAGGAACAGGTCTGGGACTTTCAATTGCCCGTTCGGCTGTACTTATGCATAACGGAACGATAAAAGTATCCAGTAAGGAAAACGAGGGAACAACCTTTGTTATAATAATTCCGCTTAAACAAGAGTGAGGTTACCATGATTAAAAAAATGATTTATATACTGGCTATAGCGGCATTGACCCTATGCGGATGTAAAACAGACGGAGCGGAGATAAATCCGTCTGCCGACAGCGGAGCGTTATGCGAAGTATATTTTGTTGATAATGCAGGACAGACAATAAAATCGGAAATAGTCGGACTGGAAGCGGATACGCAGGAACAGCAGGTATACGAGGCTTTTATAAAAATGAAGGATACGGTTAAAAATGAGGAGAGAAGGCCTGCCGTTCCGGAAAATGTGGATATAAATACGTTGAGCATTGACAGCGGAGTTTTGGAGGTTGATTTCAGCGACGAATATAACGGCATGTCTCCGGGAGATAAGCTTATTTTCAGAACAGCCATAGTTTATACTTTTACATCATTGGATTTTGTAGACTATGTAAAAATGACAGTTGACGGAAACGGTCTGAAAATGACAAACGGACAGGCTCTGGGAAAAATAGGCAGAGACGATGTGGTGCTGGACGGCAATATATCGGCGGAGCCGACAAACTATGAAATATTGACTTTGTATTTCAAAGACAGTGAAGAAAACAAGCTGGATACGGAAATAAGAGAAGTTGAGGTCAATCCTAACCAGCCCATAGAGCTGTATATAATAGAACAGCTGATAAGCGGACCGGAAAGTAAAAATATGAAAAACGTTATACCGACCGATACAAAAATAAGGGAAATAAGTACGGCTGACGGTATTTGCTATGTGGATCTCAGCGCGGAATTTTTGGTAAAACAGCTTGAAAGCGAAACAGACGCTAAAGCGGCAGTATACAGTATAGTAAATTCGCTTGCGGAAATAGAAACAGTAAACAAGGTACAGTTTTTGATTGATGGAGAAAAAATTGATAATTACAGAGGCGTTATGGATTTAAGTAAGCCTGTGGAGCCTAACTTTGATATAACGTTTGAGTAAGCGGTGATTTGAAATGAGAAGACCGTTTGTCTGGTTTGTGTTAGGTCTTGCAGTGGGAATTATAGGAGGAATGTACTTAACGGGACTGAAAGCGGCCGCAGTTTTTATATTTTGCGTGGCGTCAGCATTAGGCTTTTCGTATAAGAATAGGATTTTCGAATATATGTATGTTCCTCTGCTTGCTGTAATAGGATTTATGCTGTGCCGTTCCGCTATGGGAACAGCGGATATTTCCTCGGAAAAAATTGTCGGCAGGGAAAGCGTTGTTGTCGGAACGGTAAGAAACTACTATATAACAGAAAGCGGAAAAACAGCCGTTACAGTTAAAACGAAAAGTATTACCGACGGAAACATAACCTGTGAAAAGAGTCAGAAAATATTTTTGACTGCCGAGGATGCGGAAGTTCATGCAGGCGACGTTATAGAGGCGCATGGTAAGCTTTATTGTTTTGAAGAGCCGACTAATCCATATCAGACCGATTATAGGATATATATGAAATCAAAAGGGTATGATTATTCGTTTTGGTGCGATGACATAAGGAAGATTTCAACGGATAACGGTATTATATATAAAATAGAAAAAGCCAGAGAGAACGTTAATCGGTTTTTTGATGAAAATATGGGAGAAAGTGAAGCGGCAATAGCTAAAGCGCTGACTACGGGATATAAATACGATATTCCCGACAATACGGAGAAAACATTCAGGAATTTGGGCATAAGCCATGTCTTGGCAGTGTCGGGACTGCATGTGTCGCTCGTATCGGGAATTTTGTTCGCACTTCTCAGAGTTGTTTTTAAAATGAGAAAAAGAACGGCGGCTGTTCCGACGGCAATATTTTTGACAGCATACTTTATTTTTACAGGCTGCTCACCGTCTGCGGCAAGGGCGGTTATTATGACATTGACTGCCTTTGCGGCGCTTGTGTTTTATAAAAATTCCGATAGATACAATACGATTGCTTTCAGCGCGTTTATATTGCTGTGCATAAATCCGCTTTATCTGTGGAATGTTTCGTTTCAGTTGTCGTTTTTGGGGATTACTGCGGTAGTTTTGGCGTTAGATATTATAAAAAATATCGGTAGAACTTCAAAAACGGCTAAAGCGTTTATTTTTTCGGTTATTATATGGATAATAACGACTCCGCTTACAATGTACTATTTCGGTGGAGTTTCCCTGATTGCGCCTATTGCAAACATTGTTATTGTTCCGTATATAAGTATTGTTACGGGAGCGGCAGTTGTTTCGTCAGCTGTTTCCGCAACGCCCATAGGAGCGGCGGCAGTGAGGTTTTTGGACTGCCTTTTGGAATTTTACAACTTAGCTGCGGATAAAATACCGTCGGAAGTATTGTATATGAGTACGGCAAAACCGTCGCTTTATGCTGTTATTATAATGTATATTCTTATTTTTGCATGTCTTATATTCGGCACAAAAAAATATGCCAATAGATTTATGATAGGCGCATTTTCAGCATTTATGGTTTTACAGTGTGTGGTAAACAAGACAGCTCCTGCGGAAATAGTTTTCTTTGACGCAGGACAGGGAGACGCTTCGATTATACATATTTCCGAAAAATTTACGGCGGTAGTTGACGGAGGACCCAGCGGAGAGGCTGAGAATACTGTTATTCCGTATCTGAATGCCAAGGGAGAAAAGACTGACGTACTGTTTATTACGCACATGGATTCAGACCATTCCGGTGGCGCGCTTGAACTGATTGAAAACGATATGACCGAACTTGTGGTTGTTTCCGATACAAAACACAACGAAATTTTAGACAAGGTCATTGATGAAGCCGATAAAAATAATATTGAAGTATATTACGCTTCCGCAGGAGACAAATTTGTTACAGACAGATATACCGTAGAGTGTTTATATCCTTTTTACGGAGATATGACTGCGGAAGAAAACGAAAGTTCGCTTGTGCTTAAGGCGGATATAGACGGAATTAAAATATTGTTTACAGGCGACATAGAGTATGAAGATGAGATAAGGCTTATGGACAGCGACATCGAATGCGATATAATTAAAATAGCTCATCACGGTTCAAATACGTCGTCATCGGCAGAGTTTATAGAAAAGACGAATGCCGATATTGCCGTCATCGAGGCGGGGGAAAATAATATATACGGGTTTCCGCATAAACAAGTTCTTGATACTTTAGAGGAGTATGGCGTTGAAACATATATTACGGGAGAAAACGGAGCGGTAAAAGTTGTGTTGAAAAAAGACGGTTATGACGTCAAGACATATAAAGGCAGGTAAAAGAATATGAAGAAGCGTGTAATACGAAGTCTGACAATGATTTTTTTACTTTTTGTAATGACAGCATGTGTAGCTTCGACGCCGACGGATGAAGAAAATAATACAGAAATTTCGGAAGCCTATGATAATAAAGTAAAAAAATACATGGAAAGAGCAGAGCTGACCGACGTTGAAAAAGATATACTTAGGCTTGTTGGTATAAAAGGCGAAACGAAAATTTATAACTTTTACGCAGATGAAAATCTTGACAGTATAGATGTTAATTTTTATGTGTTTGAAAACGGGAAATGGGGTATTCAAAGTGAAAGCCGCAATATAAAAGTTACCGATGCGGAAGGAAGAATTTGTTTGGCAAAAACAAATTTCGATAATGTATTTACGGTAACTGTCCAGACGGAAAGCGATGGAGAAAGCAGCGCTGTTTATGTTCCTCAATATGATAAAACGGATGAAAAATCAATATATATTTCAAATACACCTCATGCCGACAGCATAAATTACGGGAATGAAACTGTATTGCAGATTGTTGCTATAGGTGATAATGATAGGGAACTTCCGATAATAGAACGCAATAATTTTTATGAAACTGAACCGCTTGGCGAATATGATGATACAGTTGCCGTTACAGTCAGGTTTAATGAAAAGACAAAATAGGTGTATATATTAAATAAATATCGTTATATATGATTTATATTTAAAGTTGTAGTTGATAGTAAAAAGAGTTTATCACAGACAGAAATATATAGCTGTCGGTAGACTGATAAAGGAATTATATTATGGATAAAATCGATTTAAAAAAAATAGAAAAATGTTATTTGCTTTATGGGGAAGATTCATTTACAAGAAAAGCTTGGGAGGAGAAAATTAGAAAAAAAGTTGTTGATGAAGCCTCCGAGATGATGAATATGACGGTTTTTAACGATATAAAGACGACGACGGGACAAATTATAGAGGCTGCCGAAACATTTCCGTTCATGAGTGAAAAAAGGATTATAATTGCGAGAGACTGCGGCTTTTTTTCTGAGGGTAAAAAAGCCGAAAGTGATTTACTGGCAGAATATATAGAAAAAATACCCGATACGGCATGCATTGTTTTTTCCGAAGAAAAAGCCGACAAAAGGATGAAGCTTTATAAGGCCGCCGAAAAGCACGGCATAGTAAAAACATATAATGGCTTAAAAGATGTAGATTTGGCAAATATGATTGAAAAGAAGTTTGCTAAAAGCGGAATAAAAGCAACAAAAGCCGTATGTGTATATATGGTCAGAAACTGTGGGGAAAATGCCGAAACTCTTAAAAATGAGACTGATAAAATAATTTCCTATCTTGGGGAAAGAAATGAAGTCAAAACGGAGGACATCGACAAATTATGTTCAAAAAGTTCCGAGACAAAGGTATTTGACCTTGTTGACGCCATGATAGCGGGAAAGACAGAGAAGGCATTGGAAATATACAGAACGCTGTTATCGCTGAACGAGTCTCCGTATATGGTTTTATCGCTCATAACAAGGCAGTTCAGAATTATATTAAAGTGTAAAAGCCTGTCTGAAAGCGGATTATCGGGAAGCGATATGGCTAAAAAAATAGGAGTTGCGCCCTTTGTGGCAAACGGAGCTGTCAGACAAAGCAGGAATTTCAGCTACGAAATGCTTAAAGCGTCTCTGAATAAATGTTTGGAAACAGACTATTTAATAAAGAACGGCAAAACCGAACCTGTTTCAGGAGTAGAGATGCTGATTGCAAACGGCGCTTTATAATAAAGAAAGTTTTATACGGCTCGGGCATATATTATATTAAATAACAGCCGGAGCATGTATATGGACAGAATGAAAAGAAAATTTATCGGTGCGGTGCTGACGGCTTTCGGGCTGGGAATACTTATTGCGGCGTTTATACCGATATGGGGTACTATAGCGGCGCTTGTAATTGCGGCGGTAGGCATATATCTTATTTGTGACAGCGGATGCTGAGAAAGAAAAAAAGCTCATTGTTTAAAACAATGAGCTTATGTGTTCATATATGAAAGGTAGCGTGCTTTTAGATAGCGCGTGTTACTTTACCGGAACGGAGGCATCTTGTGCAGATGTAGATTGACTTGATAGTTCCGTTATCGTTAATTTTAACCTTTTTTACATTGGGTTTCCATGTTCTGTTGGCACGTCTTGATACCTGGCTACGATTGATGCTGATTCTGTGGCCAGTACGCATACCCTTTTCACAAATTTCACACTTTGCCATTTATTACACCTCCTAGTTGCTTGCTGCGTGATATAACACAATGTATATTATCAGAAATGAAGTGATTTGGCAAGAAGTTTTCATAGTTTTGGTTAAAAAATTTTAATGACGGAGAAGAATAGGCGTTTATAATACAAAAAAGATTAAAATAATGTTATTTTTTAATAAAGAAGGCTTAAAATTAAAAAATGTTTTTATTTTCCCCGTAAGAGTGTTATAATATAATGGACTATATGAATCAGGAGGTAAGAATTATGTCAGCAAAACTTGAAAATCAATACGGAACAATTTCCATTGAAAACGAAGTTATAGCCAGAATTGCAGGTCTTACTGCCGTAGACTGCTACGGAATTGTCGGTATGGCAGCAAAGAACATGAAAGACGGACTCGTTCAGCTTCTTAAACGTGAAAGTCTTACAAAGGGCATAAGAATAAATGTAAACGAAGAACAAATAAGTATAGATTTGCACATCATTGTTGAATATGGCACAAACATAACAGCTATCGCGGAAAATATTATAAGTACGGTTAAATATAAGGTAGAGACCGTATGCGGTATTGCGGTTGAACAGGTAAATGTGTTTGTCGAGGGCGTGCGAGTCGACGCCTGATATAAGGAGGTCTATCATCAGTGAGTGTAACAAGTATTAACGGCTTATTGCTTAAAAGAATGATTATTTCGGGGGCCAACAGTCTTAATTCCAAAAAGGATACGGTTGACTCTCTTAATGTGTTTCCTGTTCCTGACGGGGATACGGGAACAAATATGTCTCTTACGGTGCTTGCAGCTGCAAGGGAAGTTGACAAAAGCCAGTCTCTTAACGTCGGAGAAGTTGCCAAATTGGCGTCAAACGGCTCTTTAAGAGGCGCAAGAGGAAACTCCGGCGTTATAACGTCTCAGCTTTTCAGAGGCTTTGCGAAAGAACTGGAGGGCATAGAAGAGGCTGATACGGTTACTCTGGCAAAGGCTTCCGCAAAGGCTGTGGAAACAGCATATAAGGCGGTTATGAAGCCTAAAGAGGGAACAATTCTTACCGTTGCAAGGGTAATGAGCGAAAGTGCGCTTAAATACTGTCATAAAATTACAGATGTAGCGGAGTTTATGGAAGCGGTAATAAAAGACGGACATGCTATCCTTCTTCAGACAAAGGAAATGCTCCCTGTACTTAAACAGGCTGATGTTGTTGATGCCGGAGGTATGGGACTTCTTTATGTTCTTGAGGGGGCGTTAAAGATTGCATTTGACAATACTGACGTTAAAATTGAGGAAAGCGCGTCAGGTCAGGCTAAAAAAGAATATGCAGCCCTTGCGTCCGTTGATAATGAGAGTATAACTTTCGGATACTGTACGGAATTTTTTATTAATGTGCAAAATGCTCCCGAGTCTACTGTCGGCGGACTTAAAAACTATCTCAGCTCAATAGGAGACAGCCTTGTGGTAGTTGCCGATGACGAGATAATAAAAGTCCATGTGCACACGGATCATCCCGGTATGGCTATAGAAAAGGCTCTTTCCATCGGAAGCCTTTCGGGACTTAAAATAGATAATATGCGTGAACAGCATACGAATAAAATTGATTTTGAGAGCGAAGGAAAAGCAGCTGTTAAAGCTGAACCCGAAGAAAAGAAAGAACACAAGGAAACAGGATTTATTTCCGTTTGTTCAGGAAGCGGCATAGCGGACATATTTAAAAGCCTCGGCGTTGATGTAATTATAGAAGGCGGACAGACTATGAATCCAAGTACAGAGGACATACTTAACGCCATAAATAATATAGACGCCGATAATATAGTAATTATGCCCAATAATAAAAACATAATACTTGCGGCGGAACAGGCAAGAAATTTAACGGAGGACAAAAAGGTTTTTGTAATACCTACAAAATCCATGCCGGAAGCTATTTCCGCAATGCTTTGCTATAATGCCGAAGAGGACATAGACAGTGTTGTTGAAGAAATGAAAGACGCCATAGCCAACGTAAATACCGCGTCCGTTACTTATGCCGTAAGAGATACAAAACTCGGAGATAAGGAAATTGCAAAGGGCGATATACTGGGAATGTTAAACGACAACATAGAAATAGTCGGAAAAGATATTCAGCAGTCTACAAAAGATCTTATAAACGAGGCTGTTAATGACGACAGCGAGATAATCTGTATTTATTACGGAAGCGACGCAACGGAGGAAATGGCAAACGAGATAGCGGAATATGCCGAAGAGAATTTCCCAGACTGTGATATTGAGGTACATTCGGGAAATCAGCAGCTTTATTATTATATAATTTCCGTTGAATAATTTATTGCAAATAATTTAAAGGGCGTCTTTAAGACGTCCTTTTTTACGGGGTGCGGTTATGAATTTGGAAAGTCTGGTAAACAGCATAAAAGGAATCGGCGCGGAAAGAGAAAAATATTTGAGAAAATTAAATATAGTAACTGTTGGGGATATTATTGA
>URLB01000063.1 GCA_900548595.1 uncultured Eubacteriales bacterium
GGGCAAGACCGGCGAAGGCGGCACGTGTAGAGCTTCCGGCGGAGCTGGCGGAAAAGCTGGCGGCTGGAAAGGCATCTGCGGAGGAGCTGAAGGCGGCGGCTTCGGAGATTTCTGATCAGTTTACATATGGCAGTAATATGCGCGGAAGTGCAGAGTATCGTCATCATCTGGGACGGGTGCTGCTGCGCAGATGCATGGAAGAAATTCAGAAGAAGGAGGAGCAGTGATGAAGATTTCGATGATCTTAAATGGAAAGAAGACGGAAGCGGAGATCGATGCAGACATGCTCCTGATCGATTTTGTGAGAAGCCAGGGATGCTACAGTGTGAAGCGCGGCTGTGAGACGTCGAACTGCGGGCTGTGTACGGTTTTTCTGGAGGGAAAACCGGTGCTGTCGTGTTCGGTGCTTGCGGCGCGGGCGAATGGATGTAAGGTGGATACGCTGGAAGGCCTGCAGGAGGAAGCAGAAGAATTTGGTTCCTTTATTGCCGGACAGGGCGCCGAGCAGTGCGGGTTCTGCAATCCGGGGATGATTATGAATGCGATTGCGCTGTTCCGGGAAAATCCGGATCCGAGTGAGGAAGAAATTAAAGAATATCTGGCGGGAAATCTCTGCCGCTGTTCCGGATATGAAGGACAGCTCAGAGGTATAAGAGCCTTTTTGGACAGCAGAAAATTTTAACGTTAAGGGGAAATATTATGGAAAATAAAACTTTTAAAACAGTCGGTCATCCCGTACGAAAAAAAGACGCCATGAGTTTTCTTCTCGGTATGCCCGTTTACACAGACGATATAACTCCGTCGGACTGCCTTACGGTTAAAGTACTCCGCAGCCCGTACGCACATGCCCTAATAGAAGAAATAGATATTTCTACAGCTATGAAGGTTCCCGGAATAGAATGTATACTTACATATAAAGACGTTCCTCAAAACCGATTTACTATGGCAGGTCAAACCTATCCCGAGCCTTCTCCGTATGACAGACTTATACTTGATAAGAGGCTGAGATTTGTCGGGGACGCAGTGGCAATTATTGCCGGCGACTGTGAAAAATCGGTAAATAAGGCAATGAGACTTATAAAAGTTAAATATGACGTGTTAGAACCTGTTCTTGATATGCACACAGCTAAGGATAATCCCATACTTGTACATCCCGAAGACGACTGGCAATCATTATTTGAAGTCGGAGCCGATAACAAACGCAATCTCTGCTCAACAGGAAGCAGAAATTGGGGAGATGTCGACGCTGTTTTTGCCGAATGTGATGAAATAGTTGAACATACATATCATACAAAAGCATGTCAGCAATCAATGATGGAGACATTCAGAACCTATACGGAAATAGATTCAACAGGAAGGCTCCATGTAATAAGTTCTACACAGATTGTATTCCATGTTCGTCATATACTGGCTAATGCTCTCGGTATTCCGCTTTCGAAAATACATGTGGAAAAACCTTGCGTAGGCGGAGGATTCGGCGCTAAACAGACTGTCGTCGCGGAAGTATATCCGGCAATCGTAACATGGCTTACAAAAAAACCCGCTAAAATAATATATACCCGTGAAGAATGTATGACGGCAGGCTCTCCCAGACACGAAATGGAAATACATGTGCGTCTCGGAGCTACTAAAGACGGAAGTATAAAAGCTATAGATATGTATACGCTGTCAAACGCAGGCGCATACGGTGAACATGCTCCTACAACCGTTGATTTAACGGCTACAAAAACAATATCGCTTTATACAGGTACTCTTAAGGCATACCGTTTCGGTTGGGATGTAGTATATACAAACGTTCAGGGCGGCGGCGCTTTCAGAGGATACGGCGCTACACAAGGCTCTTTTGCCGTTGAATCCGCGGTAAACGAAATGGCCGACAGACTTGGTATAGACCCTGTCGCAATAAGAGAAAAGTGTATGGTCAGAGAAGGTCAGTTAATGCCATCATACTATGACGAAACGGCTTCCGCATGCGCCCTTGACAGATGTCTGGCAAAGGCGAAAGAAATATTCGAATGGGATAAAAAATTCCCGGTAAGGGATATGGGAAACGGAAAGGTCAGAACTGCCGGAGTAGCTATGTCAATGCAAGGTTCGGGAATATCTTCCGTAGATGTAGGTTCTGCGGAAATAAAACTCAATGAAGACGGCTTCTATACTCTCTATATAGGCGCTGCGGACATGGGTACAGGCTGCGATACCATACTAGCCCAGATTGCCGCCGAAACGCTTAACTGCGATATAGATAAAATATGCGTATGCAAAGCCGATTCCGATACATCTCCTTATGATTCAGGTTCGTACGCTTCGTCAACTACATACGTAACGGGAAAAGCAGTTGAGAAAGCATGTCGCAAACTCATTGATAAAATCAAAGAGTTTTCTTCCGATATTTTGAATGTGCCGCCCTCTAAGCTGGAATTTACGGGAAGCCGAGTTTGCACACCTTCGGGAGAATCTATTACTTTGGAATATATCGCTATCAGAGCCACATGCTTCTGCAATAATGCTCTTCATGCGGTATGCTCTCACAGTTCTCCTGTGTCCCCTCCTCCTTTTATGGTAGGAATGGCAGAAATAGAGTTGGATAAAGAAACTGGTTCCGTAAAAGTATGTGATTACACAGCCGTAGTTGACTGTGGTACTCCTGTAAACGCAAACCTTGCCCGTATCCAGGCAGAAGGCGGAATAGTACAGGGTATCGGTATGGCGTTATATGAAAACGTAACATACGGCGAAACAGGACATATTGCCGAAAATTCGTTTATGCAGTACAAAATCCCCACCAGAATGGACATAGGTTCTCTTAATATAGAGTTTGAATCCAGTTATGAAGAATCGGGTCCTTACGGTGCAAAATCCATAGGTGAAATTGTAATCAATACACCATCTCCTGCGATAGCGCATGCAATACATAATGCTACAGGCGTATGGCACAGGGAACTTCCCATAACGCCGGAAAAAATCCTTATGTCAACAGATAATATTGATTAATTGAAAAATAATTAAGGCAGCCTTTCGGCTGCCTTTTTCTTTAGAAATAACTATAAAATATAAATTTTAATTGCTTTATGAAGCTCAATCTACTGCTTCAGCTTCAAAAAATCCATCGTTACATAAGCCTTGTCGTCGGAAGAACCGACTACAATACCTATGCCAACATTATCCATATAGTCCGTAATAATATTGCTTCTGCTTCCCGGACTCTTCATCCATTCAATATATACATCAACGGCATTTCCGTCTACCTTTGCAATGTTTTCCGAAGCCATCATATACTCTATATCGCTGTCGTCAAATCTGTCGAACGGAGTTGTACCGTCTCTGTTTATGTAGTCCGAATAATTCCAGTATCCCATGCTCATGGAATGACGTTTAGCTGTCGCAGCCGCCTGTTTATATACCGTAAATTCCGGAAGTCCTGATTTTGCTCTTTCCGTATTTATTATGTCATAGAGCAGCTCAATATCGCCGTTTACGGTTTCAGGGTTTATTTTATGTCTCATATCCTTATTTTCGGACGCAGCGTATACATAACTTATTTTATTATATCCGGAAAAAGCCCCTGTCTGAACAATGCCGTAACCGTCTTCATAAACAGCAGTATTTCCGCTGACTTTAGCTCTTGCTCCAAAATCAATATTTTCAATCGGTTGTCCGGAAGATATTCCCCTGTATTTAAAATTACTTCCGTTTGTAAAAATCTCCGTTGCATTATTATCGCAGAAACCTATATAAAAAAGGTTTTCTCCTTCATATACCCATATTTCCATGTTTGCATTTTTATCCTCTATTTTATATCCGGGTTCGCCAAAATCGGAAAGAATTTTTACCTTTGTATCCCCAAGAGAAATATCAACGCCGTTTATATTTATTTTAGACAGCATAAGCTGATAATACGTCTCAACAAGCATTGTAGCAGCCTGTTCGTATGTTATATATGACTTAGGATAAAAATACCCTCCATAGCCGTTTACAACGCCTATGCTTGAAAGATAGCTTATATCGTCCCTAAATGTCTCCGACATATCCGCTCTGTCTTTATATAAAATCGTAAAATCTTTTTCCGGCTCTATTTTGTTTGCCTTGCACGCTTCAATTGTATTTACAACTACCTCGCACGCTTCCTCCCGTGTTATAAAATAGTCCGGCGCGAATGTTACATCGCTTATCCCTTTAATAATTCCCTTTTCATAGCAAAAAATAACTTCGTTTGCGTCGCAGTCAAAAAACGGACTTTCAGAAATAGTTATTCCCGTTCCACCTGTCGACGCTCTATAAAATCTTACTATAAGTCTGCATAATTCCTTTCTTGTAACAATCGAGCTTTTATCAATATCATCCGTTATTATGCCCAGCTGTTTTGCAGCCTCCATTGTATCGGTAACGTCCGAACTAAGCAAAAAAGGTTTAGCGGAAATTACGCTTCCCGCAAAAGCCGACGTACATGAAAAAGCAAAAATTATTAAAGATGTTATGAAAGCCGTTATGAATTTTAACTTTCTCATACTACACCTCTAACTCCAAAATTCTTGAAAAAAACAAATAATTTTTTAACATTTATGTAATAGTATTTTACCATATTTTTCTGAATAATCAACCTTTTTGTTGTCAAAGTGGAGGACACATGGCATTTTACAGCAGTTTTCATGTATATTTTATATTGTTTTATTTTCAATTAAGAAAAAGTGGAGGTAGGGAGATACATTATAAAAGCCCTGTTTAAAACAGGGCTTTTTAACGGATTAATCTGCAATAAATCCTTCTTCGTCAAATTTAAGTTCGTAAGGACCTGATACATATTCAATTTCAGGATGTGATTTAAGTTCTTCATAAAGCGGAGCCGAAACTTCAATATGTGCTGTCTCAAGCGTATTTTTAATTCTTACTATACGAGGTTTTTTCATATCGATTCCGCCGCTGCATTTAATTGCCGTATATATAGCGTCCTTGTCGTTGTTTCTGTAAAGAGGTATCTTTCCGCCTCCGCGAAGCACCTGAGCCGTTACAACATTTGTCCATGTAGCGTCCCAGTCTATGCTGTTAAGGCATCTTCTTGTTGTTATGTCCGCAAGTCCTATACCGACTCCCGAATGGTGGCTCTCTTCTGTTACGCCTCTTACCATTATATGTCTTATTCCGGTTTCGTCCACAAATGTTCTTGCCATATTTCTTCCGACAACGTTAGGATCCATTCCTGAACCGGACATATTTTTTCCTATCTCATCAATTATAAGGAGATCAATATTTTTAAATTTAAGTACGGGAATTTTTGCCTTTGCTTCTTCAAGCATAGCTGCGTCAGTCTCAAATATATTGCTTCTGTCGCACATTTTTATTGTGCATATATCGTCATAAGCATTCTGAAGAACTCCAATACCAAATACAAATTTGCAGTTATCAAGGAATACCTGCCCCAGTTCAGGTAAGAATGTAGGTATATTTTCATATCCCTGAGCATGGAACATGGAAGCTCCTATATGATTTCCCAAACCGATGGCAACCATTTTGAAAAGACCGCTTTCGTGAGGTCCTCTGAATTCAGTATGAGGTTTAACTTTATTAAAAAGTATAATTCCGTCAGCTTCCGTAGCAATTTTGTCTACAAAAACAGAAGCACCGTTTTTAAGTTTTCCTACCTCAACAACTTCCATTGACGAATGTATTTTAACTCCCATGCTCTCTTCTGTAATACCAAGGCTCTTCAGTACTTCAAGCTGACCTTCAGCAGTAGCTCCGCCGTGGCTTCCCATGGCAGGAACGATAAACGGATCCGTTCCCCACTCCTTAAGAGTATCGATAATAGCTCTTACCATTTCGGGAAGGAAAGGTATTCCGCGGCTTCCCACCGTAATTGCAAGCTTCTTGCCCTTCAAAGACTCTTTATCAATCCCGTTGTACTCATTCATCATATTTTTTATGTATGCCGCTGGATCATCGATTTTATTTGAATCATAAATCTGCGTCATCTTGTACATAGGCGGTATTTCTACCATATCCAAGCCCTGAATAGTAAAGTTCATTTCAGGAAAGTCAATAAATCTCATAGTCGTTTCCTCCTTAAAATTATATAACCCTTAAAGCATAAAATCGTAATCCCCATTTCAATTTTATGCATAAATATTACTATAAAAGCATAACATTATAACTTTAAAAGGTCAACCATTTTTGTGTAAATTATAGTATTTTTAAGCACACATACTATGTGTTATCCGTCATAATACATTATAATTCTTATACAAGATACTATTTCTTAGTATTTTTATACATTTATATCATTATATTTTTATTCATATTTAAAACTTACTGTTTTATGAATTCTAATATCCATAATCACGATATTTCATCTAAAAATTTCCATATTGCCAATGTATTATATTTTAAAATTTGCAAATACTAACATCACATAACAAATAAGCCAATTCGGAAAGGATAATGATAATATGAAAGCTACCGGTATCGTAAGGCGAATAGATGATCTCGGAAGAGTTGTAATACCAAAAGAAATTCGCCGAACATTAAGAATAAGAGAAGGAGACCCGCTTGAAATCTTTACGGATTCCGACGGAGAAATAATACTGAAGAAATATTCCCCCATAGGAGAACTCGGCGCATTTGCCAAAGAATATGCGGAATCGCTGGCACAGACCATAGGTCATGTTACATGTATTGTGGACAAAGACCAAATCATAGCTGTTTCCGGAGGTCCTAAGAAAGATTTTTATGAAAAACATATCAGTGAAGCCATGGAAAATTGTATCAACGCCAGAAGCACCCATGTCGCTGACAGAAACGACAGCAATTTCATTCCTGTACTTGAAAACGATGACGCTGCCGAAGTATCCTATAATCATCAGCTCATCACACCTATCATATGTGAAGGAGACGCTTTGGGGGCAATCGTATTCCTCTCTCCCGACAAAAAAATGGGAGAAGTAGAAGGAAAACTTGCTCAAACTGCGGCAGGATTCCTGGGAAAACAAATGGAACAGTAATTTAAAGTAATGTTTTATACAAAAACAGCTGTGGCGCGCTTATAAAAACCCGGAAATATTTCCTGCTTGTTTTTATTTATGCGTCCACAGCTTGTTTTTAATTATTTTTTATATCATAAATCTTGTCCGACAGTTTTGCGAACTCTTCTATACTCATTGCCTCTCCTCTGATTTTTTCATCCAATCCGACGGATTTTATAATTTCCGACATATCTTCTTTGTTAAATCCAAATCCGCCTTGATTACAGAGTGTGTTTAAAAGCGTCTTTCTTCTCTGTCCGAAAGCGGCTTTTACAACTTTAAAAAACAAATCCTTATCTTTAAGTTTGACAGGTGGATTTTCTCTGATATTAAGCGTTATAACAGCCGAAGCAACTTTAGGTCTCGGCATAAAACACGACGGCTGCACTATCATATCTATATTGGCGTCGGCATAAAACTGTACCGCAATAGAGAGAGCTCCGTAATCGCCTTTCCCCGGCAATGCCTGCATACGTTCAGCAACTTCTTTCTGTACCATAACCGTCATTGATTTTACGAAGTCTTTCTTCGCAAGCATGTCCATTATTATCGGCGTCGTTATGTAATACGGAAGGTTTGCAACTACCTTAAACGGCTTACCGCCGTTTTTTTCTTCCGATAGTTTTGCTATGTCGCACTTAAGCACATCCAGATTTATTATTTCGATATTGTTATATTCGCCAAGTGTTTCCTCCAGTATAGGTATCAGCTTTGTGTCTATCTCCAACGCTATTACTTTTTTTGCTCTTTCGGCAACAACCTGCGTCAGAGCGCCGAACCCGGGGCCTATCTCCAGTACGGTATCCTCATCGGTGATTCCCGCTGCGTCGGCAATATTTTCAAGTATATTGGTATCTATCAAAAAATTTTGACCGAATCCTTTTTTAAAATTAAATCCGTATCGTTCCATAATAGCCTTCGTTCTTAAAGGCGTTGCAATGCGTTCTACCATTTTTTTCTCCTTATTTTATAATCATTCCGAGTAACCCGTAACTGAATACAGAAATAATTATTCCTGCCAATACAACTCCCAGAACAATAACCCCAAATGATTTTTTTACATCCATATTTAAAAGCGAAGCAATAAGAGCTCCTGTCCAAGCCCCCGTACCGGGAAGCGGAATACCTACGAATAACAAAAGTCCCCAGTAAGCGTATTTTTGTATCTGATCGCTTTTGCTTATAGCTTTATTCTCAAGCTTTTCTATAAAATTTTTCATACCTGTTTTTTTCAACTGTTTAAATATAAATTTTATAAATATCAGTATGAACGGAATAGGTATAATATTGCCGATAAACGCTATTATAAACGACGGTGCAAGTTCCATACCCATTAAAAATCCTGCAATTATACCTCCCCTAAGTTCAAGTATCGGCAAAAGCGAAACTATAAAAACTATCAGTTCGGGACTGAATACTCCTCCTAAATTATTTACAAACCATCCTGCTATTTGTTCTGCCATTTATTTCCTCCATATTATCAAATATTTTTTTCAAGCCAATTATAAAGTATGGCATATACTTTTTCTCTTTTTATATCGTTTAAAATTTCATGTCTCACTCCGTGAAGCAATTTAATGTCAACATTTATACATCCGGCTTTTTTAAGCATTTCATAAACCTTCCGCACTCCTTTTCCGAAATCTCCGACAGGGTCGTCGGAACCGGATATAAGTAACATCGGCAGATTGCGAGGCATTGATTTTGCCCATTTTACACTATTTACCTTTTTTATAAGTAAAAACAAATCTCTGTAAGCTTCATTAGTAAATAAAAAACCGCATTTCTCATCGTTCACATACTTTTCTACAATTTTACTGTCCGTGGATATCCAATCAAATTTAGTATTGGCAGTATCTATTTTTTTATTAAAAGCTCCGAAAGCTATTTTATCTATAAGTTCTCCCCTTTGCTTGGGATTTTTATGGGCTTTGTACTTTGCCAAGGATATACCGAAATCCAATAAAGGATTCACATAACCGGTTCCGATAAATATCGCTCCGTCAAATTTATCTCCGTACAAAGCCATATATTCTCTTGTCAAAAAAGAACCCATGCTGTGTCCTACCATAAAATATGGTATTTCATCATATTCCAGTCTCATCATACCTTCAAGATAGTTCATATCGTCTATCAAATACTGCCAACTGTTTTCTCTTTTACCGAAGTAACCCAAATCACTTTTATTTTCAACGGAAAGTCCATGCCCCGCATGATCGTTTCCGCATACTATATATCCTTTTCTGGCAAGATATTTTGCAAACTCCTCATATCTTAATATGTATTCTGCCATTCCGTGTACAAGCTGTACAATTCCCTTATAATGTTTACAATCCGTATCTCTCCATATACATGCAAAAATATCATGACCTCCGTTAGAAGCCGGAAACTCGAGTTCAAATCTGGTTATTTCCATATAATAATCACTCCTCGGAAATATTTCCTCTAAGTCCTATGGCGTCAGCGCAGCTTTTCATTCCTTCTATTGTTTCTTTTATAACATCATCCAGAGACAATCCTATCATATCACACCCTTTTTGGATAACTTCCCTGTTTACGCCGGCAGCAAATCCGCTTGATTTGAACTTCTTTTTAACGCTTTTTACTTCAATATCAAGAACGCTTTTGGACGGTCTCATAAGGCATGCCGCATTTATAAGTCCTGTCAGTTCATCTATTGTATAAAGCACTTTTTCCATTTTTTCAACCGGTTCAACATCACAGCATAATCCCCAGCCATGCGAACATACTGCGTGAATATAGTCCTCGTCAATGTCGTTTTCTCTCATTATTTCGGCAGTTTTAACGCAATGCTTTTCAGGATACATTTCATAGTCCAAATCGTGCAGTAATCCTATAACGCCCCATTTTTCGGGGTCTTCTCCGTTAATTTCCGCAAAATGTCTCATAACTCCTTCAACCGCAAGACCGTGTTTAAGCAGTGCGTCCGATTTATTGTATTCATTAAGCAGCTTCCATGCTTCTTCTCTTGTAGGTCTCAAATTTCATTCCTCCGTTAATTTCTATATTCAGATTAAAGCATTATGAGTTCTTGAACTCAAAAACGCCCCTTTTACTATAATGCAAATCATTTACATTATAAAACAAAGGGGCTGTTTTGTCATTATTTAAGTAATTACAGTTTCTTTAAAACTTATAAAATTATACAGATAAGACCTCCGCTTCCTTCATTAAGTATTTTCTGAAGCGATTCCTGTAATTTAATTTGAGCGTCTTCTGGCATTGTATATATTTTGTTATTCATTCCCTCCCTTACAAGAGTATCCAGTGTTCTTCCGAAAAGATTAAGATCCCATATTTTCTGTCGATCGGTTTTATATGTACTTAAAATATCGTCTATAAACTCCTTGCTTTGCTCCTCGGTTCCGACAATCGGCGCTACTTCTGTCTCGATATCGGTCTTTATCATATTTATTGCCTCACCGTGCGCCTTAATTTTAATTCCGTATCTTGATCCGTGTTTGAACACCTCCGGCTCGTCTAAAATTATTTCGTCAAAGGCAGGTCCTACTATGCCGTATCCTTTCCGTTTTACATCGGCCAATGCGGATTTTATCTTGTTATATTCCGACATTACGGATGACAATTCTTTCATAATACTTATAAGTTCGTAATCGTCTTTTATATCAATGGCTATTGTCTCGCTCAGCACTTTATAAAAAAGATCGTCGTTCATTACCAAATCTATTTCCGCTTCTCCGCTTCCTGCGGAAATATCGCCTATATATACCTTTCTTATATATTCATTATTAGTCAATTCCGACGAACATTCCGAAACGCTTCTCAAATTTACCGTACTGTCGGACAGCTTTGAAAGAGTTTCTATCACGGAACTTTTAAGCCAGTGTTCATTATCAAGTCCTTCCAACCACCTCGGGATATTTATATTTATTTCGTTTATCGGAAATTCATATAAAAGACTTTCAAGTAAATCGTTTATTTCATCATCTTTAAGCTGTGCGCAGTTTACTGTTTTCACCGGCACGTCATACTTACTTTCAAGCTCGTCTCTCAACATTTCCGTTTCCGTTCCGTATGGATTTGCACTGTTAAGAACCATAACAAACGGTCTTCCTGATTTTTTTAACTCGTTTACAATATTTTCTTCCGCCTCAACATAATTTTCCCTTGGAATATCGGTTATCGTTCCGTCTGTAGTCATGGCTATCGCAACGGTTGAATGGTCGTTTATAACCTTATTTGTACCTGTTAGCGCCGCGGCTGCCAAAGGCATAGGTTTATCAGACCACGGAGTGTTTACCATTCTCGGTTCATCTCCGTCGGTTATTCCTTCCGCTCCGTCAACTATATATCCGACGCAGTCTATAAGTCTCATTTTAAATTTTACGTTGTCGCCTATTTGCAGTTCCGCAGGTCTTGAAGGAACAAACTTCGGTTCTGTCGTTGTTATTATTTTTCCCTGACCTATAAGCGGCAGTTCATCCCTTGCCCTTTCCTTTTCAAAATTATTACTCATATTCGGTAATACCGATTTTTCCATAAAACGCCGTATAAACGTCGATTTTCCCGTACGGCATGGGCCGGTAATACCTATATATATG
>URLB01000064.1 GCA_900548595.1 uncultured Eubacteriales bacterium
TCATATCCTCAACACAGTCCTGAGGGCCTTCAATTGCCGCCAACGCAGCTTTCTGTGCAATCGAATTGGGATTTGACGTCATGTGAGACTGCATGCTTGACATAAGCTTTGCAATAGGTGCAGGCGCAGCCGCATAGCCTATTCTCCAACCTGTCATTGCATAACTTTTTGAAACCCCGTTTATTGTAATTGTTCTGTCATATATTTCCTTGTTAAGAGAAGCTATGCTTATATGTTTCTTATCCTCTGAATAAATAAGTTTTTCATATATCTCGTCGGCAATAACCGCTATATCTTTCTCAACCGCAAAATCGGCTATTTCTCTGAGCTCACCCTCATCCATCACTATACCCGTAGGGTTGCTTGGTGTTGTTATGATGACAGCCTTAGTTTTATCGGAATATCCTTTTTCAAGCACCTTTCTTGTCAAAGCAAATCCTTCGTTCTGATCCATATATACAACTACTGGTGTTCCACCTGCCAGTCTCACCATTTCCGCATAGCTTAACCAGTAAGGCGCGGGAATAATAACTTCGTCCCCCGGATTTATAATTGCCATGAGGGCATTTATCAAAGAATGTTTTGCTCCGTTACTTATTACAATTTGTGTATAATCATAATCAAGACCATTGTCTTCTTTAAGTTTTTTTGCTACAGCCTTTCTCAGTTCAACAATACCTGCCGCAGCTGTATATCTTGTAAAGCCGGCATTAATTGCGTCAACTGCGGCTTTCTTAATATGCTCCGGTGTGTCAAAATCAGGTTCGCCTATGCTGAAGCTGATTACATTTTTCCCTTCACTCCTGAGTATACCTGCTTTTTCCGTAATAGATAATGTTGACGACGGCTTAATGCCAAGCGCTTTTTCAGACAATTTCATTTCGTTTCCTCCTCCGTACTCCAATGGATAAATTGTATACTATTGTAAATACAAATGCAAGCTATAATTATATGAGCATATCTGTTATCCTGATAAAATTGCCGAACGCTATTTTTTCCGTTATCTCTTTTCCGAACTCTTTTTCCATAGACTTTAAAACATATTCCATTCGTTCAATATTATCGATACCGTCGGGCGTAATCGGTATGCCGTCAAAATCGCACCCCAGTCCGACCGAGTTTTCTCCGCACATATCAAGTATATGTTCCGTATGCCTTATGACTTCGTCGATTCCCGCTTTTCCGCTGTCGCTTAAAAAATCAACGCACATATTAATACCGACTATACCGTCTCTTTCCCCTATCACTCTCAACTGGTCGTCCGTCAGATTTCTGGGAAAAGAACATATTGCTCGGCAATTGGAATGTGTGGCTATGAACGGTTTTTCCGTATGTTTCTCAACATCATAGAATCCTTCATCGGACAAATGTGATACGTCAACTATAATACCCAGTCTTTCCATTTCTTTTACGGCTTTTTTCCCGAAATCGGTAAGACCTCCTCCGTAACCGCTCTCCATTACGCCTGTAGCAACACAATTTTTGTAATTCCATGTAAGCGTAGCAATCCTTATGCCTTTATCATACAATATCCTCAGTTTTTCTATGCTGCCTTCCAAAGCTTCACAGCCTTCTATTGATAAAACGGCTTTTATTTTTTTATTTTTTTTATGAATATCTCCGCTGTTTTTGATAATCTCGGCTTTATCCGAATTTATTTCTATTTCCTTTGTAAAGTAGTCTATTATACTCATTGTTTTATCAAAGGCATTGGTATAATATTCTTTTTTAAGCCATATGGCAAATACTTGAATCGGACTTATATATTTATCAAGCATTTTTATATTGATATGTCCGTTGGAATCATATAAATGGAGTTTGTTTTCAAATATATAAGAAGCCGTATCACAGTGCATGTCGGCAAAAGTTTTCATAAAATCACCTCAAATATTTATCCGTTTATATGTATATTAATTTATTTGCAGAGCATACTATATTCAGCCCGTATACATGAAAATTACGAGCTTATAAATAATTTTTTAGGAGATGTTAATAATGAACAGACCCGGATCACAGGAAATAAAATGTACTGTAAAATCATGCCGTTACCACGACAAAGACAAACATTGTACTCTTGCCGATATAGTTGTAGGTGAAAACGTAGCAAACGCTTCGGAAAAATGCGAAACAGACTGTATGAGCTTTGAAGCTCTTTAAGGCAAACAAAAGGGTGTATCCATAACGGATACACCCATCTTTTCTCAATCATTTAGCATACTCTATTGCTCTGGTTTCCCTGATAAGATTTACCTTTATCTGTCCCGGATATTCCAACTCGTCCTCTATTTTCTTAGCCACTTCTCTGGCAAGAAGTGTAAGTCCTTCGTCGTTTATATCCTCCGGTATAACCATAATACGTAATTCTCTTCCTGCCTGAATTGCGAAAGATTTCTCTACGCCCTTAAAGCTGTCTGCAATTTCCTCAAGTTTCTGAAGTCTCTTTACATACGACTCAAGAGTTTCGCGTCTTGCGCCCGGTCTTGCCGCCGATATGGCGTCAGCCGCTTGTACAAGCACAGCTATTATACTCTGCGGCTCTACGTCGCCGTGATGCGCCTCAACAGCATTTATAACCAATGAAGATTCTTTGTATTTTCTGCACAGCCCGACACCTATACTTACATGTGAACCTTCCATTTCATGGTCTACACTCTTACCTATGTCATGGAGCAGACCTGCTCTCTTGGCAATAGTAACGTCAACGCCCAACTCCGCTGCCATAAGACCTGTAAGCTGCGCAACTTCTATTGAATGTTTAAGTACGTTCTGACCATAGCTTGTTCTGTATTTAAGTTTTCCTAACAGACGTATAAGTTCAGGATGAAGTCCGTTTACTCCCGTTTCAAGAGTAGCCGCCTCTCCTTCATCTCTTATTATAACTTCTACTTCTTTCTTAGCTTTTTCAACCATTTCCTCAATTCTTGACGGATGAACTCGTCCGTCAACAATAAGTTTTTCCAGGGCAATCCTTGCGATTTCCCTTCTTATGGGATCAAATCCGGAAAGAATAACTGCCTCCGGAGTATCATCTATGATAAGGTCGATACCCGTTAATGTTTCCAAAGCACGTATATTTCTTCCCTCACGGCCGATAATTCGACCTTTCATCTCATCATTGGGAAGCTGAACAACAGAAACCGTTGTCTCCGCAACATGATCGACAGCACAACGCTGTATAGCGTTTGCAATAATATCTCTGCTTCGCTTTTCAGCCTCATATTTGGCTTTAGCTTCGGCTTCTTTTATCATCAAAATAGATTCATGTTTAACGTCGTTTTCAACCATTGCAAGAAGATAATTTTTTGCTTCTTCCGAAGTAAATCCGGATATTCTTTCCAACTCCTGAAGTTGCTTTTCATGGAGCTTTTCAACTTCTTCTTTTTGTTTTTCAAGGTCTTCCATTTTTCTGTTCATCTGCTCTTCACGCTTTTCATAGGCATCAGCCTTGCGGTCAAGAGTTTCTTCCTTCTGAACAAGACGTCTCTCCGTTCTGGAAAGCTCGTTTCTTCTGTCTCTTGCTTCTTTTTCAAGCTCATTCTTTGTTCTGATACTCTCCTCTTTTGCTTCCAGGAGAATTTCCTTCTTCTTCGCTTCTGCTTCTTTCTGTGCGTCTTCAACTATATCATTCGCTCTTTTTTCGGCAACGCCTATTTTTGCTTCGGCAATTTGCTTTCTATAGCAGAAACCAATAACAGCACCAAGAATTAAAGCTATCACTGCAGCAATAATGGTTATTGGTTCTATTGTAACCACCCCCTGTTTAATTTTCAAAGTACATTTTAATTATTATAACGTGCATAAATGATTGTATAAAAACTTATATAATGTGAAACCACATCTATATAATTGTATAACCAACCGCAAGTTATGTCAAGAATATTGTTCTTACGTTACCGTTTCAATTAATCACAGTGTATGTCTTTTCCTTCAATACAGCTTACCCTGCCGCTTCCGCCGCATACGGGACAGTTTTTTGTCATAAGCTGCATTATTGACTGGCGTTTCTTTTTTCTTGTCATCTGCATAAGTCCCAGTTCTGTCATGCCTACAACTATAGTCTGAAGTCTGTCGCCTGCAACCGCCTCTTCAAGCGTCTTTTGAAGCAGCTGCCTGTCCTGACTGTACTTCATGTCTATAAAATCCACTATTATCATTCCGTTAAGATTTCTAAGTCTTAATTGGTGTGCAATTTCCTTTGCCGCCTCAAGATTTGTCTTTAATATAGTTTTTTGAAGATCTGCTTTTCCGGTATATTTCCCCGTATTCACATCTATTACAACACACGCTTCCGTCTGCTCGATTACAAGGAAACCGCCGCTTTTCAGCCATACTCTTTTGTTAAACGCCTCCTTTGCCTGTGCCTCAACATAGTAGGACGAAAACAACGGCGTTCCGTCATCATGGTATATGACCTTTTTTATATCTGTATTCAGTTCCTCGCAAAGCCTGCATAATGTTTCATAATCATCTTCGGAATTTACAACTATTTCGTCAACATCGTCATGGAATAGATCTCTCATAACCCTTTCCACTCCGTTTGCGTCTGTATACAGCAGTGCAGGTGCTTTTATATATTCCGCTTTTTTCATTATCCCTTCGCTTATGGAGATAAGCCTTTCCAGTTCATTTTTATATACATCGTAGCTTTTGCCCTGACCGTCTGTTCTTATAATAGCTCCGTATCCCTTGGGAAGGAATTCTCTTACGGTATCTTTTATTCTCTGTCTTTCCTCATCATCTGTTATTTTTTTTGAAATTCCTATCTTATTGTCATTTGGTACTAAAACTATAAATTTTCCCGGAAATGATATTTTTTTCGTAAGCACTGCGCCTTTTTTTCCGACTTCAGCCTTTTCAACCTGAACTATGACATCTTCTCCTGCTTTCGGCTTTATTATATTGCCGTTTTCATCTTTTTGATCTCCGTAATAAAGGAAAGCATTTTTTTCCCTTCCTATATCGACAAATGCCGCCTGCATACCCGGAAGAACATTAACAATTTTTCCTATATAAACATTTCCTATAATAGGCATTGAATTTTTTCGTTCGTATATGAGCTCCATAAGAACGCCGTTTTCTACAATTCCTATTCTGGTGCCGTAGTCCAGAGAATCAACCAATATTCTTTTCACTTCATAGCCACTTCCTTATCAAGTGGAACAAACTTTTCGTCTGAAAGGCGATACATTTCCGTTCTGCTGAATTTTATTTTATATTTATTAAACTCCGCTCCGATAAAGTCATAAAAAGTCTGTACAGTCAAATCAGCCCTTAAACTTCTTATACTTCCCGCCGCCAAAACAAGTCTGATTTTCGCCGTATCATTATCTGAAATATTCTCAATCGAATATATGTCAGGACGTATATCCGTCTCTTTCAAGTTATTCTTTGTCTTTTTCATTACTACTATTTCTTTCTGCGCCATAAATTCAGGCAATTTTTCCGCAACCGTTTCGGGCTTTACGTTATTACTTAAAATCGCCTCATATTCGCAGGCACACAGATCCGCCATGGCTGTAAGGGCGGTCTGAGACAGTCTTGTCGCTCTTTTTACTTCAATTCCGTCGTTCATGACCGAATTAAGCTTTCTTACTATTTCCTCTGTATCCTCTTCCCTTGTAAACTCAAAATCACAGTACTCTCCCGTACTTGTCATGCCAAGCGAAAGCGGATTACCGAAAGACATAAGCTGATGCGGATTAAATCCGTGGGAATATCCTATGGGCAGTCCCGCTCTTCTTACTGCCCTCTGGAACAATCTCATCAAGTCCAAATGACTGACAAACCTTACTTCCGGTCCTTTTGTATACTTTATTCTGTACTTAAATCTTATTTTTTTCTCTTGATTCAAAGCATACACCTCCTCCGAAAGCCGCCGCTCCGCAGTTTGAACATTGTTCACGGCAGTTAGGCGTAGTTATAGCCATTTCGGCTTTTTTTCTTTCATTAATTAAAAACTGTTTTGTTACTCCTATGGATATGTGATCCCATGGAAGTATCTCGTCAAAACTTCTTTTTCTGTTAGCATAAAAAGCAGGGTCTACTCCTGTTTCTTCAAATGCCTCCATCCACTTATCAAAAAGGAACAGTTCCGACCATGAGTCAAATCTACAGCCTTTTTCCCACGCTTTATATATTGCCGCCGAAACTCTTCTGTCTCCTCTTGCCATTACACCTTCAAGCGAGCTTAATTTTGCGTCGTGGTAATTATATTTTATCTGTTTTCTGGATATATGCGATTTAACGATTTTCGCTTTCTCCGCAAACTCCTGATACGTGTCCTGTGCGTCCCACTGAAACGGAGTAAACGGTTTCGGAACAAAGCAGGAACTGCTTGCGACAACCGTTACGGGTCTCGGCTTTTTGTCTCTTGGTATTTCGTAATACTTGTCCACAACCTTTGCCGAAAGATCTGCGATTCCTATAAGATCCTCTTCCGTTTCTGTAGGAAGTCCTATCATAAAATAGAGTTTTACTCTCTCCCATGAACCTGAAAATGCCAATGCACATCCGTTCAAAATATCTTCTTCCGTAAGATTTTTGTTAATTACGTTTCTCAGTCTCTGCGTTCCCGCTTCCGCCGCAAATGTAAGACTGCTTTTTCTTACTTCCTGTATTTTTTCCATTAAGTCGAGTGAAAACGAGTCTATACGAAGCGATGGAAGCGAAAGGGTAACTTTATCCTTTGAAAAATCATCAAGCAGACCGTTTGCTAAGTCATGGAAACATGTATAATCGCTTGTGCTGAGAGATACAAGCGATATTTCATCATCTCCCGAGGCGTCAATTAGGGAATGAGCCTGTTTAATAAGAGTTTGATATTCTTTTTCCCTTACAGGTCTGTATACAAATCCTGCCTGGCAAAAACGGCAGCCTCTTATGCAGCCTCTGAACAATTCCAGAGTTACTCTGTCATGTACCGTTTCAATAAGCGGAACTATCATCTTGGGCGGATAGTACACCTTATCCATATCCGTAACTATTACCTTTTTAATAGTTTTAGGAGCTTTAGGGTCATTCGGTTCAAACGAAGCGATTTCCCCGTTTTCCTTATACTTTACATCATAATATTTCGGGACATACATACCGGGTACATCAAGCAGCTTATATAAAAATTCGTCTCTTGTGCCGCCGTTCTTCTTATGCTCCTTGTACATTTCCATTATATTGTCATACTCAGCTTCTCCTTCGCCGAGATAAAAGAAATCTACAAAATCTGCAAGCGGTTCAGGATTGTAGGCACACGAACCTCCGCACAATATTATTGGATCATCTTCGCCTCTGTCTTTGGAATAAACAGGTATTCCTGACATATCCAGCATATTTATAAGGTTTGTATAACACATTTCATACTGTAAAGTAAATCCGACAAAGTCAAATTCTTTCAGCGGAGTATATGTTTCCAGAGAGTAAATCGGTATATTATTGTCTCTCATAGCTTTTTCCATATCCGTCCATGGTGCAAACGCCCTCTCGCAGTACGTATCATCACGCCTGTTTAAAAAGAAGTATAATATTTGCAGTCCCAGACACGACATTCCGACCTCGTATACGTCGGGAAAGCAAAATGCAAACCTTATGTCAACGCTTTCGGGGTCTTTTTTTACCATATTCAGTTCATTACCTATATATCTGGCAGGCTTTTCAACCTGCATCAAAATTTCATCGGGAACAGTAATCCTACTCATGATCTCCTCCGTTTAAATTTTTAAATACAGCATAGTTATTCATTTTATATAATAACTTATATCTCTCTCAATTGCACGAACTTTTTCTTTCTTTTTATTTTGCTCAGGCTAATAGGTTATAGCATTGTCAGTTCCGCCATGCGTTGAACAGACCCCAAAAATATGATAAAGTAAATAAAAAAGGAATATGATTGCAAAAATTATTTTTTGTGGAGTGGGAGTTCTCATGAAACGTAAGACAGTTATATTAACCGTTGCGGCAATTCTGTTAGTCGGCATCACTTTTTGGTATAACGCCCCGATTGACTTGATAAATTTAAATCACAATGATGTAATGGAAATTGTTGTCTTTAACGGCAACAGCGGAAATACAACGCATATTACCGACAAAGAGCAGGTTCAGCATATTGTAGAAAATTTAAATGACATTGAAATAAAGAGAGCAAAACCGTCTGTCGGTTATTGCGGTTATAGTTTCAAATTAACTTTTTATCTGTCTGACGGCAGTGAAGCAGATGATTGGAATAACTTTATTATTAATTCAGACGATACTATCAGAAAAGACCCGTTTTTCTATTCTGTAACAAAAGGTAAAATCGATTATACCTATATCAAGAATATCACCGAATAATGCGTGTTAATTTTCGCAGATTACTTTCGTTTTATCAAACAGCTTCTGTTTTCCCATATACATCATCCTACCGATTTGGTAAAAACGGATTATTTTACAGAAATCAGTACCAACACAAAAATAAATAACTTATCGGATTTATATAATATTTGTCAAACACATAAAGACTTCCGCAGTATTTCTGTGGAAGTCTCAGATTATAGACAAACAGATTTTAGGTTAGCGGAAAGGTTCGGGAAACAGCTCCGTTTCCCGAGTGGAATCCGCAGGCAAAATTCATTTCTGCCGAGGAAAACAGTAGGTTTCAAAGCATTTTTGCTAATGGAACCTGTCTGTTTCTACAACTGTATCAACTCGTCGAAATCCTGATTTCGACGAAAGGCGTCGATTTTGTCGACGCCTTCAATCATACGCATTAACGTATGCTTAGATTGTTTTATTTATCAACTATTATATACGGCGCGAGACTTCCGGCAGCTGCGCTTATGGGCATTGTCTGCAACACTATCTTTCCGGGGCCTTTTACTACGGTATTAAAAAATCCCTCTCCTCCGAACAAAACATTTTTAGCGCCTTTAACTGATACTATTTCCATAGTGCAGGTAGAGTCCATAGCCGCAAGATATCCTGTATCCACAATCATTGATTCTCCGCTTCTCAGTTCATATTCGACAGCATGCCCATCTATTTCTATAAACGCCGTTCCGTTTCCGGAAAGCTTTTGCATAATAAATCCTTCGCCGCCGAAAAATCCCGAACCAAGCTTCTTCTGAAAAGCAATAGAAAGATTTACGCCCTCCTCCGCAGCAAGAAAAGAAGCCTTCTGCACAATTATAGAATTGGACGGACCGATTTCAACAGCTCTTATTGCTCCGGGAAAACTTGAGGCAAATGCAATAAGACCTTCCGCGCCTTTCGCAGTGTATCTGTTCTGGAAAATAGCCTCCCCTGCAAACATGCGTCCGAGAGCTTTTCCGATTCCTCCGTTTGACGTTGTTTCCATTTTCATATTCGGACTCATCCAGCTCATGCTTCCTCTTTCCGTTATCATGCTTTCGCCGTCCGATAATCTGCATATTACTGCCGGGAGCGTTCCTCCTACTATTTCATATCTCATACCTGTACCACCTCGCTTTTTTATTTAATTAAATTTTAATTTTATCGGCAATATATGTCAATTACGTATTTCTTAAGACTTTTACAGCCATATATTAAAACTTACGACAAAATCCGCCGCATTTTCCTCGTATTTGTCTATTGCATCGCCCAGCACTCCGATTTGGATTTCATCATAAAAGTCCGTATATTTTTCTATATGCACTCCTTTATATTCCTCCAACAAATCGGAAAATGTCGGTTTTGTAAAATATTCGGTCAATTCATCCAGCTTTGAATATTCAAAACAATTTATCCTTGCCCCAAGCAGCGAATGTATTGCCAGATAATCATATCCCTCATTTTTCATTATTTCATGCCAATTTCCGCTGTACTTAAAACTTACGGATTTTATTTTTTCACCGTCAGTTTCAAATTCAAAAACAGGCGGTTCGGGATAAAAATCCGAAACTCTTTCATTAATATGTATTGTTCCATCAATATTCATTGTTTGATATCCGTATCCGAAATACTCCGCAGCGCTGTTATAATTTTCCACAAATTCATCGACAGTCAAGTCCCCTCTGTTTTTGGGAAGCAATCCTTGGTATTCCGAAAGAAAATATATAAGAGCTATTACTGTGGCAAAAAATACATATTTAAAAGTTCTAGTTTTTTCGGGCATAACATATCTTACATTCGTATCCCATTCCAGTTCCTCTCCTGCCGCACACTTTTTATAGGACTTATAAAGTCGGTAAATACGATAAAACGGTATCATAAATCCAAGTCCGTATTTCAACCTTTTGAACGATCTTATAAGTCCTTCCTTATATGTCAGCTTTCTTCCGCTTTTATGCAGTATCCTTATGCCGAATAATGACTTCCCGGCTGTAGATACCCACGACATAGTAAGCAGCGGTTCTATAAAAGCAGTTGCAAAACACAGTATTATATATCCGTTTCTCCCCCAAAACCAATCGTCCGACGGATAATGATTAAGCACAAACAGCCATATTATGTTCGTTATTACCGCCATGTATGCCACGTCAAAACAAAATGCCAAAAACCGCCTCCAAGGATGCGGCCTTTCCCGATTTTCAATATTTATTTCTCCCATTTTCGCCGCCCTCCTTGTACTCACATAATATACAAAAAGAGACGTTGTTTCAAGATATTATTTCAGTTCTGTATTAATATTTTTTCAAACATTTTTTCACTGCCGTTTATATATAGTATTTTTCTTGCGCCGTACTCGTCCACATTCAGAACACTGTATATGTCCTTTCCGATTTTCCTTTCAAAATATTCCTTTAGGCTATATATAATTTGTCTTTTTTCAACAGGATATACGGAGCCGTATCTCATAATTATATCTTTCATTCGCTCTTCCAGAGTAACCGGTCCTTTTGACATAATCATTGAATCGCATAATTGTATAAGCCTGTCATAATCGTTATATTCATATTTTGTTATTTTGTTTTGCACAAATTCCAGCTCCGTAATACTCACGTCAAATTTTCCAACGTATGTTGTTATATCTTTAATGGGGAATGTATGGGTGAGGCATATTTTGGCTACAGTATCATATCCCATTTCGCTCATCATCTTATATCCTTCCAAAATATGCCTGAACTGCCCGTCTGTACTTTTTCCTATGTCATGTAATAATCCCAAAACATATGCTTTCTCCCCGTCCATTCCGCAAAGTTCGGCTATTTTCTTTGCGCACTTCCCCGTTTCTATGCTGTGATTTATCCAGCTTCCTCCTCTTTTTTCTTTCGCATTTTCAATTATCATATCTGCCGTATTCATATTAGGAAACATTCAAAACACCTGCCTTTGTTTTCATGTTATACAAATGCCGCGGCTTATTCTATCACAGTCATGTTAAAAGAAGTTCTAATTACAGTAAAACCCTTTATATTCCGTCATGTTCTCCAATGC
>URLB01000065.1 GCA_900548595.1 uncultured Eubacteriales bacterium
CCTTTTAAAAAAACTTTCATTTTCAACGTTATTATACAACTTTATCCAAGTCTGTAAAATATTTTTTAATAATTATTAAAAATTCATCAAAAAAACGTTGAAAAATCAACATCTATTCAGACTTATTTATCTTGACCATAAATTTCAATGTTTTAAATTATTTACGTACGGCAATTGGCCCATAGTAATTTTAATCTGAATTTCGGTCTTAAAATAAATTTTGTCTAAAATGTTATTGTTATGACTTTTCAACGTTTTATAAAAAGATATTTCCGTTTAGGGTTATATATTAAATTTCAATCAACTCGTATTCTTTTGTTCCCAAGCCTATTTTTTCCGCATGGTCTACACAGTATTTCCAATTCGTCACAGGATGTGTGTCCGTAAAATGGTCGTGATGGCACTGATCTCTTTCAGCCAGAATACTGTTAGGCATTACAGGCTGCGCATTTACTGCATCAGCACATGCAACGTCAATAGCTACGGGATCAAAAGACGCAAACATACCGATATCAGGCACTATAGGAACGTCATTTTCAGAATGACAGTCGCAGTAAGGAGATACGTTGTTTACAATATTTATGTGGAAGTTTTCCCTACCGTCAAGTACAGCCATCGCATACTCTGCCATTTTTTTGCTTGTTATCTCAACCGAGCTATCCCCTATGTATGCCATTGCGTCAAAAGGACATGCTCCTATACATCTGCCGCAGCCCGCACATTTATCTCTGTCTATTACAGCTTTTTTATCTACTATGGAAATTGCCCCATGAGCGCAGTTTCTCATACATGAACCGCAGCCAACACATTTATCGGTTTTTACTTTAGGTCCGCTGGCGGAATGCATGTCCATCTTTCCTGCTCTTGAACCACAGCCCATACCTATATTTTTAAGCGCTCCGCCGAAGCCTGTCATCTCGTGTCCTTTAAAATGAGCGAGTGATATTACAATATCAGCTTCCATTATTTCTTTTCCGATAATTGCCTTTTCACACAATTCACCGTTACGGACAGGAACATAAACTTCACTGAGTCCTTTTATTCCGTCGCCTATAATTACATTACATCCTGTTGAAAAAGGTGTAAATCCGTTTTCATACGCCGTATCAATATGCTCGAGGCCGTTTTTTCTTCTTCCTACATAAAGTGTATTGCAGTCTGTCAAAAATGGATATCCGCCCTTTTCTTTAACATAATCGGCAACAACTTTTGCAAAGTTGGGACGTAAATAGGCAATGTTTCCGGGTTCTCCAAAATGTATTTTTATAGCTACAAATTTATTTTTAAAATCAATTTTGTCAATTCCGGCTTCCCTTATCAGCCTATCAAGCTTCTGCAAAACATTCATCCCTTGCTTTGCCCTAAAATTCGTAAAATAAACTTTAGACTTATCCATATTACCCTCCTATATTATATCCCTGTTATTTTCAGTCGAATAATTATATCATATCGAGACACAATCTACAACGGTATGTTCTATTTTATAAACATAAGTCAATATGAAAAACTATACCTAAAATATATTTTAAAGTATATTATTTCAAGTTCAAATATATTGTAATTAAAAAGCCATTTATTAATAAATATTGTATTCCCTAAAAGCATTAGCAAACATATATTCGCTTATTTCCTTGACAAAATCTTTAAATTACGATATTATTAAAGCATTGTGTAAATGTATACAAATAAAATATTAGCAGGTGTAATTTATGGCTGTACGTAATAAAAAATATAATGACGAAAGTATTTCATTATTGAAAGGCGCAGATCGTGTACGTCTAAGACCGAGCGTAATTTTCGGTTCCGATGGTCTTGAAGGCTGCGAACATGCCGTTTTTGAAATACTCAGCAACTCTATAGACGAAGCAAGGGAAGGTTACGGAAATAAAATAGAAGTTACCCGATATAAAGACCATTCCGTAAGGATAAAAGATTACGGACGAGGCATACCTGTAGACTATAACGCCAATGAGGGTCGTTATAACTGGGAACTTGTTTTCTGTGAACTGTATGCGGGAGGAAAATATAATAATAATTCCGGAGAAAACTACGAATTCAGTTTAGGTCTTAACGGTCTTGGGGCGTGTGCCACACAGTATTCATCAGAATATATGGATACCGTAATTTTCAGAGACGGTTTCAAATACACACTGCATTTTGAAAAAGGCGAAAATATATCCGGTCTTGTTAAAGAGGAAACAGTACAAAAGTCAACAGGTACAGATATAAAATGGAAACCAGATAAGGAAGTTTTTACCGATATCAACATACCTTCCGAATATTTTAAAGATATTTTAAAAAAACAGGCGATTGTAAATGCAGGTCTTATATTTGAGTATTATGATGAAGAGGCTGATGAGCATGAAACATTCGTATATGAAAACGGTATAAAAGACTATATAAACGAGCTCAATTCCGGAAAAGGACTGACAGATTCCTATTATATGGAAACGGAGACAAAAGGAAGAGACAGAGAAGATAAGCCGGAATATAAACTAAAGTTTGAAGCTGCGTTTTGCTTCAACAATGAAATCAATTCATTGCAATATTTCCATAACAGCTCTTTCCTGGAACACGGCGGTTCACCTGATAAAGCTGTCAAAAACGCTTTCGTATATTCTATTGACAAATATATAAAAGCCAATTCATTGTACAAAAAAAACGAAAAGAAAATTACGTTTTCCGATATTGAGGACAGCCTTATTATTATAGTAAACTCCTTTTCAACCATTACAAGTTATGAAAATCAAACTAAAAAATCTATAACAAATAAGTTTATACAAGACGCAATGACTGATTATTTTAAGCAGCAGTTAGAGATATATTTCATAGAAAATAAAATTGACGCGGATAAAATAGCCAACCAAGTGCTTGTAAATAAAAGAAGCCGTGAAACTGCCGAAAATACAAGAGTAAATATAAGGAAAAAACTTACAGGCAGTTTGGATATGAATAACAGAGTTGACAAATTTGTCAACTGCCGCTCCAAAGATGTAAGTAGACGTGAACTCTATATTGTGGAGGGCGACTCGGCTCTCGGTTCATGCAAACTCGGACGCGACGCAGAATTCCAGGCAATAATTCCGATAAGAGGTAAAATACTTAACTGTCTTAAATCGGATTATGAAAAAATATTTAAAAATGATATCATAACCGACCTGCTTAAAGTATTGGGATGCGGTGTAGAAATAAAAGCAAAACATAACTCAAATATTAATTCTTTTGATTTGAGTCAGCTGCGTTGGAATAAAGTAATTATATGCACGGATGCAGATGTAGACGGGTATCAAATAAGAACTTTAATTCTTACCATGCTGTATCGTCTTGTCCCTACACTTATATCTGAAAAAAAGGTGTATATTGCGGAATCTCCTCTGTATGAAATTACTTCCGGTAAAGACACCTATTTTGCGTATACGGAAAATGAAAAAACTCAGATACTTTCCAAACTTAAAGGAAAATATACAATACAGCGTTCCAAAGGTCTCGGTGAAAATCAGCCGGAAATGATGTGGGAAACAACAATGAACCCTGAAACAAGACACCTGATAATGGTAACTCCTGATTTAGCAGAACTTACAAAGCAAAAGTTTGAATTGCTTCTCGGTGAAAATCTAAAAGGCAGAAAAGAATTTATTGAGAGCGACGGATATAAGTATCTTGATCTTGCAGATATTTCATAAAAGCTCTTAATTAAGAGGTAAACTATGGCTAAAAAAACAAAAAACAAAAGTGAATATAAAGATATAGTAATAACCGAACAGAAAATAACCGATACGCTGGAAGTAAACTATATGCCCTATGCAATGAGCGTTATAGTATCAAGGGCTATACCCGAAATAGACGGCTTTAAACCATCTCACAGAAAACTTTTATATACCATGTATAAAATGGGACTTCTTAAAGGCGGAAGAACAAAATCGTCCAACATAGTCGGTCAGACAATGCATCTTAATCCCCACGGAGACATAACAATATACGAAACAATGGTTCGACTAACAGAAGGAAACGGCTCATTACTGCTTCCATTCGTTGATTCAAAAGGAAACTTCGGAAAGCAGTACTCAAGAGACATGGCTTATGCTGCCGCAAGGTACACCGAGGCAAAGCTTGCTCCTATTTGTGAAGAATTATTCGGAGATATTGATAAAAACTCAGTTGACTTCGTCGATAACTTCGACTCAACAACAAAAGAACCTGTTCTGCTTCCGACAAGTTTTCCCAATATACTTGTAAATCCTAATCAGGGTATTGCAGTCGGAATGGCAAGTTCGTTCTGTAGTTTTAATCTCATTGAAATATGTGAAGTAACTACTGCATTTATGTCAGATGAAAATATCGACATTACCGATTATATTAAAGGTCCTGACTTTCCCGGCGGCGGTGAATTGATTTATAACGAATCTGAAATGAGGACTATTTACGATACCGGTCGCGGAAGTTTTAAAGTAAGAGCAAAATACAGATATGATAAGAGAAACAGTTGTATCGAGGTTTATGAAATTCCCTATACAACAAATATCGAGTCTATAATCGACAAAATTATATCCCTGGTTAAAAGCGGTAAGATTAGGGATATAACGGATGTGCGCGATGAGACCGACTTAAAAGGTCTTAAGATAGCTATAGATATTAAAAAAAGCGCCGACGCCGATATGATAATGGCAAAATTGTTTAGCATGACTCCTTTATGCGATTCTTTCAGCTGTAATTTTAACCTTCTTATAGACGGTAAACCAAAGACGCTCGGTATAAAAGGAATATTATCAGAATGGATACGTTTCCGTATGGACTGCGTAAAACGTCGCCTGAAATTCGATATGGATAAAAAAAGCGCAAAACTTCATCTTCTGCAAGGTCTGTCAAAAATACTGTTAGATATTGACAAAGCTATCGAAATAATACGTAATACCGAAGTTGACGCCATGGTAGTGCCTAACCTTATTTCAGGTTTTGATATAGATCAGAAGCAGGCTGAGTATGTAGCGGAAATAAAGCTTAGAAATATCAACAAAGAATATATATTGAACCGTATACAGGAAATAAGCGAACTTGTAGATGATATAGCGGATCTTAACTCGGTACTTTCCGACGATAAAAAAGTTAAACGCTTAATAGCCAAAGAACTTAAAAGTATTTCAAAAAAATACGGAAGTCCCAGAAAAACCGATATAATTTTAGAGTCAGATACAGAAAAACTTCAGGCTGAAGATCTTGTAGAGGATTATGGAGTAAGACTGCTCCTCACAGGGCATAACTATTTCAAAAAAATCCCATTAACATCGCTTAGGACAAATCCCGAGCAAAAGCTTAAAGACGACGATAAAATCATATGCGAATGGGAATGTACTAATCGTGCTGACGCCGTGTTCTTCTCAAATAAAGGTAATGTGTACAAGCTGAAAGTAAACGATATACCAGATTGCAAAGCAAGCAGTTTCGGAGAATACCTTGCAAATCTTCTTGCACTTGAAGACGAAGAACATATACTTTACTTTACCGCTACAGTAGATTACTCGGGATTTATGATTTTTGCCTTTGAAAACGGAAAAGTTGCGAAGGTTACGATGGAAAGCTACGCTACAAAGACAAACCGTCGTAAGCTGTTAAATGCATACTCTAAGAAATCTGCCGTAATAGGAATGAAAGCCGTATATGAGGACAGCGATATGGTTCTTATAAGAGATACCGATAAAGCGCTTCTTTTTAACACCGAGCTTGTTCCTCTAAATTCAAATAAAAGTTCCGGCGGAGTCCAAGTATTTACAATGAAAAAGAAAAGTTTTGTAACGGCATTATTCTCTTCTTTTGAATTTAAGAGCGATGATATTGAAAGATACAGAACTAAAAAAATTACATCTTCGGGAGCTTCAATAACAGATACAGACAATGAACGCAATGACTTGCCCAGACAAATTAAGTTAAAAAAATCCTGATAAAAATTATCAGGATTTTTTTAAAATATGACCTTTATTTCCGTTCCTTCCCCTACTTCGCTTTTCAAGGTTATTTTAGCATTATGGCTTGCGGCTATATGTTTCACAATAGCCAAGCCAAGTCCTGTTCCGCCGCTTATTTTGGATCTGCTTTTATCTACACGGTAAAATCTTTCAAAAATTCTTTCTCTATGTTCCTGCGGTATTCCTATTCCGTTATCCTTTACAGTAAGTACAACGCTTCCGTTGTCCTTATTTACATCTATCCAAACGGAACCTCCCTGTTTATTATATGTTATTGCATTATTTACAAGATTTGTTACAAGCTCCTCCAGCATTGACCTGTTTCCGTTTATGACAGCCTTACTGTCGCAATGCTCATACAGATTTATATCATGGCGTCTTGCATTCTCCTGCAATATTCGCATACAGTCGTCTACAACCTCAGACAGGTTTATATCTTCATAGATAGCTTCGATACTGTCTGAATCCAATTCGGAAAGTTTGATTATATCGTTTATCAAACTCAGCAGTCTATCCGAATGATGATGTATTTCACCTGCAAACCTAACTACAGAGTTTTCATCAACCATTTTATTCTCTATAAGCTCTGCATAACCCGATATAACCGTGAGCGGAGTTTTCAATTCGTGCGAAACATTAGCTGAAAATTCCTGTCTGACTCTGGCGTTATTAAGAATATTTTCGTGCTGTTCCTTAAGCATATTAACAACCGGAACAAGCTCCTCATATTCAGGAACTTCTTTAAAACTGATATCGTCAGCCATTTTTTCAATAGGTTTTATTATTTTTTTAGTCAAAACCCTGGTTACAATAAAACAAAGAGCCGCCATAATAATTATTATTCCGCACAGAGCGGGAATAAGATACTCAAAAAACCTTAAGATATTATCTGCTTTCCTTGATACTCTTAGTATGTTTCCGTTATCAAGTTTCTCTGAATAATAATATATATCTTTATCAATTGAATCACTGGATTCTATAGAAAAACCTTCGCCTTTTATTTTGGCTTCGTTGATATCGGAACCGTTTATATAATTTCCCGTTTCTCCCAAACTGTCTAAAACAATAAAATTTTTGTCATTGAGTACGGTAACTCTAAGACAGTTCAGTTCAATTACTTTAGATTCATTTATAGAGTCATCTGTCATTAAAATTGTTTCACTGTCAATCTTCAGATCTTCCCATATCTGTCTTCGTATTATTCCGTTAAACACACCCGATATAATTACAGCCGTTGACAAAACGGCTATAATGACAACGGCTGTAATATATATACTTATTTTTCTTTTCATAAATATCACCGTTCTTTATAATTCGGCAACATATCCTACATTTCTTACTGTTTTAATTATATTTCCGGCATCTCCTAATTTCTGTCGGAGAGTTTTAATATGCATATCAACTGTTCTGGACTCGCTCTCAAATTCCACTCCCCAAACCTTTTCCATTATGATGTCTCGGGTAAGCACAATTCCCTCATTAAGAGTAAGCAGTTTAAGCAGTTCATATTCTTTATATGTAAGTTCGCATTTCTCATCGCTGACAAAAACAACTCTTCTTACATCGTCTATAAATATGTCGCCTATCCTGATATATTTTTCTCTTCCGGCTATTCTTCGCTCTTCTTCGGTTCTGCGAAGAAGAGCTTTGACCCTCGCAATCAGTTCCATAACGCCGAACGGTTTTGTAATATAGTCGTCAGCGCCTATTTCCAGACCTCTGACACGGTCAAGCTCCGTAGACTTAGCGCTTATCAAAATCACAGGTACTCTTCTTGTGTCCGGCTTTGAGCGTAATTTTTTAAGTATCTCAAGTCCGTCCTCATCGGGAAGCATAATATCAAGTATGATAAGATCTGGCCTGTTTACGCCAAGTTTATCATAAAACGACTTTCCGTTTTCAAAGGATTCGACCTCATGCCCGCTGTTAGTAAGCGCGATAGATTCTATTTCACAAATATTAGCGTCATCTTCAACAATGTAAATGAGGGCCATATTTACACCTCGTTTTATTCTATAATATACTTGTTTTTATACTCTATATAACGATCCTGGAATTCCTTATTTCCTGCCATTCCGTGCTGTATAAGGAAATTATGAGGATCCATTTCTTCCTGGTCTGACTGAAGAACATATATTGCAATATTTGAGCAGTGATCCGCAACTCTCTCAAAACTTGTGGAAATATCCGAAAGAATAAATCCGAGTTCTGTTGTACACTCACCTGTTCTCAATCTCTTTATATGTTTTTCCTTAATGACTATGTTGAGATCATCGATTACATCTTCTAAAGGTTCTACCGTAACAGCAACCCCTTTATCCATATTTTCAAACGATTTCATCGTAATGTCAAGTATTTCTTTTACTGCTTCTGAATATACTCTTATTTCGTTAAGTCCCTTATCACTGAAAGAAAGTCCTTTGTCATAAAGTTCTCTTGCCGCGTCAAGAATATTGACTGCATGATCGGAAATCCTCTCAAAATCATTAAGGGAGTGAAGAAGCATGGAAGTAGTATGTCCTTCCTCTATCGAAAGATTTTTACCGCTTATTTTTACAAGATAAGATCCGAGTTTATCTTCAAACTCGTCAACTTCATTTTCAATTTCAATTACTCTTTCCGCTTCCTTTTCGTCAAAGTTTTCAATGAGGTCTAAAGCTTTATATACAGCGCTCTTTGCAAGCATAGCCATTTTTGTTGTAACATTTTTACACTGCATAATAGCATATCCCGGAGAATCAAGGAAACGCGCGTCAAGTGCAAGAAGCTCTTTTTCAAACTCAGTCTGAGGAATTTTCTGATCTTTGATTGTTTTATTCGCAAGTTTTTCCAAAACATTTCCGAATGGTAACAAAATAATCGTTGTTACGACGTTAAATGTTGTATGGATAGAAGCTATTGTAGCCGCGCTTATTGTATCATTAAGGAAAGTAAAATCAAGTGCAGCATTAAGTCCGTAAAATGCCAGCATAAATATTGTCGTACCTATAATATTGAAGTAAAGATGAACGGCAGCTGCCCTTTTTGCGTCTCTTCCAGCGCCTATACTTGATATTATAGCAGTAATACATGTACCTATATTCTGACCCATTATAATTGGTATTGCGTTTCCGAATTTAATAGCACCCGTAACACACAACGCCTGAAGTATACCTACGGAAGCAGATGAAGACTGTATGATAGCAGTTACGCCTGCACCTATTAAGAGTCCGAGTATTGGGTTAGAAAACTTAGTAAGAAGACTTGTAAATTCAGGAACGTCAGCCAAAGGCTTAACAGCTCCGCTCATTGTATCCATTCCGAACATAAGTATTGCAAAACCTATAAGAATACTTCCTATATTTTTCTTCTTATCCTTTTTGGAAAACATAATCATGCATATTCCGATAAGAGCCAAAACCGGTGAAAATGACGTCGGCTTAAGCAGTTGCATGAAAAATCCGTTTCCTTCAATAGCTGTAAGGCTGAGGAGCCATGCCGTTACAGTAGTACCTATATTAGCTCCCATAATTATTCCGATAGCCTGATTAAGTTTCATAATACCGGAATTTACAAAACCTACTACCATTACTGTCGTAGCAGATGAAGACTGTATTACAGCCGTTACTCCCGCACCGAGAAGTACCGCCATTATACGATTTTTTGTCAGTTTCTCAAGAACCCGTTCTAATTTACCGCCCGAAAGTTTTTCAAGGCCTCCGCCCATTATATGCATTCCGTATAGGAACAGCGCCAAACCTCCGACCATGTTTAAAACATCAAAAAGATCCATTACATCCCCCGCCATTCTAAAAATTAGACATATTTTTATTGCCATAAGAAAGATAATACATGTTTGTAAAAAATAAATGCTTCTAAAGTAAAATAAATGTAAAATCGACAATTATAATAATTATTCTACAAATTTTGTATTAATCTGTTAAAAATAGACTATATTTAAAGCAACTTTACATATATGTTTAGATTAAAAAACACAAATATATATGTTTAACTGTAAATATGAGCATAAATACAAACTATAATATTAATGATTATGTCCATTAAATGTAAAATTTATAGTATTAGCCATTACTGAAATATTAAATAAATATTATGAAAAAATAAAATATAATATTTAAGTCTTATGTTCATTAAAATACTTTCTATTTGATTTAATAAATTTATATCATAGGGTTATTGCATATTTATCTGCCTTTTGTATACTTTAAAAAAAGTGCTTGCAATATTGTCAAATTGATACTATACTTACTTTAAAATCAATTATTTTGACAGAGGTGCGGCATATCATCAGTAGTCGGATATAAAAAAACAGGCTTTCGCACAGCCTTATCCGAACGAAAGGGGTTGCTGCCGAAGTCGGCTGAGGCGTAAAGCCGTTCTGGGTAAACGGAATAATATCCGTTTAACTGTCGCATTGTATATGCGGAGTGCTGTCTCAGTTGAATATTTTATATGCAAACTGAAAGCCTCTGGAGATACTTCTTCAAAGGCTGTTTTTTGTATTAATAAAAGAAAAGGAGTTTATTATATATGATTTGCGGCAATATAGGAATCAACAAAAACGGTAATCTTACATTCGCCGGTCAGGATACTGTTGAACTGGCTGAAAAATATTCTACCCCTCTGTATTTAATAGACGAAAATAAAGTTCGCGAAAAAATGCGAATTTATGTTGAAGCAATCAATAAGTATTTTCCGTCGGGCTCCATGCCTCTTTATGCAAGTAAAGCTTTGTGCTTTAAAAAAATATACAAGATAGCTTCAGAGGAAAACATGGGTATTGACGTTGTATCTTCAGGCGAGCTTTATACCGCTCTTAAGGCAGGTTTTCCAATGGAAAAAGTATTTTTCCACGGTAATAACAAAACCGACTTTGATATAAACTTTGCCATAGAAAATAAAATCGGATACTTCGTATGTGATAACCTCTATGAATTGGAAGCAATAGACAAAGTTGCCGAAAACCACGGGGTAATTCAAAAAATACTTCTTAGGCTTACACCCGGAATAGACCCTCATACTCATGTAAAAATATCAACGGGAAAAGTAGATTCCAAATTCGGAATAGCCATAGAAACAGGTCAGGCTGAAGAAGCCGTAAAAATTGCTTTAAGTAAAAAGAACATTAATCTTTGCGGCTATCATTGCCACATTGGTTCTCAAACATTTGATATTGAACCGTTTGCAGACGGAGCCGAAATAATGCTTAAATTTATTGCCCATATAAAAGAAGTCTGCGGATATGAAGCTGAAATACTTAACCTCGGCGGAGGTATGGGAGTAAAATATGTTGACGGC
>URLB01000066.1 GCA_900548595.1 uncultured Eubacteriales bacterium
ACATGATAGTCGTGGCTGGAGCCGTATACTCTCGGTATATTTTTGTTTATCTGCGCTATTATTTTTTTTGCATGGTTAAGTCCCGAAGGGGAATATCCCGCAGGCCCTATGTTGCAGAAACCCTGTTCGTTGGGAGGCGTCATCGGCACGACGGCAACGTCGGGGTCTATGTAGCTGACATAGTCCTCAAAACGGCTTAGGTGCAGGGGTACGTTTGTTACAACTCCGTTTTTGCAGCCTTCCCTTTCATATCCGCCGTAGAAAAAGGCATGGTATCTGAATTTATCCGCAGGGATGTCTTTGTCGGCAAGACCGATGTCGTCCATGGTCATGTTTCCGTAAAAATCTATATTTTCAAGCGCACCCTGTTTTACTTTTTCTATGACGCATGAAAGTACTTTATCCGCTACGGAAAGTCCGCCGAGCCATATTTTATCTCCGCTTTTTATGTGTGCGGCTACGGCTTCGTCTGCGGTCATAAGTTTTGATTTGTATATTTCCTCGTATGACATGTATTCACTTCCTTATTGAACTATAATGTAGAATAATATTTATTATAATAAAACGCTTTTTTTAAGTCAATATTTTTTCAGTCGTAATAGACCTTCATCAGCATAAGACCCGAGGCAGGAGCCAGCTGTCCCGTAGTTTCCCTGGAACAGTTTTCAAGCATTTCGGTTATGGCTTCAGGCGTTATTTTTCCTTTGCCCACATCAACCAAAGTGCCGATAATTATTCTGACCATGTGATATAGGAAGCTGTTCCCCGTTATTTCCGCGGAAATACCGTGTTCGGTTTCGCAGATGTCTATTTTTTCTATATGACGAACCGTAGATTTTTTGCTTTTTTTCAAATCCGTAAAGCTTTTGAAGTCATGGGTGCCTATAAGATAAGAAGCGGCTTTTTTCATGGCTTCTATATCAAGGGATTTTCCGTATACCCATGAATATCGTGCGGAGAATATATCGGGGACGCTGTCCGTATGTATGCGGTAGCGGTATGTTTTCTTCAGAGCGTTCAGCCTGCTGTGGAATCGGGGAGAAGCCTGCCATGCCTTTATAACGCCGATGTCGTTGGGAAGATATTCGTTTATATAGTTCATTATTTCTTCGGGAGTCATTTCGGTATCTATATGGAAATTGGCGTGCTGTCCTGCGGCGTGGACGCCTGCGTCCGTTCTGCCCGAGCCGTGTATTTCAACCTCATGTCCCGTCATTTTAAAAAGTATATTTTCCAGTTTGCCTTGAATAGTTTCTTTTGTATTTCCCTGTTTCTGCCAGCCTTTGTATCTTGTTCCGTCGTATTGTATAATAACGGAAATATTTTTATCCATTTTGCTCCTCCTTCTATTATGAAAAATGCTCTGTATTTAGGCTTTTCCGTATCAAATATACGGACAAAACGGCGGTACAGGCACTTGTTGATTATTAAAGCATACAATATACAGTTATATTATACTATATTTTTACCTGTTTTTATTATAAATGTTACAATCTAAAGAAAAATGCTTTTCTAGTTAAAAATTTGGTGTTATAATACAGTATTATAAAATAGATTAATTATGGGCAGTTTTGCGTTTTTGCATATTCTGCTTTTTATGATATATATTTGGGAGGCTTTCAGCTTATATGGAAAAGTTAGTTATTACCGGCGGCAGACGTCTTAACGGCGACGTTTACATCAGCGGTGCGAAAAACGCGGCGGTTGCCATAATACCGGCGGCGATTATGGCGGACGGAGTCTGCATTATAGACAATCTGCCTAATATCGAAGACGTAGCGAGCCTTAACTCAACTCTTAACAAAATGGGTGCGGTTAGCGAGTACAGCGACAAACATACATTAAAAGTTGACAGCACGGGAGATATTACTACATGCGCGGTTTTTGACGAGGTAAAAAAGATAAGAGCTTCATATTATCTTCTCGGCGCATTGTTGGGAAGATATAAAAGGGCAGAGGTTGCTTTGCCGGGAGGCTGCAATTTCGGAACAAGACCAATAGACCTGCATTTAAAGGGATTTAAGCTTTTGGGTGCGGAAGTAGACGTTTCCGACGGAATAGTAAAGGTCAGCGCTGACAGACTTATCGGAACGCAGATATACATGGACCAGGTCAGCGTAGGCGCTACAATAAACATAATGCTTGCCGCAAGCATGGCGGAAGGCACAACTATTATAGAAAACGCGGCTAAAGAGCCGCATGTCGTGGATACGGCTAACTTCCTTAACATGATGGGCGCTAATATTAAGGGCGCAGGTACCGATATTATAAGGATAAAAGGCGTGGAAAAGCTTCACGGTGCGGAATATACGATTATTCCCGACCAGATAGAGGCAGGAACATATATGATTGCCGCCGCAATGGCAGGCGGAGACGTTACGGTAAAAAATATTATTCCGAAGCATATGGATTCCCTTACGGCAAAGCTGGCTGAAATGGGGATAAGAATAGTTAAAAACGACGACAGCATAACTGTTATTGCGGAAAAAAGACCGGATTGCGCCAATATAAAAACTATGAGTTATCCCGGTTTCCCTACGGATCTTCAGCCGCAGATGACGGCTCTTTTAAGCATTTGCAAGGGAATAAGCGTCGTTACGGAAAACGTATGGGATAACAGATACCAGTATGTCGACGAATTGAGAAAGCTTGGGGCAAAAATAACCGTTGAATCCAGAGTCGCCATGATAGAGGGCGTGGAAAAATTAAGAGGAGCCAAAGTATCGGCTACCGATTTGCGCGCAGGCGCGGCTATGGTTGTTGCAGGTCTTTTTGCCGACGGAATAACCGAGATAGACAATATAAAATATATTGACAGAGGTTATGAGGAGATTGAGGAAAAACTCTCAAGTCTGGGCGCCTCTGTAAAAAGAGTTGAATGTTGATTTTTTTAAAGATTAGGTGGGTGCGGATGTTATGAATGTAAAGTTTTGTCCTCTTGTGAGCGGAAGCAGTGGGAACAGTACTTACATAGGTAGCGGAAACACCCACATTTTAATTGACGCAGGTATAAGCTGTAAACAGCTGTCCGAGCATATAAGACAGCTGGACATGGAACCGAGCGATATAGACGCAGTTTTTATAACCCATGAACATATCGACCATATAAAGGGTGTTGGGGTTCTTTCCAGAAAATACAATATACCTGTGTACGCTACCTACGGCACATGGCAGGGCATAGGAAAAACAGTGGGAGAATTTGCGCCCGAAAACGTAAGATATGTTATGCCGAACCAAATGACGGTTGTGGGCGATATGTGCATAAAACCGTTTTCCATACCGCATGATACGATAGAACCCGTAGCCTACAGCGTTTTTACTGAAGACAGGAAGCTGACGGTTGCAACCGACATAGGGCATGTAACCGATACGGTTAAAGAAAATATTTACGATTCCGACGTACTTCTTTTGGAAGCGAACCATGATGTGGACATGCTTAAAAAAGGAAGTTATCCATGGGCGCTTAAAAAGCGTATTTTGGGAGAAAGAGGGCATTTGTCAAACGTTACGGCAGGGGATACCCTCAGTGAGATAATGAGCGGAAGGCTGAAATATGTTTTTCTGGGACATCTCAGCAATGAAAATAACGAGCCTCACCTGGCGTATGAAACTGTGGATAAAATTCTCAGGGATAATAATATAAACGTCGGTACATATTTGCAGTTGGATATGGCTTCCAGATATTCAAACAGTATAACAGTGGAACTGTAAGGGGTATATTTATGAAAATAACTATAATAGGCGTCGGCAGGCTGAAAGAAAAATATTGGCAGGCTGCGGTCGAGGAGTATTCCAAAAGACTGAGTAAATATGTTAAGTTGGAAATAATAGAAGTACCCGATGAGAAAGCTCCGGAAACATTGAGCGCGGCGGAAGCCGAAATTGTCAAGAAAAACGAGGGGCAGAGAATACTGAAAAATATAAAGGACGGCGCATACGTTATAGTTTTGGCGATAAACGGCAAAAAAATGACGTCGGAAGCCTTTTCGGACTTTATTAACGAGCGCATGGTGAGAGGAGCGGGGCATATCGTTTTTGTCATAGGAGGCTCTCTCGGCCTGTCGGACGAGGTGTTAAACGCCGCCGATTATAAGCTTAGTTTTTCGGATATGACGTTTCCACATCAAATGATGAGAGTAATACTGTTGGAACAGTTTTACAGGGCGATGAAAATAATGAAAAACGAACCGTATCATAAATGAGGCTGTATATAATGGAGAAACGTAGAGAAATAGATTTTGCAAATGTTTTTTTGTGTCTGCTTGTAATGCTTATTCATATATTATCAAAAGCCGTATCGGCTCTGGACAGGACAAGTCTGCAATTTGCGGCGGTTTATATACCGTCCAGGCTTTCGTCCTTTGTTGTCCAGGGCTTTATTTTTTTGAGCGCAGTAAAATATTTTATGCGGTACAAAGACGGCGGATTTGATTACGTCGGATTCATAAAGGCTAGACTTAAGACTATAGTTATACCCTATATCCTATGGAACATAATATATTACTTTGCGCTTATGCCGCTGGGATATTTTATTTTCGATATGGGCGAACTGATAAAATATATATTTTTGGGCAATATGATAAGCCATTTTTATTTTGTGGTCATAATAGTACAGTTTTATGTTTTGATGCCCTTTTGGCTTTGGATTGTGAAAAAAATAAAACCGTCGGCGCTTATTCCCGTTTCCGCCGTTATAATGATAATATTCGGGCAATATGCCTTTGCGGACTTTGTATATAACGACAGGATATTTTTAAAATATATTTCTTACTGGATATGCGGCTGTTATGTCGGCAGCTATTATGAAAAAGTCATTATGTGGATAAAAAAATATAGCAAATATATAATTGCCGTATTTGCGGCGGCAGCCGTAACCGACGGGCTTCTTACATGGGTAAATTCCGCAGGCGTAAGATATATCGGAGGACTGGAAAATATTCACATAATATATTGTACCGCCGCCATAGCCTTTGTCTTGACGCTGGGTGTGTATATCAGTGGGTATATTGTGGATAAAAAGATTTTTTCCGTTATAAACAGGCAAAGCTATAATATATATCTCTCCCACTGTCTTACGCTCTATTATGCCGATTATATTGCGGCGGAATGTTTTTCCTTCGGACAGGGAGAGCTGCTTTTATTCAGAGCGTTTGTGTGCTGTATAAGTACATTTGTGTTATGGGGAGCGTATAATTGCATAAAACGTAGAATAATGTATAAAAGTGGTTGTTGAAAACTCTGTGGACAGCAAAAACCGACATATTAGGGGAGATTTCGACAAAAACAAAAATTAACTTTAAATTTTATTAAATACTTAAAAATCCGATAAATCATATTGTAATATTTAATAAAAATACCGTCTTTAACATATGTTAAGGACGGTATTTTCTACTTTATGACGAAATTATTTTTTTGTCAAAAAATCGTTGACAAATTAAATTTGTGAGTAAAATCTGTTTATAAGTCTGTGGACATTGTGGATAACTATTACTTTACAAGGTCTTCGCCTATTAAATAAACGTCTCCGGCTCCCATAGTTATCAACAGGTCGCCTTCGGAACAGTTTTGGCGGATATATTCCTTTATTTCATCGAAACCGCCGACATATACGGCATCCCCTCCGCGCTGTTTTATACGTTCGACAAGGACGGAACTGTTTATAAGACCCGTATCTTTCTCCCTTGCGGCGTATATATCTGCAACCACTATTTTATCGGCGTCGTCAAAAGCCTCGGAAAATTCGTCAAGCAGATTATAGGTTCTGGAGTATGTGTGCGGCTGGAATATGCACCACAGCTTGTTTTTTTCTATATTTTTTGCCGCGGAAAGAGTAGCCTTTACTTCCGTAGGGTGGTGGGCATAGTCGTCTATGACGGTTATTCCGTTAAAGTTACCCTTGTACTGGAAACGTCTGTCTGTTCCGCCGTAGTTTTCAAGACCTTCCTTAATAAATTTATTGTCTATTTCAAATACTTTTGCGGCTGCAAACGCTGCGAGAGCGTTATCCACATTATGTCTGCCGGGAACTTTCAAATCAATACGGCACTCAAAAGAACCCTTGTAATATACGTCAAAGCTATATGTGCCCATATTTGATATAGTAATGGATTTTGCATAAACGTCCGCCTTTTCATCGGCGCTTCCGTAGGAAATGATATTCGGCTTCAAACCTGCCGTTATTTCCCTGTAATTTTCGATTGCGGTATTGATTACAAGAGAACCGCCTTCCGCAATATTTTCCGCAAATTTATGGAAAGATTTTCTTATGTTTTCAAGATTTTTAAAATAGTCAAGATGGTCTGCGTCTATAGTAAGGACAACGCCTACATAAGGTCTGAAATGAAGAAAACTGTCGAAATATTCGCATGCTTCGGCTACGAAATAGTCCGAAGAGCCGACGCGGATATTTCCGCCGATAGATTTAAGTATTCCGCCGACGGTTATAGTGGGGTCAAGTTTTGCGGCCATTATTATTTCGGAAATCATGGAAGTTGTAGTTGTTTTTCCGTGAGTACCGGAAACGGCAATACTTTTTTTGTACCTGTCCATTATCGCTCCCAGAAGAGTTGCTCTTTCTATAATAGGTATATTTTTTTCATGCGCCGCCAGTATTTCCGGATTATCCGCCTTTACTGCCGCAGTATATACGACTATATCAGTATCGTCGGTTATATTATCCGCTTTCTGACCGATAGTAACGGTTATTCCCTGTTTTTTAAGGCTGTCGGTTATCTTGGAATCCTTTATATCGGAACCTGACACTTTGAAGCCTTCAAAGTTAAGTATTTCGGCAAGACCCGACATACTTATGCCGCCTATGCCTACAAAGTGTATATGCTGAGAATTATTTTCAAGATTAATATTCATCATTAATTACTTCCCCTGTTTTTATTGATTTAAAATCGGCGCAAAATACCGCCGGATATTCAGTAAAAAGTATACTACATTATATGGATAAAATCCACTGGATTATATAATTAGGCGTAAAAAAGCGGATATAAAATTTTATACGGCTTTTTGGTGAAATAATACTATTTTTTCTTTAACAAAAATATGGTAATATTATAATATATTTACCGATATGTATGTGTTCGTAAGGACATATTTCATAAAAAATTATCTTCATGGGAGGCGATGTGATGGAACGCAAAGAAATAATGGCTTTACTCCTTGCCGGCGGTCAGGGAAGCCGATTGGGTATTTTGACAAAAAATACGGCGAAACCGGCGGTAAGATATGGAGGAAAATACCGAATTATTGATTTTCCGCTCAGCAATTGTATTAACTCAGGTATCGATACTGTAGGTGTGCTTACCCAATACCAGCCTCTTATGCTTAACCATCATATAGGAATAGGTATACCGTGGGACTTGGACAGAAAGAACGGAGGGGTTACAATGCTCTCTCCCCATGTAAAAGGCGGAGAGGAAATGGGCGATTGGTTTATGGGAACAGCCAATGCCATTTATCACAATCTGGACTACATAGACAGATATAATCCCGAATATGTGCTTATACTTTCCGGCGACCATATTTATAAAATGGACTATTCTAAAATGTTGGAATTCCATAAGGAAAACAACTGTACGGCGACAATAGCCGTACTGGAAGTGCCGTTTGAAGAAGCCGGAAGATTCGGCATAATGAACACTCTTGACGATGACAAAATTTATGAGTTTGAGGAAAAGCCGGCAAATCCTAAGAGTAATCTTGCTTCCATGGGAATTTATATTTTTACATGGGAAAAACTCAGACAAGCTCTTATTGACGATAACAAGGTTCATGCCAATAGTGATTTCGGTATGCACATAATACCCAAAATGCTTGCCGACGGCGAAACGTTATATGCGTACAGATTTGACGGATATTGGAAAGACGTAGGAACCATAGAATCCTATTGGCAGGCAAATATGGAGCTTATTAAGACGGTACCGGAATTTAATTTCTACGACAGCTTTTGGAAGATTTATACCAACTCCGAAAATCAGCCTCCTCAGTATGTGGCGGCAGGGGCAAAAATAAAGCAGTCTATTATTTCGGAGGGCTGTGAAATATACGGAGAGGTGTATTCGTCGGTTCTCGGCCCCGACGTTATAGTCGAAGAGGGCGCGGTAATAAGAGACTCCATATTTATGGAGAATGTCGTTGTTAAAAAGAATGCGGTTATAGACAGATGTATAATCGACAGAAATACGATTGTCGGAGAAGGAGCGGTTCTCGGCGAGGGAGAAAACGTACCGAATGAAGATAAACCCAACATATATAATACCGGAATAACGGTTGCGGGAGAAAATACCGTTATACCTGCCGGAATAAAAATCGGAAAGAACTGTGTGCTTTACGGCGATACCAAGGAAGAAGATTACGCCGACGGTAAACTGGAAAGCGGAAAATCCATAGTACGGGAGGTTGGCAGAAGATGAAAGCGATAGGTATTATACTCGCCGGCGGAAACAGCGAAAAGCGTATGGGAGAACTTACGGAAAGCAGGGCTGCTGCTGCCATGCCCGTCGGCGGATCTTTCAGAGCGGTTGATTTTCCCCTTACAAGTATGACTTCGTCGGGAATAGGAAAAATAGCGGTTATAACCCAGTACAATTCCAGATCTTTGCACGACCATCTTGTATCGTCGAAATGGTGGGATCTCGGAAGAAAAAAAGGCGGATTGTTTGTCCTCTCGCCTTATACGAGCAAGGACAATTCTTCATGGTTCAGAGGCACTGCCGACTCCATGTATCAGAACATATCGTTCCTTAAAAGAAGTAACGAGCCGTATGTGGCAATATCTTCCGGAGATGCGGTTTATAAGATGAACTATAAGAAAATTTTAGAGTTCCATAAAGAAAAAGAAGCTGACATTACAATAGTTTATAAAAGGATGAGTAGCGATGCGCTTCATAAATACGGCGTAATGAAAATGGATCAGGATAACAGGGTTGTAGACTTTGAGGAAAAGCCGCTTGACCCTCAGTCGGATTGTGCATCTCTCGGTATTTATATAATCGGAAGAGAGCTTCTTATAGACCTTTTGGAAAGCGTTGTCAGTGAGGGAAGATATGATTTTGTAAGGGACATTGTTATCCGCCTCAGAAAACGCCTTAAAATATACGGATACGAATTTGACGGATATTGGAGCAGCGTAGGCGCGGGAATAGAGGAATATTACAGAACGAATATGGATTTCCTGAACAAAGACGTAAGAGACGTTTTTACAAAGCAGGAACCCTTTATAGACACAAAACCGAAGGATGAGCCTCCCGTTAAATATAACGCCAATGCCGAGGTAAGCAACTGCGTTATAGGAAGCGGTACGATAATCAACGGTACTGTGGAAAATTCGGTAGTGTTCAGACGCGTATTTATCGGAGACAGGGCGGTAATAAAAAATTCCATATTAATGGAAGGCTGCTATATCGGCGACGACTGCGTTATAGAAAACGCCATTCTGGATAAGAACGTAGTGGTTACATCGGGAAAAAACATATATGCCGATGACGGAGGACTGAAGGTAATAAAGAAAAATTCTGTGATTTAATGCCTCCTGCGGGGGATTAAATATAAAAAATATGGTTAAATGGCAATTTAATCATCAGGGAAGCATCATGCTCAAGCAAAAGGGAGAGGCAGGATATTATGGAGATAACGGATATCAGAGTAAGAAAAGTAAACAAAGAAGGAAAAATGAAAGCTGTTGTGTCGGTTACATTTGATAACGAAATAGTTATACACGACATAAAGGTGATAGAAAGAGAAGAAGGACTTTTTATAGCCATGCCCAGCAGAAGAACAGCGGACGGAGAGTTTAGGGACGTTGCACATCCCATAAACGCGGAGACAAGAAACAGGATACAGAAACTTGTTCTTGAAAAATATGAGGCTGCTATTATTGAGGAAGAAGCTTTTGAGAAAGAAAACAGCGCAGAATAATTGCCTTATGCCGGATTCGTTAAGAATCCGGCTGTTTTTGTTACCGATAATTTGTTTATACAGTAAAAATGTATTGAAAAAATCATGATTACATGCCAAAATATATAAATGGTTTATCAGAGCTTTAAGGAGAAGATTTTATGAATAAATTAAAAGTTATAATTTTGGCGGCAGGAGAAGGAAAAAGAATGAAATCCAAACTGCCGAAGGTTCTTCACAAGGTACAGGGAAAACCTATGGTGAAGCATGTCATAGATATGGCTAAAAATGCCGGAGCCGACGATATATGTGTTGTTATAGGACATGGAGGCGACGCCGTAAAGGCTGCCCTTGAAAAGGAAAACGTAAAGTTTTCCATTCAGGAAAAACAGCTCGGTACAGGACATGCCGTTATGCAGGCAGGCGATTTTATAGAAGATAATGCGGATATTCTCGTGCTTTACGGGGATACGCCGCTTGTTACGCCGGAAACCGTGGGAAAGCTTCTTGATTTCCATAGGACGGAAGAAAACAGTATTTCCATAATTTCCGCCATAGTGGACGACCCGACGGGATACGGACATATAATAAGGGACGAAAACGGAGCTTTCCTTAAAAATGTAGAGCATAAGGACGCCGACGACATAGAAAAAGCCGTAAAGGAAATAAACACGGGAATATACTGTTTTAGGGGCGAAGCGCTTAAAAAGGGTCTTTCAATGCTTAAAAACGATAATGCACAGGGAGAGTATTATCTGCCCGACACTTTGGAGATTGTACTGAAAAACGGCGGAAAGGTGAACGCCATGGCAGCGGACAGCGCAGAAGAATTTTCCGGAGTAAACTCCAGAATACAGCTTGCCGAGGCGGAAGCGTATATGAGAAAAAGAGTAAACCGCCAGTATATGGATATGGGAGTTACCATGATTGACCCGGAAAGAACATATATTGAGGACGGAGCTGTGATAGGCTGCGATACTGTGCTTCTTCCGGGCGTTGTAATAGAGGGTAATACAGTAATAGGAGAAGACTGTATTGTCGGACCCGATTCCAGACTGACAAACGTAAAACTCGGAAACGGAGTAAAATTCCAGTATTCCACAGCCATTGATTCGTCCGTAGACGATAATACAACAGTAGGGCCTTACGCATATATAAGACCTAACTGCTCTATCGGAAAGAATGTAAAAATAGGCGACTTTGTAGAGGTAAAAAATTCTGTTGTGGGCGACGGAACAAAAGTATCCCACCTTACATATATAGGCGATTCCGATGTGGGAGAGCGCATAAACTTCGGCTGCGGAACGGTTACGGTAAACTATGAC
>URLB01000067.1 GCA_900548595.1 uncultured Eubacteriales bacterium
AACTTTGGCTTAGCGAAAACGGCATAAATAAAACGATTGTTTTTTCGGGAGATATAGGAAACACCGATCAGCCTCTTATTGAAGATCCTAAGTATACGGATGAAGCTGACTATGTGATAATGGAATCGACATACGGCGACAGGTATCACGGTGAAAGACCTGACTACTATACGGCTTTGGCAAATATGATTCAGACAACGCTGGACAGAGGAGGAAACCTTGTAATACCTGCATTTGCAGTCGGAAGAACTCAGGAAATACTTTATTTTATACGTAAAATAAAGGCTGACAGAATGATAAAAGGACATGACGGTTTTAAAGTATATGTAGACAGTCCTTTGGCTGTTGAGGCGACGAATGTATTTAATAAAAATACATTGGATTTCTATGATGAGGAAGCTTTGGAATTAATAAAAAAAGGTATAAATCCGATTTCGTTTGAAGGTCTTGAAGTTTCCGTAACAAGCGACGATTCCAGGGCGATTAACTTTGACAGTGAACCGAAAGTAATAATATCCGCTTCCGGAATGTGTGAAGCGGGAAGAATACGACATCATTTAAAGCATAACCTTTGGAGACCTGAATCTACAATTCTTTTTGTAGGATATCAGGCGGAGGGCACTCTCGGCAGAATGCTTTTGGACGGGGAGACTTCCGTAAAACTTTTCGGTGAGAAAATAGGAGTTAAGGCTCACATAGAAAAGCTTGACGGAGTAAGCGGACATGCAGACAAACAAGGACTTATAGACTGGATAAACGGATTTAAAGAAAAACCTAAGAGAGTTTTTATAGTACACGGAAACGATGAGGTAACAGACGATTTTGCCGAATATCTCAGAAAAGAATACGGATATGAAACATTTGCTCCGTATAGCGGTGCTGAAGTTGACCTTGCCACAAACTCAATTATAAGTCAGGGAGTAAGAAAGCTTGTTGAGCAGCATGAAGAATATACTGCTAAATCAAAAGGCGCAGTCAGAGGTGAGAATCTCTACAAAGAACTTGAAAAAGCAGCTGCAAGACTTAAAACGGTTGTTTCTCATAACAGGGGCGGAGCAAATGCAGACCTTGAAATTTTGCTGAACAAAATCAATGCCTTATGCGACGAGTGGGATAGATAAAAGCTTTTGTATGATAGCAATTTAAACTGACATAACAATATTGTTTGACATATTGTAAAACTTTGATTTTATGAAAAGTTTTAAAATGCCGAAAACACGGAATTTATTTAATATGGCAAAATATCAAATTATTAAGCCGCATATAAATTTTATATGCGGCTTTACTGTCTTATTATTTGTTTTTTCTTACATATACTATACCTGCCGCGCCTACTCCAACATAAGTGCCTATTGTTGGTCCGATATTAAGAAGAGGCGCTCCATCCAAGTCAAGTCCTTTTTCCGATATTTTTTCAAGCATAATTTTAGAATTTGAAGGGTCTCCGGAATATATAGGGAATACAGGATATTTTGTATCAATACCCTCATCGATTACAGCTTGAGCCATGTAATCTATACTGCGCTTAATGCCTACTCCTTTATGGCATACAAAAACTTCGCCTTCAGAGCCGATTGTTATTACAGGCTTTATTCTTGCCAAAGTAGCTGCACTCGCTTCAAACCTAGAAAGGCGTCCGCCTTTGACAAGATATTTAAGCGTCGGAAAAGTAGCGTATAAACGAACTCTTTTTTTAAGGCTTTCTGTCTCGGATACAATTTCATCAGCGCTTTTTCCTTCATCGCGTAATTTGACTGCGTTATCGACAAGAAGTCGCATTCCGACTGTGGCGGAGATAGAATCTATAATATGTATTTTATCATAACCAACGGTTTCTTTGCACAAATGCATTGTCTGAAGCATGCCGCTTAATGAGCCGGAAAGCATTATTGCTATTACTTCATCACCGTTTTTCTTGGCTTCTTCAAAATAATCAATAAATACCTGAGGAGATGGCTGGGCTGTTTTCGGAAAATCATCGCCTTCTTCCAAAAGCGCAAAAAAGTCGGCTTTGCTTAAATTTACGCCCGAAAGGTAGTCTCTTCCTTTAAACGTAATCGGTATAGGAATGACGTCAATATTTTTTTCATCTATTTCATGTTTTTCATAGTCAGAACCGGAGTCTGTAAGAATTTTGATTGACATTAGTTCACCTCCATTGATTGTAATGTCAATATATATAAAATATTACTATTTGCGAATAAAATAGTCAATACGTAAGGTTTTGAAAAAGACGTTGTGTTTACTTTTTAATGGTAATCTAATTGTTTTGGTATAAATAGGTTTACTCTTTTTTACACAGACGTTTTGTGATAAAGTATAAATAACAAAAGTTTCGGAGGTATAAAATTGAAGAACATCAGATTGATTGCAACTGATCTTGACGGAACGTTTTTTACAGACAATAAAGATATTTCCGTAAAAAATATGAAAGCGGCATCGGACGCTTTTGAAAGAGGTATACTTATAGTGCCTGCGACAGGGAGATCATTATATACGATCCCGAAAAAGGTTTTAGAATTAAATTGTATTCGTTATGTTATTACTTCAAACGGCGCGGGAATTACCGACTTAAAAACCGGTAAAAGTATTTATAAAAATCAGCTTGATTCACATACCGCATTTAAAGTAATAGATATTGCGTTGAGCGTGGATATAATGGTTGAAATATTTACCGAAGGAAGAGCCTATATACTTAAAAAATTTGCGGATAATCTTATTAATTACGGTGTGAACCCGAAATTTAAAGACTGGATACTGGATACGAGAAATACAGTGAATAATTTTTCTGAAATTTTATCCGAAACAAGCACAGTTGAGAATATAAATCTTATTTTTACGGACTTAAACAAAAGAGAAAAAATATATAAATATATTATAAATAACCTAAATGTTGAAGTAACGAACTCGCTGGGAAATAATCTGGAGATAGGCAGAAAAGGCTGTTCAAAGGGAACGGCGCTGGAAAATCTAACTGCATTACTAAATATGGATATGGAAAATACTATGTGCTTCGGAGATAATGAAAATGACAGAGATATGATAATTAAGGCAGGAATAGGCGTAGCTATGGCAAACGGAGAGGAAAGCGTTAAATCCGTAGCCGACTACATAACAAAAAGTAATAATGACGACGGTTTTGCGGAAGCTGTATATAAATTTGCGGTAAAAAAATAAGAAAATTTTTATTATTATTTATATGATGCGGAAAACCGCAGTAAGATAAAGTATAAATTTATTTTGAAGTTGTATTATTTTAAATTAACTTATAAACTTTGAATAATAACATATAAAAGAATATAAATGACAACTGTTAAAAAATGGTTGGCAATATAGTACAAAATCAAGCGTCTTAAAAGGCGCTTTTTTTATTAATCATATAACTTGTATATATGTATAGACGAGTTATATAATTATATTAAAAAATACTGCAAAGAAGGTGCTTGTTTGAATATAAATGACAAGGCAAAATATATAATTTTAATTGACAGTATAAAAAATGACATAATTAGCGGCAAAATAAAACCGGGAGATAAGCTGCCTTCCGAAAATAAGCTGGCTGAAAAGTTCGGGATGAGCAGACATACTGTGAGGAAAGCCCTTTCTATACTTGAGAATGACGGCTATGTTTCAGCTGAACACGGAAGAGGAACTTTTTGTACGCTTAAATATAAAACAAAAAACGACTCAAAAATCATAGCTGTAATTACTACATATATATCCGACTATATATTCCCCCATGTAATAAACGGAATATATGACGTTATGAGCAAGAACGGATATAATGTTTTGCTTAAAAATACGGGGAACGATATTTACACAGAGAAAAATTGCCTTGATGACGCATTGAAAGCCGGCGTGTGCGGTCTTATTATTGAGCCAAGCAAAAGCCAGATATTTTGCCGACATACGGAATTGTACGAGAGACTTGATAATGAGGGTATACCTTATGTATTTATACAGGGACTTTACAGTTGGGCAACCGAAAAAACTTATGTCATTACAGATGACGAAAAGGGAGGATACATTGCGGTAAAACATTTGATAGACCTCGGACATAAAAAAATAATCGGGATTTTCAAAGCCGATGATTCACAAGGATACCAAAGACACAAAGGATTTGTAAAGGGATTAAATGAGGCTGAAATAGCATATAACCCTGACTTAATAGTATGGTATCACACTGAAGACAAAGGAATAAAGCCGTCGTCAATGATAAATGAACTTATAAACAATAACAAGGATATAACCGCGATTGTTTGCTATAATGATCAAATTGCAATATCAGCCATTAAAGAATTGAATAAAATGGGGTTATCTGTTCCGGAAAATATTTCAGTAATCGGTTTCGATAATTCAGACATAGCTTATGAAACGGGATTGACATCAATAACACACCCTAAAGAAGAACTCGGAAAGAAATCTGCCGAAAAACTTTTAAGTATCATAAACGGAGAAAAGGTTTCAGGCGAAATTATGGATGTGGATATTGTTGTAAGAAATTCTACAAGGAAATTGTGATTTCTATAGTAAAGGCAGTTTATATTGGTGAGAGAACATTATAAGTATTGTTAAGAATATAGATGAAATCAAATTTATCGATAAGGGGGATAAAAATGAAATATTACACAATAGGAGTCGACTTCGGAACACTGTCAGGGCGAAGCGTATTGGTAGAAGTCGACAGCGGAAAGGTAATTGCTTCTGCTGTAAAAGAGTATACGCACGGCGTAATGGACAAAAAGCTCCCGGACGGAACAAGGCTCGGAATAGATTGGGCGCTTCAACATCCGATGGACTATATTGAAGTGTTGTTTGAAACCGTGCCTGAGGTTTTGAGAAAATCGGGAGTGTCAAAGGATTGCATCATAGGAATAGGAACCGATTTTACAGCATGTACAATAATGCCTTTGGATAAAGACGGAAAACCTCTCTGCTTTGATGAAGAATACGCAGGTAATCCCAACAGCTGGGTAAAGCTTTGGAAACACCATGCCGCGCAGGATCAGGCAAACCGTCTCAATAAAAAGGCTGAGGAAACGGGAGAAAAATTTTTAAAGAGGTACGGTGGTAAAATATCATCGGAATGGATGATTCCGAAAGTTATGCAGATTTTAGAAGAAGCTCCGCAGATATACGAAAACACATACGCCTTTATGGAAGCGGCTGACTGGATTATTATGGAGATGACCGGAAACTGGGTAAGAAACAGCTGTACGGCAGGATATAAAGCAATCTGGCATAAAAAAGAAGGATACCCGTCAAAAGAATTTTTTAAAAAGCTTAATCCCGCTCTGGAGAATATAACAGATAAATTCAAAGGGGAAATATTAAGCGTCGGACAGCGTGCAGGTGTGCTTAAAAAAGAAATGGCCGAAAAAATGGGATTGAATGAAGGAATAGCGGTTGCGGTAGGAAATGTAGACGCACATGTTTCTCTTCCGGCTGTCGGCGTACATGATACGGGAAAAATGCTTATGATAATGGGTACTTCTACATGCGATATACTTCTCGGAGATGAAGAGAAACTTGTTCCCGGAATGTGCGGAGTTGTCGAAGACGGAGTATTGCCCGGATATTACGGATACGAGTCTGGACAGTCATGCGTCGGTGATCATTTTGACTGGTTTGTAAAAAACTGTGTTCCGTATGAGTATAAAAAGGCTGCTGACGAAAAAGGAATGAACATACACCAATATCTTACGGAAAAGGCTTCGGCGCTTGCTGTCGGAGAGAGCGGACTTATTGCGCTTGACTGGTGGAACGGTAACAGGTCATGCCTTGTGGACGTCGATTTGACAGGGCTTATGATAGGCATGACTCTTCTTACAAAGCCGGAAGAAATGTACAGGGCTCTTATTGAAGCGACAGCCTACGGTAAAAGACTTATAATAGAAACTTTTGAAGAGAGCGGAGTTCCTGTAAACGAGTTGTATGCCTGCGGAGGTATTGTAAAGAAAAATCCGATGATGATGCAGATATATGCGGATGTTACGGGAAAAGAAATATTTATAGGAGCTTCCGACCAGACTCCCGCTCTCGGATCGGCAATGTTTGCCGCCGTTGCCGCAGGAAAGGATAACGGAGGATATGACACAATATATGAAGCAGCTGAGCAAATGGGCAGAGTTGAGGATTATACATATAAACCGAATCCTAAAAATAAAAAAATATACGATAAGCTTTATAATGAGTTTGTAACTCTCCACGATTATTTCGGAAGAGGGGAAAACGATGTTATGAAAAGGCTTAAGGTGATAAAGAAAGAAGCCGAAAACGGAAAGAAGGGTAAAAATGCTTGAAGAACTGAAAAAAAGTGTACTGGAAGCTAATTTGGAGCTTACAATGAGAGGACTTGTAATGTACACATGGGGAAATGCAAGCGCAATAGACAGAGAACGAGGGTTGGTTGTTATAAAGCCAAGCGGAGTTGATTACAGCGTAATGAAGGCAGACGACATGGTGATTGTAGACATGGAAGGAAACGTTGTTGAGGGAAACTTAAGACCGTCATCCGACACGCCTACTCATATTGAACTGTATAAAGCTTTTGAAAATATAGGCGGCGTCGTTCATACACACTCAACTTGGGCAGTGGCATGGGCGCAGGCAAGAACCGCTATACCGTGTTATGGGACGACGCATGCGGATTATTTTTACGGAGAGGTTCCCTGTACAAGGGCATTGACGGCAAAGGAAACGAAAGAAGCCTATGAAAGAAATACGGGACTTGTGATAAAAGAGGCGTTTAGGGAAATTAATCCGGACTATGTTCCCGGCGTTATATGTGCAAATCATGGACCGTTTACATGGGGAAGAGACGCAATGGAGGCGGTATACCATGCGGCAGTGCTTGAAGAAACCGCAAAAATGGCTGCTTTAACAAGGATGATTAACCCGAGTGCTGTTTCGGTTCCGACTTATGTGCTTGAAAAGCATTTTATGAGGAAGCACGGAAAAAACGCATACTACGGACAAAAATAAACGGCAGCCATATTATGACTGCCCCAAGTTTAAATTTTTGAAAATTTTATTCTAAGCTTGTTCATATAATTATTGAATACAAAATATGTAATGATTGTCGTTATGACGTTTGACACTGCCTCGGCGGCATATACTCCCCAGACGCCTACAAAGTGCGGAAGTATGAAAGCCAGCGGAATAAGCAGAAAAATCTTTCTCATCAGTCCGAATAAGAATGAGTATTTAACATTGCCCATGGCTATAAATGAATTTTGATTTATCATCTGCATACCTATTACAAATATAGTGGAAAAAGATATGCGTATGGCAACGGCAGCTATCTCGGCAAGCTGTTTGTCGGGTGCGAACATTGAAGCGATAGATTTAGAGAAAAACACAAATATAAACCAAAGAACGGAAGCGCAGGTAATTGATAAAGCTCTTGCAGATATTATTGTATTGTGTATTTTCGGATAATCCTTTGCGCCGACGCTGTAGCTTATAATTGGCTGAGAACCCTGCACAAGTCCTTTAAGAGGCATGCAGAAGAACTGTTGCATGGTTGCTACAATTGAAAGGGCGGCTATGTGCATATCGCCCAATCCTGTCGGACTGTATTTAATAAGAAGCCTGTTTAAAACTATTACAACGACGCTTTCGTTTATTTGGAATATAAAATTCGACAGACCTAGAGCGCAGCCGTTAAGCATTAGAGAAAAGTCCGGAACAAGTTCTTTAATATTAAACCTGAGAATAGGTTTTTTGCCACAGAGGAAAACCATTACCCAAACGGCTGATATTAACTGAGACACAACTGTTGCGATAGCCGCGCCTTTTATGCCCATATTAAATCCGAAAATGAGTATCGGGTCTAATACTATGTTGGCAATAGCTCCGCAAAGGACGGATATCATCCCTACACGAGCATAGCCCTGGGAGTTTATGAAGTAGTTCATTCCGAGGCTGATTTGTCCGACAACTGTGCCTAGAAGATAAATTTCCATATATTCAACGGCATAGGGAAGCGTATTATTACTGCCTCCGAAAAACATAAGCATCGGAGACAGAAACAGATACATTACAGCCATAAGTACAATACCGGTTGCAATAAGCAGTGTAAAACTGCCGTTTAACAGTTTCGAAGCGTCTTTATTATTGCCTTCACCCATTTTTATTGTTGAGAGAGCAGAAGAGCCGCTGGCTATAAGAATACAGATTGCAGTGTTAAACATAATGAGAGGAAAGCATACGCCGAGGCCTGCAAGTGCGTCGGCGCCTATGTTGGGTATACGGCTTATGTATATTCTGTCAACAACGCTGTATAAGGCGCTTACCATTTGCGCCGCCGTTGCAGGCAGCGATAGCTTTATAAGAAGCTTTGTTACGGAAGTTGTATGCAGTTGTTCTTCCAAAGATACATATTTCATGATATGGCCGTCTTTCTTTTTAGAGTTTACTTATTTTTTTATGATACACTGAAAAGTTTTTTTGTGTCAATAAGGATAAAAAGTATGGTTTTTCATGACAAAAATAAAAAAATTGCCTCAAAATAAAGAATATGATGCTAATTATAAAAATAAACTATAAAAAATTAATAATCGAAAGTACATATTGATAAATTTTTGCAACGTATTGCACATAAATATTGCTTTAAAGCTTGACAACATGTATGTACAACTATTATTATAACATATATAGTATAAAAAAGTAAATTTGTATGTTTTTATATACAATTAGCACAGAGTAAGGACTATTGTGATGATAATATGGAACAAAAAAATATACTTTTTTACTATGTTTTAAGGAATTTCAACAAAGGCTGTCCCGAATATGACAGCTGAAAAGGAGGAAAAGGGGCTATGTTTCTACAGCAAATTGTCAACGGTTTGACAATAGGAAGTACCTATGCGCTTGTTACTATAGGATTTAACATGGTTTACGGCGTACTGGAACTTACCAACTTCGCCCACAGTTCATTTTATATGCTGGGAGCGTATATTTCGCTTTTCACAATGACGTCTTTGTGGGGAAGAGTTACAATACCGGGATTTTTTATCGGTCTTATAAGCAGTATAGTAATAACCGGTGTTCTCGGCGCATTGATGAATAAAGTTGCGCTTGAGCCTATCAGAAAGAGAAAAGGCGCCGATATAACTGCTCTTTTAAGTACAGTCGGTATTCAGACGGCTATAAACAACTCTGTTCTTTTGATTTTCGGAACAGTTCCCGTAGAATTCCCTGATGTATTCCAGCTTGGAAAATTTTACTTGGGAGAAAATACAGTTGTTCAGAGAATACAGATAGCTATATTTGTTTTAGCAATTGTTCTGATGATTTTATTAAGTCTTCTTGTTTATAAAACGAAACTCGGTTCCGGAATGAGGGCAATTTCTCAGAATGCCACGGCGGCGCAAATTATGGGTGTAAATGTTAACCGTGTAATTACGCTTACATTCTTTATAGGAACTGCAATTGCGGCGGTTTCCGGAACAATGGTTGGAATATATTATCAGCGTGTCGATACGCTTATGGGAGCCAGCGTAGGTCTTAAATCGTTCGCCGCGGCAGTTCTCGGCGGAATGGGTTCCGTACCGGGAGCGGTTTTCGGAGGATTCGTTATAGGCTTGCTTGAAACTCTTTTTGCAGCTTACATAAGTTCGGGATACAGAGACGCAGTGGCGTTTGTAATATTAATGGTTGTTCTGATCGTAAGACCTTCGGGATTCTTTGGGCAGAAATCCATAAATAAAGTGTAAGGGGTGATTGGAATTATGGGTACAGCTCCTGAAAAAGAGAAAAAAAGCGCTTTCAGCGGTATATTAGAATTTTGTGCAAAAAACAGTCTTATTTTATCGATAGTATTTTTAGTCTTGGCAATAATTTTTCCTGTTGCATTTAATAAACAGTATCTTATAACTATAGGAATAAACTGTTTAATGTTTTCTGTATTGTCGCTTTCACTTAACCTTATAACGGGATTTATGGGAATAACATCTCTCGGACATGCGGCATTCTTCGGTGTAGGTGCATACACAGCTGCAATACTCTCCACGAGGATAGGGCTTACGTTTATACAGACGGCAATATTAGGAACAATAGTAGCCGCTATTTTCGGAATACTGCTTGGTCTTCCTACACTTCGTATTAAAGGAAGATATTTAGCAATTGTTACACTTGGTTTCTGTGAGATAATGCGTATAATAGAACTTAACTGGATGAGTCTTACAAGAGGACCTCAGGGTATTTCGGGTATTCCCAAAATAAGTGCGTTCGGTTTTGTCTGTTCAAAACCTATACATAAATATTACGTTGCACTTATATTACTTGTTATTACGGTACTTTTTATAAAAGCAATTATGAACTCCAGAATGGGCAGAGCCATAAGCGCCATAAGAGACGACGAGACAGCTGCCGACGCAATGGGAATAAACGTATTTAAGTATAAATTAATGGTATTCGCAATTTCATCGGGACTTGCAGGTTTGATAGGCGCTTTCTATGCTCACTATATGGGATTTATAGATCCGAACGCTTTTAACTTTGACCAGTCAATACTTATATTATCAATGACTATTATGGGCGGTATGGCGTCTATACCGGGAAGTATTTTCGGTGCTACGGTTCTCAGCGTACTTCCCGAGGCACTCCGTGCGGTAAACGACTACAGACAGATAGTTTACGGTCTTCTTTTAGCAATAATGGTTGTTTGGAAGCCGAACGGTCTTCTCGGAGGATTTAATCTTAAACATATCAAACAGAGAATGAATCTCAGAAAAGAAATGAAAGAAAGAAACAGCATTGACGAGAAAGGAGCTGATGAATAATGTCTGAGGTAATTTTAAAAGCAGAAAATGTTACTCAGAGATTCGGAGGACTTGTTGCGGTTAATGCGGTTAATTTTGAGTTAAGAAAAGGCGAGATTGTCGGTATTATAGGACCTAATGGCGCCGGAAAAACAACCTTTTTCAATGATATAACTGGTGTATATACACCTACGGAAGGTAAAATTTTATTTAAAGACCAGGACATAACAGGTAAAAAACCGTTTGAGATTACAGCATTGGGAATGGCAAGAACTTTCCAGAATATAAGGCTTTTTTACAGAATGACTGTTCTGGAAAACGTTATGGTAGGC
>URLB01000068.1 GCA_900548595.1 uncultured Eubacteriales bacterium
TCTTGTTTTCATAGCTCCCCCTGTTATCTTCCACCGAATCTCCTGTCTCTATTCTGATAATAACATATATCTTTATATAAATCTTCTTCCGTATAGTCCGGCCAAAGCTTATTGTTAAACACAAATTCCGAATATGCTATCTGCCATAAGAGGAAATTGCTTATTCTTTCTTCCCCACTGGTTCTTATTACAAGTTCCGGGTCAGGATAAAATCCGGTGTCAAGACTATCGGAAATCATTTCTTCCGTTATATCATTCGGCGTTACTTCTCCGTCGGCAACCTTTTGAGCAATTTTTTTGACGCATCTGAGAATGTCGTCCCTTCCGCCGTAGTTAAGCGCTATATGAAGGTTAAGTCCTGTTTTTTCCGCAGATAATTTTTCTATAATTTTTATTTTTTCCTGAATGTCTATATCAAGGGCAGATTTTTCTCCTATAACGTCCATTTTTATATTTTCCTTATCTGCCTTATCTATATATCCATTAAGGTAGTTTCTGAGAAGATCCATTATTCCCGATATTTCCTCTTCGGATCTTTTCCAGTTCTCTGTTGAAAAAGCATAAACCGTCAAATGTTTTATACCGAGTTTATCGGCAGCCCTTGTTAAATCCTCAAGCGTTTTTGCGCCTGCTTTATGTCCCATTTTTCTCGGAAGCAGTCTCTTTTTTGCCCATCTGCCGTTTCCGTCCATTATTATGGCTATATGTTTTGGAAGTTTATCCATATTGATTTCATCTTTATATGACATTTCCGTTATCCTCCGTTATTTAAAAAGCCCCCCTAATACAGGAGGGCAAAGAATTATACCGAAAGAACATCTTTGCTCTTTGCTTCGATTTTCTTGTCGATCTCCGTTATATATTTGTCTGTAATCTTCTGGATTTCATCAAGCAAGTCATTTAAAACGTCTTCTGATAATTCGCCTTTCTTTTCCTGCTTTTTGAAAACATCAACGGCGTCTCTTCTGATATTTCTGATAGCTATCTTAGAGTCCTCGCCTTTTTTCTTAACATCCTTTGTAAGTTCTTTTCTTCTTTCCTCTGTAAGTTCGGGGAATACAAGTCTTATTACTTTACCGTCGTTTGAAGGGTTAATTCCGAGATCTGACATATTTATCGCCTTCTCTATTGCCTTTAAAAGGCTTGACTCCCACGGCTTTATTTCTATAAGCCTTGCCTCGGGAACAGTTATATTTCCAACCTGATTAAGCGGCGTAGGCGTACCGTAATAATCAACTGTTATTTTATCAAGTACCTTAGGATTAGCTCTTCCTACTCTAATTGTAGAATATTCGCTTTCGAGAGCTGCAAGTGTTTTCTTCATTTTTTCTTCGTAAGTTGCTGTTTGATTGGACATATTTCTGGCCTCCTTAAAATTATTCAAATTATCCTACTGTTACTACAGTGCCTATTTTCTCCCCTTTTACAGCTTTCATAAGGCTGTGTTCTTCATTAAGTCCGAATATAAGCACCGGTATTCTCTGTTCATGGCAAAGACTTGCGGCTGACGTATCAATTACTCTCAGTCCGTTTCTCAAAATATCCTCGCATTTTATTTCATCTATTTTTTTTGCATTGGGATTTATCTTAGGGTCGCTATCATATACGCCGTCTACGTTTTTAGCGAATAACAGCATATCAACGTCCAGTTCCGCACCTCTTAATGCTGTAACCGTATCCGTTGAAAAATACGGATGTCCTATTCCTGCCGCAAAAATTACAACCTCTCCGCTTTCAAGGTGTTTTACAGCAGACTCCTTTGAAAACTGTTCCGTAACCGTTCCTATAATAATCGGCGTCTGTACAACTGCCTTTATTCCCCTTTGTCTGAAAGCGTCCGCAACATATACCGCATTCATTACAGTGGCAAGCATTCCTATCTGGTCGGCTTTAGTTCTGTCCATCTCGGCATTTGAACTTCTTCCTCTCCAAATATTGCCGCCGCCTATTACAAGAGCGACCTGTGTTCCCATATCAAGTATTTCTTTTATCTGATCCACAACGGAGAAAATTGTTTCATTATCGTACATAACTCCGTCTTTATCACCTGCAAGCGCTTCGCCGCTTAGCTTGAGTATAATTCTTTTGTACACTTTAAGACATCCCCCTAAATATCAGCTCATATATAATTTACCATATATAACATAATAATTCTACAAAATTATAAATATTCAGTCTTTTGCTTTTATTACAAGCGCCATTCCGCTTTCAATACTGTAACATGCCGTGTTACCTTCCATAACGTTGCTTACTCCCAAAGGAGATCCCATATAAACCACAGCTTTGTCAAGCGGATACTCCAGACCTTCGGTGCTGACTCCCGTTACTGATTCCGTTATGGGAATAAAAGATACCAGGTCTCCTTTTTTTCCCGAAATATCGCACTTTTTCGTACAAAGCATTACTATATTGTTTTCGTTGACGCATCTGCATTTAATACCCGCTTTATCCATTCTCACAAGCAAAAATATATTTGCCAGAGTATGATCCATACGGCTTCCTATTCCGCCTATAAGCGTTATATCATCTGCGCCGATTTCCATTGCATGGTTTATACCGAGTTCCATATCCGTCTCGTCTTTACGGCATGGCACCTGTTTAATCTCGATATTTTGCTTTTTGTAAAAGTCAAGCACTTCCGGCTTTACACTGTCAAAATCTCCAACTATATAGTCGGGTACAATTCCCAAAGCCATAGCGTGTCTCATTCCGCCATCGCAACAGATAACTACCGCTTCATTTAAATAGTCTGCACAGAAGCCATAGTCGTTTATATCAGCATTAGCAAATATTACCGCTTTCATTTTTAATCAAACTCCCTGATAACCGCCAGCATATCTTCAGCAGCTTTTCTAATATCCTCGGCTCCGAAAACAGCCGATCCGGCTACAACAACGTCAACGCCTGTCTCCATGACTTCTTTTATATTATCCAAGCTTACTCCGCCGTCAATTTCTATTTCGTAAGAATATCCTTTTTCATCTTTTATTTTCTTAAGTTCTCTTATCTTATCAAGACAATCAGTCATAAGTTTTTGTCCGCCGAATCCAGGTTCAACAGTCATAACCAAAACAAGATCAACCCTATCCAGATATTCTTCTATGACGCTTACAGGTGTTTGGGGCTTTATTGTTATTCCCGTTTTCACTCCATACGACTTTATAAGTTCTATAACTTCCGAAGGATTTTCTGTAGCTTCAACATGAAAGTTCACAATATCCGCTCCGGCTTTAACAAAATCCTCTATATATCTTTCAGGTTTTGTAATCATAAGATGTACGTCAAAGACAAGGTTACACGACTTTCTTATTGTCTTATATACCGGCGCTCCAAAGCTTATATTCGGTACAAATACTCCGTCCATAACATCAATATGGAGATATTCCGCTCCGCCTTTTTCTATCTGTTCAAGCTGTTTATTAAGTATGCCGAAATCGGCAGATAACATTGAAGGAGAAAGTTTTTTCATTTTTATCTTTTCCTTTCCTCTATTATTTCATTGTATATATCCTTATATCTTATATATCTTGACTTGTTTATATTTTTTCCGACCTGCGCTTTTACTCCGCAAAATCTGCTGTCCTCATTTAGATGTTTACATCCGTTATATTTACAGTCATTTAAGTACGGTTCAAATTCTCTGAAATACAGTTCAAGCTCATCGGGATTTATTCCGCTCATATCCAATGATGTAAAACCGGGAGAATCTACTATATAGGTATTATCTCCCAAATCCAACAGTTCCGATTGCCTCGTCGTATGTCTGCCTCTCTCTATTTTCTTACTTATTTCTCCTACCTGCGCTTTTATATTAGGATTTACCGCATTTAAAAGACTTGATTTGCCTACGCCCGACGGTCCTGCAAGCACGGATATTTTTCCTTTAAGCCTTTTTTTAATCTCGTCGATACCAATGCCTTTCTCAGCGCTTATCGGTACTACGTCAAATCCTGCATCGTAATATAATTTGCATATATCATTGTAATTTCCGTCAATATCAATATCTGTTTTATTGATACAGATTACAATATTCAGTTTTTGCTGTTCGGCAAGCACAATAAAACGATCCAAAATGTCTTGGTTAAAATCCGGGCTGACAGCGGCAAATACTATTAAAGCCTGATCTATATTTGCCACACGTGGTCTTATAAGACAGTTTTTCCTCTCCTCGATAATATCAAGGCTGCCTTTTTTATTTTTTTCATCCAATACGCTTATTTGCACATGATCTCCGACAGTAGGCTTTATTCCTTCTTTTCTGAATTTTCCCCTTGCACGGCACTCATAAACGCCTTCAGATGTAGCTATATAATAAAAACCGCCTATTCCCTTTGTTATTGTTCCGTTAAGCATATGTTCACCCTTTACTCCATGCTTCCAAGTGCGGGAACATCATCAGCTACGTCATTTCCCTGAGGTGTTGTATTATTGCTGTTTGTATTGGTATTCGTGCTGTTATCAGACGCATTGTTTGAATTGTTAGCCGCATTGCCTGAGTTTCCGCTGTTGCCTGTATTATTTGTCGTACTTGAATTATTTGAAGTATTTGTGCTTCCCGAGTTGGAGTTACTTCCCGAATTATTATTTACGGCAGGAGCTGCCGGTCTTCCGCTGCTTACAACTATATCGATAGTACTGCTTTTAAGTATTTCCTCTCCGGGGTTAGCTGTCTGCGTTATAACATAACCTTTCGCAACAGTAGAACTTGTAGTATATGAAATATTTCCTACTTGAAGTCCGCTTGATGTAATCTTGCTCTTTGCGTCAGATTCCGTTAATCCCGTTACATTGGGAACAACTGCGTTGATATTATCCTGATCACGGCATATAGTAAGCGTAACGTCAACTGATTCCGTTACATTTGAATTTCCTTCGGGAGACTGTTTTATTACAGTTCCCTCGGTATGCGCTTCGTCATACTCATACTCTATTATAATGTTTGCATTTAATTCAGATGTTATTTTTGAAATTGCGGTGCTTTCATCATCACCTACAACATTGGGAAGAACATAAGTATTCGCTCCCGAACTTACGGTTACCATTATTTCCATGTTTTCCGTAACAGCAACTCCTTCATCGACATCCTGTGTAAGTATTGTATTTTCAGGTTCTACGCTGTCAACAACCGCTCCCTCAATAAGTTTAACTCCAAGTTTTTCAGCTTTTGGCTCAGCCTCTTCCATTGTCATTCCTACAAAATTAGGAACCGTCTTTTCTTTATTAAAAACAGCTGCCGCATTGTCAAACACATCAAAAAATCTGATGCCTACAAAAACTATAATGCCTATTATTATAAACGAGGTAATTACCGCAGCAATAGTAACTTTTCTTTCCTGCCTCTTTTCTTCGTCTATCTCTTTATAATAATCATCGAAGTCATCAAAATCATCGTCTTCGTCGTCATCATAGTAGTCATCGTCATAATAATCGTCTTCATTATTAAGTTTTAATTTTTTGCTGTATTTGTCAAATCCTACGCTTCTTTTAGGAAGTTTTATATTTTTGGCGAGTTCCACCTTTAATTCGGGCTCGTCATCGTCATCATTATCAAACTCTTCGTCATACTCTTCATCATATACGGCTGTATTATCTGCATCGTCTGTATGTTCTTCTTCGATATTGTCGTCAAAAGTATCTTCCGCAACTTCTTCGGCGGCAGCGTCGCTTATATCGTCTGCTGTTTCGGAAATATCGTCTGTTTCTTCGGCATACCTTCTTTTTACGGTTCTTCTTGCAGATGTTGCTTTAAAGGCTTCCTCATCTTCTTTTGCAGCTTCCGCTTTAGACGCTTTTGCAACACGTGCAGCTTCTATAATTGCAAGTTTAAGATCTGATATCAATATATCTATATTGTCATATCTTTCATCGGCTTTTTTCTGTGTAGCTTTTCTTATTATTCCTTCTAATCCTCTTGTAATATTAGGATTGTATTGTTTTATATCGGGCAGTTCTTCATTCAAATGTTTAAGTGCTATTGCTATTGAGCTACTGGCGTCAAAAGGAACTCTTCCCGTTACCATTTCATACATAGTTATACCGAGAGAGTATATATCGCTCTTTTCATTGACATATCCGCCTCTTGCCTGTTCAGGTGAAAAGTAGTGTACAGAACCCATTGCGTTTACGTCGGCAGCATATGTATTTGTTGTTGCGGCGCGCGCAATTCCGAAGTCTGTAACCTTGATTGTACCGTCTACGGCTACGAGTATATTCTGCGGTTTAATATCCCTATGTACGACATGGTGTTTATGCGCATGTGATAATGCCGACGCTATCTGAAGAGCAACGCTCAATGTCGTAAGCGTATCAAAAGGAGCTTTCTCTTCTATAGTCCTTTTAAGCGATTGACCATGCACATATTCCATTACTATATAATTTATGCCTCGGTCTTCACCTACATCGTAAACTCTGACTATATTATGATGTGAAAGACTTGCTGCGGCGCTTGCTTCCGAACTGAATTTAGTAAGGAATTCCGAATTTTCCGCATACTCGTCTTTAAGTACTTTAACCGTAACAAATCTTCCCAAACGCATGTCTCTGGCTTTATACGCCACAGCCATACCTCCGGAACCGAGTTTTTCAACTATCTGGTATCTTTTACTGATAACAGTACCTTTATCCAACATTATTAATTATCCACCCTTCTATCCGCAAGAATAACGGAAATGTTGTCATAACCGCCGTTCTTATTAGCAAGCTCAACCAACAAATCGGCCTTTTTACCTATGTCTGTTTTCTTTTTCAATATTTTCTCTATCTCACCATCAGTTATCATCGTAGATAAACCGTCCGAGCACACCAAAACAATACTGTCATCTTCCAACGTGCATATAACCGTATCGGCAGGTATCGTTTCCTCTATCCCGACAGCTCTTGTAATCATATTTCGTTTTGGATGTACTCTGGCTTCGTCAATGGTCAATTTTCCCATGCGTACCATTTCCATTACAAAAGAATGGTCTTTTGTAAGTTGTTTAAGTCCGTTTTTATCATATACATATATTCTGCTGTCGCCTACATGCAAACCGTAGAGTTTGTTTCCTATTACGGCGGCGGCAGTAAATGTCGTTCCCATTCCATTCATTGACGAATCGTTTTGCGACATCTTATATATCTCCATATTGCTGTAACTGAGAGCCTCTACAAACGTATCTAATATGTCAGCTTCCTCTTTTATTTCCTGTCTGCTTAAATATTCGTTAAAATATTTTATCGCAGAACTACTTGCTATCTCGCCGGCATTATGTCCGCCCATGCCGTCGGCGACTATATAATATTCAAATTCGGTATCAGGGTTTTCAGATATATAAATACAATCTTCATTTTGAATTCTTACTCTGCCAATATCACATCTTCCGACAGCACCCATAGGCTCACCTCTTTAAGTTAAATTTGTTCATCTTTATATCGTTTTCTAAGCTGTCCACACGCCGCGTCAATATCGCTTCCGAGTTTTCTTCTTACAGTGGTTTCTATATTCCTGGAAATCAATATTTCTTCAAATTTTTTTATACTTTCGTTTGTACTTCTGACATAATTTCGTTCCTTAACGTCATTTACCGGTATAAGGTTAACATGACACAAAAGACCTTTTAATCTTGACGCCAGTTCCCTTGCGTTTTCCGCACTGTCATTCACCCCTTTTATAAGGGCATACTCGAATGTTATTCTCCTCTTTGTCTTTTCTGCATAGTGTCTGCATGCCTCCAGTAGTTTTTCCATAGGATATGCTCTGGATATAGGCATAATTCTGTTTCTTATTTCATCATTAGGCGCATGCAAAGAGACAGCCAGCGTTATTTGCAATTGTTCGTCGGCAAGTTCGTACATTTTGTCTATAAGTCCGCATGTAGACAAGGTTATATGTCTCTGACCCATATTTTTTCCGTCTTTACAGTTTATTAATTTAATAAACTTCAAAACATTTTCATAATTATCAAGAGGTTCTCCGCTTCCCATAAGTACTACTCCGGAAACTTTTTCCCCTTTGTCTTTTTCTATAGCATATATCTGTGCAAGCATTTCAGCCGGAGTAAGACTTTTTTCCACTCCGTCCAACGTAGAAGCACAAAAAGTACACCCCATCCTGCAACCGGCCTGAGTTGAAATACAAACCGTATTGCCATAGGAATACTGCATAAATACGCTCTCTATTATATAGTTATTTTCAAGTTCAAACAAGTATTTTGTCGTATTATCCTCTTTAGACACAAGTTTTCTGACAATTTTGACGCCGCCGATTATGTAATTGTCATTCAGTTTATTTCTGAGATTTTCCGAAAGATCCGTCATCTCCTCAAAATTTTCCGCATATTTTACATGAAGCCATCTAAAAATCTGTTTCGCTCTAAATTTAGCCTCACCTATGGATTCCATTTCTTTTTGCAGTTCTTCCGGCGTCATTGATCTTAAATCTGCTTTCATTTAAAACCCTTTCTTTCTCATTGCCGATATAAAAAAGCCGTCAGTATTATTTACACCGGGAAGAAGCTGAATATATCCTTCATTTGCAAATTTTCTAAGATTTTCCGGTAAATACTCTTTTATATCAATAGCTTCAAAATTTCCTTTTCCAAGTAAATACTTCATATTAAGCTCATTTTCTTTTTTACATATCGTGCATGTACTGTACACAAGAATGCCTCCCGGCTTTACGCAATCGGCTGAAGCGTCAAGTATCTTTTTCTGTAATTCATAAAGCGAATCTATGTCGTTTCCGGTCTTATTTATTTTTATATCTGGCTTTTTGCGTATGAGACCGAGTCCCGAACACGGTGCGTCCACAATAACTCTGTCGTATTTTTCAAAATCTTCTTTATGCGTCTCCGACGCGTCCCGTATTTTTGTTTCTATTATATTTATTCCCAATCTTTCGGCTGTACTTTTAATAAGTTCGATTTTATGCGGATGAATATCACATGAAACTATTCTGCCTGTATTATTCATTTTCTCCGCCGCCAAAAACGACTTGCCCCCTGGCGCGGCGCATACGTCTAATACGGTTTCTCCAGGTTTAGGATTAAGGACTGAAACAGCAAGCATTGAACTCTCGTCCTGAACATGAAACATTCCTTTTATAAACGGTTCTGTTTCGCTCAAATCGGATGAGCCTTTTATGTGAACCGCCGAATCTATATAGTATCCGTTTTCAGTACTTATACCTATTGCATTGAGCTGTTTTTTCAACTCTTCGGTATTGGTTTTTAAAGTATTTACGGCAATACATACATCCGGCGCCCTATTTCCCGCAGAACATATCTTTTCAACAGTATCAAAATCATACTGTGCTAGCCACATTTTAACTATCCATAACGGATAAGAATACTTAACCGATATATACTCCGGACTTTCTTTATCGGGCATATCTATTTTATCCTTATTTCTTGATATATTTCTCAATACGCCGTTTACAAATCCCGAAAGAGGCGCAAGCCCCCTTTTTTTGACAAGTTTTACAGCCTCGCTGCATATTGCGGAATCGGGTACTCTATCCATAAAAAACATTTGATATACGGAAATCTGCATTACCGATAATATAAACGGTTTAAGTTTGTTTGTTTTTGTTTTAGAAAAAATATTAATGACATAATCAATAAAAATCATATTTCTCAGTGTTCCGTTTACACATTCCGTAACAAAAGCCTTGTCAACTCTCGGCATAGCTCCGTTTTGGCGTAGATATCTTCTCAGCGTCATATTGTTGTAGGCTGAATTTTCCCTTATATCGTTTAATGCGTCAGCTGCGACTTCTCTTGGATTTATATTAATCATATCCGTACCTCTTATAGATTTTCATATATAACTAAAATATTTTACCGCATTTTCGGCAATTAATCAATAAAATGAATATTTTTGTAATTAAATTTAAAAATCTCTCAAACTACTGTGGAAATATATTCTAAATCATGTTAAAATATTGCATGTAAATATCATTTAAACTACAAAAGGAGGAATTTTGAGATGGAACTTAAAGGTTCACAGACTGAAAAAAATCTGATGGCAGCATTTGCCGGTGAGAGCCAAGCAAGAAATAAGTACACATATTTTGCTAGTGTAGCGAAGAAAGAAGGCTACGAACAGATTTCTGAAATTTTCCAGCATACAGCCGATAATGAAAAGGAACATGCTAAAATGTGGTTTAAAGAATTAAATGGTATTGGAAATACAGCTGAAAACCTAGTAGCAGCAGCTGAAGGTGAAAACTACGAATGGACAGATATGTATGAAGGCTTTGCAAAAACTGCAGAAGAAGAAGGTTTTCCAGAACTTGCAGCTAAATTCCGTATGGTTGGAGAAATCGAAAAACATCATGAAGAACGTTATAGAGCATTATTGCATAATGTAGAAATGCAAGAAGTTTTCGCTAAAAGTGAAGTAAAGGTTTGGGAATGTCGTAACTGTGGACATATCGTTGTTGGGGAAAAAGCACCTGATGTTTGTCCAGTATGTGATCATCCACAAGCGTACTTTGAAGTTCATGCAGAAAATTATTAATAAGAAAGGTGCTTTGGCATCTTTTTTATTGTTTTTATATAAGAATATTTTTTAAGTTTTTTGTGCTCTTTTCATAAATAAAAATATTTATTCGTATAATAATAGCTGTCAAAGAAAGGCAGACGAAAGTGAATAAATGTTATAAATATGTTTTATCTTTAGGTTATTTATGTTAGAAAGCATTTAATTTGCTGTATTACCATAAAAGAATGAGCATTACCAAATGTTGCCGTAAATCTCCCAGCTTTAGCTGTGGAGATATAGGCAACTTTTTTAAGCTTTTATCAGTAATATATATCATTAGATATCTTTTAGTAGTATAATATACTCATGAAGTACAAATCAAATAATAATGTGATCTATTCCTGTAAATATCATGTTGTATTTTGTCCA
>URLB01000069.1 GCA_900548595.1 uncultured Eubacteriales bacterium
ATCTGGATAGCCATGTCAGCCATCTTGAACTGAAGACCCTGGTTTTTAGCAACAGGTCTGCCGAACTGCTGTCTTGTCTTTGTGTAAGCGATGCCTTCATCAAGAGCTCTCTGTGCGATACCTACGGCAAGTCCGCCTACGAACATTCTTGCAAGGTCAAGAGTCTTCATAGCTGTAGCGAAACCTGTTCCTTCTTCGCCGAGTCTCTGAGAAGCGGGAATTCTTACATCTTCAAGAACAACGTCGCTTGTGATAGATGTTCTGATACCCATCTTGTTTTCATGGTTTGTTGTGCTTAAGCCCGGTGTATCCTTATCAATGATGAATGCGCTCATACCCTTAAGACCCTTTGACTTATCTGTAAGAGCTGTAATGATAAAGAAGTCAGCAACGGGAGCGTTTGTGATGAAGCACTTTCTTCCGTTAAGGATGTAGTCATCTCCGTCTTTTACAGCTGTTGTCTTTCCTGCGCCGGGGTCTGAACCTGCGTTAGGCTCTGTAAGACCGAATGCGCCGAGACCTCCGTTGATAACTACGTCGCAGTATTTCTGTTTCTGTTCTTCTGAACCTGCAATAAGTATGGGTTTAAGAGCAAGGTTGCTTGCTGCCATTGTTACAGCAAAACCTGCGTCTGCCCAAGCCATTTCCTCATACATAGCAAGGATTGTTTCTCCGGGAAGTCCAAGTCCGCCGTACTCTTCAGGTACTTCAAGCATCTGGTATCCAAGTTCGATAGCCTTGTCGTAAATTTCTTTAGGCCATTCGCCTGATTCATCGTACTCCTTGCACTGTTCCTTTACTTCTTTCTCGCAGAAGTTTTTGACGTCGGCAACTAATGCTACGCCATCCTCGTCTAAAATATAAGCCATTTTAAATTTCCTCCCCAAATTTTCTGATTGTTTCTTTAATTTATTTTTATCTCACAATAATCTCAATCGCACTTTTCGCAAACTTTGCCGGGATTTAAGATATTGTTAGGGTCAAATGCTTTCTTAATACCTCTCATGAGGTTCATCTTTGTTTCGCCTACTGCGTCCTCAAGGAATTTTACCTTGCTGTGGCCGATACCGTGCTCACCTGAGATTTCTCCGCCCATTTCAACAGCTTTCTTGTACATTTCATCCATAACGAGGTCTGATTTTTCAGCGAACTCTTCAAGAGACATATCGCCTTCTTTACAAGCGTAAATATGAAGGTTACCGTCGCCTGCATGACCGAATCCTCTGATAACAACGTTGTACTTATCCTGAAGAGTAAGTACCCAGTCAAAGTACTCTGCAATCTTATCTCTGGGAACAACAACGTCGCACTCGTCAAGTTCGTCTGTAGCGGCCTGAATTGATTCAAGGAACTGGCTTCTTGCTGCCCATGCGTCTCTTCTCTTATCGGGTGTGTCTGCAACGAATACGTCAAGAGCGCCGCACTCAAATACAACTTCACTTGCTTCTTCACACATAGCGTCAAGCTGTTCTTTGTTGTTTCCGTCGAATGTTACAAGAAGGTAAGCGCCTGCTTCTACACCGTCGACAACCTTAGGGAAGTTCTCTTTTTCAAGATACTTCTCGCTCATCTCTACGATGTCTCTTCCCATGAACTCAAGCGCCTGAGGCTCAAGCTTGTTAAGGAAGAACTGAGGTACTGCTGCGATACATGTAGCAAGATCCTCGAAAGGAATGATTAAGCTGACAAATTCCTTAGGCTGAGGGATAAGTTTAAGTGTAAGCTCTGTAACCATACCGAGTGTACCCTCAGAACCGCACATAAGGTGTACGAAGTTATATCCTGAACTTGTCTTAGGTACGTTTGAACCGAATCTTACGATTTCGCCTGTAGGAAGAACAACTTCCATAGCACGAACGTAATCTCTTGTTGAACCGTATTTAACAGCTCTCATACCGCCGGCGTTTGTAGAAACGTTTCCGCCGAGTGTAGCGAACTTTTCACCGGGATCCGGTGGATACATAAGGCCCTGTTTTTCTGCGTCAGCAGCAAGGTCATTAAGAAGAACACCAGGTTCTACTGTTACAGTAAGGTTTCCGAGGTCGTATGACTTAATGTGGTTCATTCTTACTGTAGAAACCATTATTCCGCCCCATTTTGCAACGGCGCCACCTGCAAGGCCTGTACCTGCTCCTCTGGGAATAACGGGAATTTTATTTTCATTGGCAAGCTTCATAATAGCTGAAACTTCTTCAGCAGAAACAACCTCAACAACAACGTCGGGAAGTTTCTGACCATAAAATCTCATTTCGTCATGTGCGTAGTCTTCGTTGATTTCATCTCCGGCAAAAGTTCTTCCGGGAGCAATCGCTCTGAGCTTTTCGATAATTTCGGGTGTAACCTTATTAAATTCCATTTTGCTTCCTCCCTTTTTCTAAATGAAATAAAATACAGTATGTTTACTGAAATTGTGATACCTTTTTTTGTTTTTATGATTACAAACCACCGCGACTCGCTTATAATTGTTTGTTAATAAACTATCGGTATAGTGGTCTAACCAGACATGTTAAAAAAATTTTTCCTGACGGAATTAAATCATTTTCTGAACATAATCAAGATGTTCGGACATACAGTCGACAGCTTTCTGGCTGTCGCCTTTTACAACGGCCTCATATATACGCTTATGCTGCTTATATATTATAAGTCCCGAACCGCTTTCTTTTACGGCCGTACTCCTGTTGTAGCTTACTGTTTTTTCGAGAATATACTCAACCAGATTCTGTGCTACCATCAACAGCTTATTGCCCGTAAGCTCAAATATCTTTCTATGGAACAAAATGTCCAATCTTACGCTTTGAGAGCAATTGTCAATGGCTTCTTCCATCTTATCGACTATATCCTTTAAATCCTTGAAAAACTCCTCATTTTCACCTTTTAAAGCCAGATGCCTTATGGAGCCTTCTTCAAGTATTTTTCTGAATTCCAGCAGGTCTTTTTCCATATCCTTGTTGGCAAGAATGACCGGCCAGATCATCGACAAAAACGGCTCTGCGTTAAAATCCGATACAACCGAGCCTTCACCCGGACGGATTTCGATAATTCCCATTATTTCCATAACTTTCAGCGCTTCTCTTACAGAAGTCCTGCTGACATTCATCATATCCGCCAGACTTCTCTCCGGAGGGAGCTTATCTCCCTTTTTCAGGCTGCCGTCATGGATAAGGTCTACTATCTGTTCAACAATATTCTTGTAAATTTTTTGGGTTTGGACAGTTTTGAGTTCCATGACAACTCCTTTCTTTCCGCCCGAAAAATTTTCCAGACACGCCGTGATATGCAACTGATAATGTTACTCTTTGTTACTAGTAAAGGGTACTAAAAATAAAACAATGTGTCAACTGTGAATTTTGACGGATTTAATCGTAAAATTTTATAAAAAACGCCCTGGCAAAATCTCTGTGAGCTTAACAAAATAAATTTATCCACATATTCATAGCTTATTATTTAATTTTCCGATTTTAAAACAGATATTTTTATACATAATCAACAAAGGAATATCGCCTGTTTTTTTTCGACGATATTCCTTAAATTCATTTAATTTATTATGTATTTTAAATTATCTTTGCAATCCTACATTTACATTTTTTGTAAATCTTTCAAACTTTGTAGGTATTTTTAACAAAGTTTTCGTTAAATTAATATTTAACAAATTCACAACTATAAACTTTGTTTCACTCGATTTTTATTTTATATCCACAACATTAACAGGTTTCCCCTCCAAAAAAGCATATAAATTATCAAATACAATATGCGCTCTTCTTATCATAGATTCCTTTGAAGCAAAAGCCACATGAGGAGTTAAAAGCGTATTTTTTGCCTTAAGCAACGGATAATCAGCAGGAATGGGCGGCTCCATATCAAATACATCTATTGCCGCTCCGGCAATTTTATCCGAATTAAGCGCCTCAGCCAAAGCTTCGTTATCCACAACAGCTCCCCTTGCGCAGTTTATGAGTATTGCAGTCTGCTTCATAAGGCTTATTCTTTCTCTGCTTAAAAAACCTTTGGTTTCCGCTGTCGAAGGTACATGTAACGATACTATGTCGCTTATTTTCAGAAGTTCGTCAAGTTCCGTGTACTCAATACCTGCCTGAACCGCTTCTTCTTTTTTTGTTCTGCTGTATCCGATAACCCTGCATCCAAACGCCTTGAAAAGCTTTGCAGTCATAATTCCTATTCTGCCTGTTCCGATTATTCCCACAGTCTTTGTACCAAGTTCCGTTCCCATAAGTCCGGCTGAAGCCAATGTTTTACCCTCTCTTACAGCCTTATCTCCGGCATTTACTTTTCTGAGGAGATTAATAGCCATTCCTACGGCAAGTTCGGAAACCGTTTCATTGGAATATCCGGCAGCATTACATATAACTACTCCCTTTTCTTTGCATGCCTTCTGTCCCACATGGTCTATTCCCGTAAAGGCAACATCCAGCATTTTTATTTTTTCACATCTTTCAATTACACTGTCAGGCAAAGGATTATTGGCAATCATAACAATATCGCTGTCCTTCGCTCTGTTGTACAACTCCTCTGTATCGGTTGTTTTATTATCATAAAATATAAACTCATGCCCCTCTTCAATGAGCGGCGCAGAAAGCTCGTCCATAAGCGCTTTGTCTATTCCTATCGGTTCCAAAAGACTGATTTTCACAGTTAACTCCTCCCTTTATTCTGAAAATTACAAATTAAACGACCGATGAAGCCAAACATCTCTTGTTTATTTTCAACGATTTCCGTAACGTATTATACCATAAATCATCACATTTTTAAAACAGTTTCGTTTTATAATATTTTTTCTTTGTTCAAATTATACATATTGTTTTAATTTGATTTTTTTACACCTACTTATAAACTATTCGGCATACAACATTATTTGTAATCCGCTTAACCGAAATTTTCCGACAGTAAAAAAGCCCCGATTATAAAAAAATTATAATCGGGACTTTTTTATTTATTGTTTTTATTACGATAGTTTTCTTTTCTTTCTTTATCTCGTATTTTTTTCTCGGCTTCCTTTTCAGCCTTTTTATCATTCATTTCTTTTATGTCTTCCGGCAGTTCAAGGGTTATTTTTCCTATTTTACCGCCGCGAAATTCGTCAAGTATTATCTTAGCCGCTCTTTCACAGTCTGTTTCTCCGCCTTTTTTTATAAATCCCCTTGCTCTCGCAATAGATTCAAGCACATTATGCGGCTCATCGATTGTGTCAAACTCTACCTTATATCTTTCACGCACTGCGTCAGGGTCTACAACCATCATAAGGTTTATAAATTCCGTACATAATGTTTCCGTGTCCAATATATCGTCGTTTATAGAACCTATCATTGCCAGTTTCAGTCCGACTTCCTCGTCCTCGAATTTCGGCCACAATATTCCCGGCGTATCCAAAAGTTCAAAATCCTTCTTCAGTCTTATCCACTGTTTACCCTTTGTAACACCCGGTTTATCCCCGGTTTTTGCGGTTGTTTTCCCCACGCTTTTGTTTATAAACGTAGATTTTCCTACGTTCGGTATTCCTACTATCATAGCCCTGATTGGTACAAACAGCCTTCCTCTTGCTTTTTCTCTTTCTATTTTTTCTTTCATAATAGCTCTTGCCGCGTCGGATACTTTGTTTACTCCCGTTCCTTTGACAGCGTCCGATAAAATAACGGTAAAGCCTTTATCTTCAAAATATTTTTTCCACACTGCCGTTTTCGCAGGGTCTGCCAAATCGCTTTTATTCATAACTATTATCCTGCGCTTGTTTTTTGCAAGTTCGTCAATATCGGGGTTTTTGCTGCTGTATGGAATACGCGCGTCCAAAAGTTCTATAACAACGTCCACAAGGGAAATATTTTCCTTCATCATTCGCACAGTTTTCGTCATGTGCCCCGGATACCATTGTATATTCATAACACACCTCAAGTTTTGTCTATTATCTTAAATCTGACTTTACCTATTATTTCATCCTCGTTAAACAGTCCGATATAGCTGTCTCTACTATCTGCGGAAACATTTCTGTTATCGCCCATGACAAAATACTCGTCCTCACCAAGAACGACAGGATAACTTCTGTCGCCTCCGGTCATCATGGGTTCGTTAATGTATTCTTCCGAAATGACTTCTCCGTTAACCTCTGTTTTATAACACTCTGTTTCTTCATCGTAAACAATATTTATTTCATCGCCGGGACAGCCGATTACTCTTTTTATAAAGTTTTCCTTCTCTATCCCGTCGTTGTATTCGCATATAACTATATCGTTTCTTTTCGGTTCGGAAATTTTATAACTGAAAATATCCGTAAAAACATATTCCCCGTGGACATAATTGGGCACCATAGAAGCTCCCTTTACCTCGGTTATCCTAAATCCGTAATTTCTGATTAAAAATACCGCAGCCAGTCCTATTATTATTACAATAATCCACTCTTTTATTTCCTGCTTCTTGTTTTTTTCCACAGTCTGCCTCCAAAGTTTATGCAATATTGTGAAAACAGCACGCAGAGTTTTCTGCGTGCTGTAAATAAATTATCTTATAGCTTCTTTAACCTTAGCTGCCTTACCTACTCTGTCTCTTAAGTAGTATAATTTAGCTCTTCTTACAATACCTCTCTTAACCACTTCGATATGGTCAATTCTGGGTGAATGTAAAGGCCATGTTTTTTCAACTCCTACGCCTGAAGCAATTCTTCTGACTGTGAAGTTTTCTCTGACGCCGCCGTTCTGTCTCTTTATAACAACGCCTTCAAACATCTGGATTCTTTCTTTAGAACCCTCAACAACTTTAGCGTATACACGGATTGTATCGCCTACATTAAACTGAGGAATTTCACTTTTAAGCTGTTCAGCTTCGATCTGTTTAATAATCTCGTTCATTTGTCTTCCTCCTTTCTTCCAACGACGTTCTTAACACTAAAATCGGATATCCACCCTCGCGCCAGCGGACCGTCGGTAATCACATATATTTGAGGACATAGCTGTCCCACAAATCAACAGAAAACATTTTAGCACAACAATTTATTAATTGCAAGTACTTTTTATCTTATATACCGCAATTATTATAAAAATCGGCGTCATGCCTGCCTGTTTAAAAATTAATAATGAAGTATTGTTTTTACATTATAATCTTTCAGACATTCCCTTCCGTTAAGTGCGTCAAGCTCAATTAAAAAGCAAAGCGCCGATACTTCCGCTCCCACGCTTTCCACAAGCTCTATCATAGCTTTCGCAGTTCCGCCTGTCGCAAGAAGGTCGTCCACAATAACTACTTTCTGTCCTTTTTCGAGGGCGTCAAGGTGCATTTCTATAGTAGCCGTGCCGTATTCAAGGGCGTACTCTCTGCTTACTGTTTCGGCAGGAAGTTTTCCTTTCTTTCTTATGGGAACAAATCCCTTTCCTTTATTGTAGGCCAACGGCATACCGAATATAAAACCTCTTGACTCAGGCGCTACTATTACGTCATAGTCAACTCCGTCAAGCTTCTCTTCGATTGTATCTACAGCCAGCTTGAGCGCCTTAGGGTCTTTAAGCAGCGTTGTTATGTCTCTGAAAATTATTCCTTCTTCAGGAAAATCTTTTATGCTTCTTATTGTATCTTTTAAATCCATCAGAATATCCTCCCAAAAACTGTTTGTTATAATTTTACCATCTAAAGCTCTCAATATCAAGCTGTATCCGCTCAAACCCGTTATAATAATTAATTTTCGGCGTATATATTATATCTGTACGGGCCTCCGCTCCGTTTCCTCTCAAAAGCCTTTCGCACTCCGCCGTTCCGTACTTTTGTATTATTTCGGATATTACTCTGTCAACATCGCCGAACCATATACCTTCCGCCTCCGCCGTCCCGTCGTCCAACGTCATTTTTATGGTGTTTCTGTTTTTACCCAATATCGACATTCTGTTGATTTTCAGGTTTTTAGCGGCAAACACAGGTTTTTTATTGCCCTTTCCGCAAGGCTCGATAAGTTCCAGCTCCCTTATCACTTCCTTGCTCAAAGAAGAAAAATTCATAGCCACGTCTATCGTTATCCGTTTAAATTTTTCAGCCGAATCGGGCCACCCGGGTTTATTCATTCTTTCGATAAATTCTTCCAAATCGTCTTTTTTAAGCGTCATTCCGGCCGCCATAGGGTGTCCCCCGAATCTCGGGAGCAAATCCTTTACTGTCAGAAGCCTCTCGAATATGTCAAAGCCTTCAACACTTCTCGCCGAACCTTTTATATATCCTTCGTCCTCGCTGTCTGTCAGAACTATCGTCGGTTTATAATATAAGTCTTTTATTCGTCCCGCCGCAATACCGGCAACGCTTTCATGGCATTTAGGATTATACTCTATTATGACGTTTCCATTAGGTATTCCGTCGTACTTTGACGTTATATTTTTTACGGCATCCTCGGTTTCTCTTTTGCGTTCCTCATTAAGTTCGATAAGCACATCAAGTATATCCTCTGCCTCTTCTCTGTCTTTTGCAAACAAAAGGCTCATTACAAGCTGGGCCGTCGACATTCTTCCTCCTGCGTTTATAACAGGTCCTATAAAAAAGCCGACTCGTCCGACCGAAATATTTTCCCCCGGCTTCAAACATCTGTCAAGCAAAGCTCTCATTCCGTAATTATCCGTATCTTCCAGAACCTTAAAGCCTTCCTTTACAATTATTCTGTTCTCACCCGTCAAATCCACAATATCGCATACGGTTGCCACAGCCGCATATTGTAGAAGTTTATTAAGTTCTTTTTTACTCCTGCCGTAAATATCGTAAAGTACCTCGGCGACCTTGTAAGCAATTCCCGCTCCGCAAAGATGTTTAAACGGATATTCGCAGTCAGGTCTTTTAGGGTCTACGACGGCGTCTGCCTCGGGTATAAGATATTTTTGTTTTCCGTCCGCATTGACATACTGCACTTCATGGTGGTCTGTAACAAGAACGCAAAGTCCCATACTCTTTGCAAGAGAGGTTATATCTCCTGCGGCTATGCCGTTGTCGCACGTTATTAAAGTACCTATTCCGTCGTTTACGGCAGACTTGACAATTCTTTCATTTATGCCGTAACCCTCGCTCGTTCTATCAGGCACATCATAATCCGCATTTCCGCCGCACAGTCTTATGGCTGTTACAAGTATATATCCGGACATACATCCGTCAACATCATAATCCTGTACAACTCTTATGCGCTTTCCGCTGTTGATACTTTTTTTCAGCTCCGCAGCCAGCATGTCCATGTCCTTCATTAGCATAGGGTCGTACAAATCGTCCATGGCGCCGTACAAAAACTTATGTATATCATTTTCATCGACAATATCCCTGTTTCTGATAATTTTCGCTATTACAGGCGATACGCCGAACTTTTTGCCAATTGCCGCAAAATCAGCTTTTTTATTCGCTAAAAACCATTTTTCCATAATCTCACCAAAAATTAAGGCTGTCTATCGACAGCCTGTTTTTTTACATATTATTTTTTATTCAGCCTTGTCAGCGGAATCTGCCGGCTGTTCCAAAGCGTCTATTACCGCCAGTTTTATTATACGGCTGGAGTTTGTAGCTCCAGAAATGTCGTCTACCATTACGCTCTGATTTTCAACAATGCTGTCAATTACATTAACCGCATCCTCGCCTTTTCCCGTTACAAAGTCTTCAAGGGTAATTTTTTTAATATCTTCTCCCTTAACTATAACCTGTACCTTTGCATAAAGCGTTTCATACTCATATTCTCCCGTATATGTTCCGTCCGCTATGCCTTCCAGCGAAATCTCATGAACAGGTATCTCTACCGCCTTATCAAATTTGCGTCCTACGCCTCTGTAAAACGATATACCGAATCCTATACCGAAAAGCGTAACGCCCCAAATAACAATAAGAACTGCTTTTTTGAACGCTGTGCTTTTGAAGAAACCAGCCATTATAAACTCCCCCAACATCATATCTTCTTTCGTCATATTATATCATTAATGTAACAGTATGACAAGAATGTATTTTTTCATATATATACATAAATGTATTTGTTATAAAACTCAGTATTTTTATACAAAAATATTATAAATATTTATTAATTCGACTTGTTTAGACAAGCAAAGCCTATATACTCATGTTTCTGTTTTGCACGTTATCTTGCAGTTCATATATCGTTTCCGATGTCGGTTTAAACTTTTCAGTTTACGAAACTAAGTTTTTTTCATGTTCATACCCGACTTTTTATTTCTGTTTTCATCGTTTGATTGTTTCTGTTATATTTATATTTAACTGTTCCTAAATATACATACCAACTACTAAACACACCAAATTATTCATATTTTAAGGCTATATACTAATATTTATGCACAAAAATCAATTTTTTTGTTATAAATATATTGATTTTTCTTTCCCTTGAGTATATACTTCAATGTATATTAATTTTTTTGGAGGCTGAATTATATGAAAGAAAAAATCGTGTTAGCTTATTCAGGCGGTCTTGATACATCTGTTATTATTCCTTGGCTTAAAGAAAACTACAACGACGCGGAAGTAATCGCAGTCTGCGGAGACGTAGGTCAGGGTAAAGAAACCGACGGACTTGAAGAAAGAGCCATCAAAACAGGCGCAAGCAAACTTTACATAGAAGATCTTACAGAAGAATTTATTACAGACGCTATTTTCCCTTGTATAAAAGCAAACGCCGTATATGAAGGAAAATATCTTCTCGGCACATCAATGGCAAGACCTATTATTGCAAAAAGACTCGTTGAAATTGCCCGTAAGGAAGGCGCTACC
>URLB01000070.1 GCA_900548595.1 uncultured Eubacteriales bacterium
ACAAAGACAAAATTCAGACCACATCATTTCCCGTTTACAGAGCCGTCTGCCGAAATGGATGTAACTTGCTTTGCATGCGGCGGAAAAGGCTGCCGTGTATGTAAGGGAGAAGGATATATTGAACTTCTCGGCTGCGGTATGGTTCACCCTAAAGTGCTTAAAATGTCGGGAATAGACCCCGAAGTATACAGCGGATTTGCTTTCGGTATGGGACTTGAACGTGTTGCAATGCAGAGATACGGTATTACCGATCTGAGACTGCTTTTTGAAAATGATACAAAATTCCTTAAACAGTTCTAATAGAAAAGGAGTGTGGACTTAAATGGATTTATCAATGTCATGGTTAAAGGACTATGTAGATATAGATGTGGATATTAAAGACTTTGTTGAAGACATAACGCTTACAGGGTCAAAAGTAGAAGGATGGAGCGAAATAGGCGGAGAACTTTCCGGAATAGTAACCGGTAAAGTACTTAAAATCGAAAAACACCCGAATGCCGACAGACTTGTAATATGTACAGTTGATATCGGAAAGGATGAACCTCTTATAATTGTAACGCATGCGCCCAATGTATTTGAGGGAGCGTATGTATGCGTTGCGCTTGACGGGGCTACGCTTGCAGGCGGCATTGAAATACATGATACCGATTTTAGAGGCGTTATGTCATACGGAATGATGTGTTCGGTTGAGGAAATGGGATTTGACAGAAATGATTTCCCTGAAGCGCCTGAAAACGGTATATATATATTCCAAAATGAAGTTCCCCTCGGAAAAGATGTTTGCGATGTAATGGATCTTAAGGATAAGGTAGTTGAGTTTGAAATAACATCAAACAGACCCGACTGTTTCAGCACTGTAGGTCTTGCAAGAGAAGTTGCGGCTACTTATAATAAGGAATTTAAGTATCCTGAAATAGAAGTTAAGGAAGAAGCCGACGGGGACATAAACAGTATGATACAGGTTGAAATAAAAAATCCTGAATTATGCCCAAGATATACAGCCAGAGTTGTGAAAAACGTAAAAGTTGAACCATCTCCCAGATGGATGAGAAAGAGATTGCGCTCAAACGGAATAAGACCTATAAATAATATAGTAGATATTACAAACTATGTTATGTTGGAACTCGGACAGCCTATGCACGCTTTTACAATAGGGAACATTGACGGAAGCAAAATTATTGTAAGGAATGCAGAGGACGGAGAAAAAATTACTACACTTGACGGAAACGAAAGACAGCTTGACCCTTCAATGCTTGTAATATCTGACTGTAATAAAGCCGTAGCTGTAGCCGGAGTTATGGGCGGAGAAAATTCAAAAGTAAACGGAAGTACCGATACAATACTTTTTGAGTCTGCAAACTTTAACGGACCTAATGTGCGTGTAACAGCTAAAAAACTCGGCTTAAGGACAGACGCTTCAGCAAAGTTTGAAAAGGGACTCGATCCGAACCTTACAATGGACGCAGTAAACAGAGCGGTGCAGCTTGTTGAAATGCTTGGCTGCGGTGAGGTTGTAAAAGGCTGCGTAGACTGCTACCCTAATAAGAGAGAAAGCTGGTCTTTGGAATACAGTCCGGAAAAGATAAACAAACTTCTCGGAACGGATATATCCGAGGACGAAATGATTAAAATATTTGAAAAGATAGAGCTTGTTGCTGACAAGGCTTCAAAAACCGTAAAAATACCAACTTTCAGACCTGATCTTGAAAGTATGGCTGACCTTGCCGAGGAAGTAGCAAGATTTTACGGCTATGATAAAATAACTCCTACGCTTGCAGCTGGTACTCCTACAGTCGGAAAGAGGACTTATGCTCAGACTATTACGGCTATGATTAAAAATTCTTTGATTTCAAACGGTTTGTGCGAGGCAATGACGTATTCGTTCGAGAGTCCAAAGGTTTTTGATAAGCTTTATATTCCCGAGGGACATGAATTGAGAAAAACTGTTGTTATATCAAACCCTCTCGGAGAAGACTACAGTATTATGCGTACAACTACGCTTAACGGTATATTGACTTCCCTTTCTACAAACTATAACAGAAGAAACGAAAATGCTGGTCTTTTTGAGATAGCGAAGGTTTATATACCTAAAGCCGTTCCCGTTACAGAACTTCCGGACGAACCTGTAAAGATAACGATTGGAATGTACGGAAATAATGTTGATTTCTACGCCGCAAAAGGTATAGTGGAGCATACTGTAGATACGCTCGGAATAAAAAATGTTGAATTTTTACCTGCAAAAGATATTTTCTGGATGCACCCGGGAAGAACAGCCAGAATAGAAATAAACGGAAAGTATGCAGGATATGTCGGAGAACTTCATCCTCAGGTTGCGTCTAATTACGGAATAGGTACAAGAGTATATATTTCGGTAATAGACGAAAGCAAATTAATTGAAGCGTCAGATTTAATTACCGTATACAAACCTCTTCCCAAATATCCGGCTATGGCAAGAGATATTTCTATGCTTGTAAAAGATGAAATTTATGTAAGAGATATCGAAAAAGAGATAGAGGCTAACGGTGGACAGCTTTTAGAGAATATTACGTTATTTGACGTTTATAAAGGCGGGCAAATAGCGGAAGGGTATAAGTCTGTTTCATTCTCAATAACATTCAGAGCGCCTGACAGAACACTTACAGACGACGAAGTAAATAAAGTAATGAATGATATACTTGATTCACTTGAGAAAAAATTCGGAGCTGTACTTAGGGATAAATAAAAAATAGTAATAATAACGATTTTTTTGAACAATTCCTCAAAATTGGCTCGAAAATACAGCTTTTATAAACTTAAAAAAAGTACTGATTTCTATAAATCGGTACTTTTTTATTTGAGAATAATTTTTGATATATAACCTATAAAAGGATTTAATAACAATTTATGGAATGTTTTGTCAGACAAAATGACTAATTATACTTACCATATGCTCTATAATGTAATGATGTAGTGATATAAAATTAAAGAAAAACATGCTTTTCTTGTCAGACAATAAGGGCTGAAATATATGATAATAATCAATTATACGGTTTGCATAAAACCTAAAAAGCTATGTTTATGTTAAAAATGCATAAATAGAAGCGTGAATATTATGTGTTGGATATAAGATCCGTGCAATGTTTTTACAAAAAAACCTTGAAAATAATAAAATTTGAGTTATAATGTAATAGTGTTGTGATGTTAGAGAAATAAATCTTATCATTTAAAACACAGCAATGCTAATTCTGTCTTGGGAGGGAGAATTAAAATGTTTAAAGATGATAAACGTATAAGAATGTTTTGCGGACATTATGGAAGCGGAAAAACAGAGTTTGCTGTAAATTATGTTACAAAACTGAAAGAAGAAGTCGGTCAGGACAAAAAGGTTGTTATATCCGATATGGATATAGTAAACCCTTACTTCCGTTCCAGAGAAAAGAAGGCGGAGCTTGAAGACAAGGGCATTGTAGTATACGGTTCATCGTATAATAACGATGCGGATATTCCGGCGGTTCCGGCTGAAATGATGGGACCTTTTATCGACAAAAAATGCGACTACATTATTGACCTCGGCGGAAATGATGTCGGAACAATTGTTTTGGGAAGATATAAAGAACATTTCGATCCCGAGGAAATAGATGTGTTTATGGTTGTTAACACATACAGACCTGATACATACGACGCCGATTTGGTAATAGAACAGATGCATGAGCTTGAGGCGGGTATAGGTCTTAAGATTACGGGCTTTGTAAATAACACTAATCTTGTTAGAGAAACGTGTGCCGACGATCTTTTCAGAGGAGAGGAAATATTGTCGGATGTAAGCAGAAAAACAGGAGTGCCAATCAGATATACTGCTTACGTTGAGGAAGTTGTTAAAGACATGACTCCCGAAGTGAAAGCTAAGCTTTCAGGAGAAGTCGTGCCTCTTACATATTATATGAGAGCATCATGGATGTAATTTTTTAATTAAATAAGGAGGTGCACTTAAATGGCAAAATTCACATTATTATTCAACAAAGAAAACTGTAAGGGCTGCGAACTCTGTGTTAATGCATGTCCAAAAGGACTTCTTGCGCTTGACAAAGATGCTACAAACGATGCGGGCTATTATCCTGCAGGCATAACTGATCAGGAGGCATGTATAGGATGCCAGAGTTGTGCAAGAATGTGTCCCGATTGCATAATCACAATCGTAAAAAATGATTGATTAAGAGAGGAGGATAATAATAATGGCTAAAGTTATTATGAAAGGCAACGAAGCTCTTGCTAAAGCAGCTATCGTTGGCGGTTGCAGATATTTCATGGGCTATCCCATAACACCACAGAATGAAATACCTGAGTATTTATCAAGAGAATTACCTAAGGTTGGCGGAACATTTATCCAGGCAGAGTCTGAGGTTGCTGCTATAAATATGGTTTACGGTGCAGGTGCATCCGGTGCGAGAGTTATGACATCATCATCATCACCCGGAATCGCTCTTAGACAGGAAGGTATCGGATACCTTATCCATGGAGAAGTTCCAGCAGTTATCATCTCAATGATGCGTGGCGGCCCGGCACTTGGTACAATCCAGCCCGGACAGAGTGACTATTTACAGTCAAAATACGGCGGAGCAAACGGCGACAAGCGTCTCCCTGTACTTCTTCCTGGAAATATTCAGGAAGCTGTTGACGATGTTAAATATGCGTTTGAAATGGCAGATCACTACAGACATCCTGTAATCGTATGTTGTGATGGTCTTATCGGGCAGATGATGGAACCTGTAGAATTTGATCATCCTGTAGAAATAAAATCAAAGCAGGATCCTGCAGACTGGGCACTCGGACATTCAAGACCCGGCGAAAGAAACTTCATATATGGTATTTCTGATGATGCAGCTGACTGTGAAAGAAGAAATATCAGAAACTTTGAAGGCAAATATGCTGAAATGGCAGCTACAGAAGCAAGATATGAAGAATACATGATGGATGACGCAGAGTATGCAATGGTTGGCTACGGCACAACAGCACGTATTCTCAAGACAGCTGTTGTGGAACTCAGAAAAGAAGGTTATAAAGTTGGTTTAATCAGACCTAAGACAGCTTGGCCTTTCCCTGAAGCTCCTTTCCAGAATAAAAATATTAAGAAATTCATCGTTGGTGAGATGAACATGGGTCAGATGGTTGACGACGTTATTCTTGCTTGCGGAGACAAAACAAAAGTAACTTTCCATGGCAGATGCGGTGGTGTTATTCCTACACCTGAAGAATACATCGAATATGGCAAGAAAGTAATGGGAGGTGCAGAATAATGTCTACTGTAGTATTCAAGAAACCGGAAGGTATGACTGATCGTAAATTACATTACTGCCCCGGCTGTGCTCATGGTATTGTACACAGACTTGTAGCAGAATGTGTTGCTGAACTCGGACAGGTTGAAAACACAATTATTACAGCTCCTGTAGGTTGTTCAGTATTTATTCCTAACTATTTTACATATGACACAATCCACTGTGCTCATGGTAGAGCTCCTGCCACAGCAACAGGTATTAAAAGAGTTCATCCTGATAAATTAGTTATCACATATCAGGGAGACGGAGACCTTGCTTCTATCGGTACAGCTGAAATCGTTCACTGTGCTGCAAGAGGTGAGAAACTTACAACAATTTTCATCAACAACGGTATTTATGGTATGACAGGCGGACAGATGGCTCCTACAACTCTTCCTGGAATGAAGGCTACAACATGCCAGTCAGGTCGTGATGTAAGTGTAAACGGTAACCCTATCCGTGTATCTGAAATGTTAGCTACACTTGATGGTCCTGTTTATATTGAACGTGTATCCGTTGACTCTGCTCCTAACGTAATTAAGGCTAAAAAGGCTATCAAGAAAGCTCTTGAATGCCAGATGAAAGGCTTAGGCTACTCATTTGTTGAGGTTGTTTCAAGCTGTCCTACAAACTGGGGCATGACACCTGTAAAGGCTATGGAATTCGTTAGAGAAAAAATGATTCCTTACTATCCACTTGGAGTTTATAAAGATGTTACAGAGGAGGCTAAATAATTATGGGAAAGACATATAAAATTAGCTGCGCTGGTTTCGGTGGACAGGGCGTTATGACAATGGGTGAGCTTATAACTTTTGCCGGTATGGATGAAGGCAAGGAAGTTGCATGGGTTCCTTCATACGGTCCTGAAATGCGTGGTGGTACAGCTAACTGTTCAGTTACAGTTTCAGATGAACCTATCGGATCACCTGTTTTTGAAAACAATATCGACATCGTAATTGCTATGAACCTTCCTTCATACCTTAAGTATGTTGATAAAGTTGCACCTGGCGGATGTCTCTTCCTTAACTCTTCTATAATTGATGAAGAAGTAAAGAGAACAGATATTAACGTTTACAGAGTTCCTGTTAATGATATAGCTGATGAGCTTGGCAACCAGAAGCTTGTTAACATTATCATGCTTGGTGCTGTTATAGAAGTTACAAAGATTGTTTCTCCTGAAACTATCCTTGGTTCAGCTTTCATCAACCTCTTTGGTGAAGCTAAGAAAAAATTAATCCCTGCTAATACAGTTGCACTTGGCAAGGGTGCTGAATCTGTAAAGGATCAGATTAAGTAAGAGTGAATTTTGCTATGCACTATTAATAGATTGCGCAGGCTTTCATGCCTGCGCTTTTTTGCTTTATTATATATAAATTTATCGGCTGATACTTACATGAATTACGATAAATGGTGAATATTACTAGAATAAGAGTTGATTTTTGACTTTAATTGTTATATAATACACTTAGCCTCTATATATAAGAGTTCTTTTGTTGATAATTGAGAGCTTTTGTATATAGAGGCTGAGAGTTAAACAGTTTTAAGGAGGAGATTTATTATGAAAAAGAAACTTGCAATTTTACTTACAGCAGTTATGACTATGGCTGTAGCAGTACCTGTATTTGCTCATCAGGTAGTTGTTGTTGACCCTTCAAAGGAAGTAGCAGTTGAAGAAACAGAAAAGAAGGAAGAAACAGAAACTAAAGAAGAAACTGTTACAGAAACAAAAGAAGAGACAGCTACGGAGACAAAAGATGAAGCTGCTACAGAAGCAAAAGACGAAGCTGTAGTTACAGAAGAAGTAAAAGAGCCTGTTGTTGAAGAAGAAACAAAGACAGAGCCTATTGTAACATCACCTAACAAAGAAAATGACCGTGTAGTAGTTTCTGAAGAAGGAAATAAGACTACATATTCTAAGGTTAAAGAGCCTAAAACTATATACAACACAGCTCCTTCAGCTGAACATCCTTTTACAGACCTTACAGGTGCTAACGCAGATTATGGTAAAGCAGCTTACGGTCTTGGCATGACATGGGGAGTTACAAAGAACGGTATCTTTAATCCTGATGCTAATTTAACAATTGAAGATGCTGTTACATTCCTTTACAGACTTAAAGGCGGAGAAGGTAAAGACGGTATAATCATTGCAAAAATGTCAGAGGCTAACGGATACGCTCAGAAACCTCTTACATGGGCAGCAGGTCTTGGACTTTGCGAAGGTTCTGTAGAGCCTAAAGCGGAAATCACAGTAGGACAGCTTGTATCAATGATCGACAAACTCGGTTACACAGCAGAAGGTGTTGTAGCTACAGATAATACAATTACAAGAATTGACGGACTTAAACTTATCCTTGATTCAGTTATCGACTAATTTCGATATAAATTTATATTGTTAGAAAAAACGGACTTATATAAGTCCGTTTTTTTATGCCATTAAAAGTATTTGAAAAATATGTTTGATAATTGATTGATACCGTCGTTTCAGTACATTATTTTTAAAATTTACATAGAAATGCAGCTAAAAGCAACCGTATATTTAACTTGACAAAATCATACTTATTATATAGAATTTACGTTATGCGAGACTAACAATATGCTTTATAATATTACATCAGAGGTGTTTTTATGACTCTTAATGAGCTTGAAATAGGTGAAAGAGCAATCATAAAAAAAGTCGGTGGAGAGGGAGTTTTAAGACGCCGACTATTAGATATGGGACTTACTCCGAAAACAGAAGTTATGATAAGAAAAGTGGCGCCTATGGGAGATCCGATAGAATTGCATTTAAGGGGATACGAACTGACGATAAGGATAGACGACGCAAAAAATATTGATGTGGAGAGGGTGCCTAAAAAATGATATTTGCTCTTGGAGGCAATCAGAACTGTGGTAAGACTACACTTTTTAATCAGCTTACAGGTTCAAATCAGCACGTTGGAAATTTCCCCGGGGTAACTGTTGAAGGAAAAAGCGGAACGGTAAAAGGACATCCGGAAGTTACGGTTGTTGATTTGCCAGGTATATATTCATTATCTCCGTATACTTCAGAAGAGATAGTTACAAGGGATTATCTTATAAACGAAAAAATTGATTGTATAATTAATATAACAGACGCAACTAATATAGAAAGAAATCTTTATTTGTCTCTCCAGCTTATGGAATTGGATATTCCTATGGTTATTGCCCTTAATATGATGGACGAAATGAGGGAGAACGGAAATACAATTGAAATCAAAAAAATGTCCGAATATTTGGGCGTTCCTGTTGTTCCTTTAGCTGCAATTAAAAATGAAGGCGTTGAGGAACTTATAGAAACGGCTGTTTATATAGCGCAGACTAGGCAAAAACCACTTGTAAAGGACTTTTGTTCCGGAGCGGTCCATAGGGCTATACATTCTGTGGCGCATTTGGTAGAGGACCATGCTGACAGAATAAATGTACCGCCGAGATTTGCGGCTACAAAGCTCATAGAGGGAGACTCTCCTATGCTTAATTCGCTTCAACTGTCTGAAAATGAAAAGGACATGCTGGAGCATATTGTAACCGAAATGGAGACAGAACTCGGTACAGACAGAGAAGCTGCTTTAGCCGATATGAGATATGATTTTATTGAGAGAGTATGTTCAAAATCGGTAATTAAAAACGGAGAATCAAAAGCTCATGCAAGAAGTGTTAAAATAGATAGTATACTTACTCACAGAATATGGGCAATTCCTATATTTATAGGAATTATGGCAATAATTTTCTGGCTGACGTTCGGTCTTGTAGGCGCGTTTTTATCGGACGGATTTACAGTAATTATTGATTCGATTATTGCGCTTATAGACAAAGGGCTTACATCATACGGAATAAATCCTGTTGTACATAGTCTTATAGTTGATGGCGTATGCGCCGGAGTGGGGAGCGTTCTTTCGTTTTTGCCTACTATAGTGGTGTTGTTTTTCTTTTTGTCGATGTTAGAGGACAGCGGCTATATGGCAAGAGTAGCATTTGTAATGGACAAGGCGCTCCGAAAGATAGGACTTTCTGGAAGGTCTTTTGTACCAATGATAATAGGATTCGGATGCTCTGTACCGGCAATAATGGCAAGCCGCACTTTACCTTCGGACAGAGACAGAAAAATGACGATAATGTTGACTCCGTTTATGAGTTGCTCTGCAAAGCTTCCGATATATACAGTTTTTGTACAAGCCTTCATTCCTCAGCAATTTCGCGCCCTTGCAATGATAGGATTGTATGTATTCGGAATGGTAATGGGTGTAATTGTCGGCCTTGTTCTTAAAAAGGCTGTTTTTAAGGGAGAACCTGTACCGTTTGTTATGGAACTGCCGAATTACAGAATGCCGGGATTTAAGTCTGTTATGATGCTGATATGGGATAAAGCAAAGGACTTTATAACAAAAGCATTCACTGTTATTTTTACGGCTTCTGTTATAATTTGGTTCTTACAGACGTTTGATACAAGATTTAATGTTGTTACAGACAGCGCAAACAGTATGCTTGCAATGATAGGACAGTTTATAGCTCCGATATTCAAACCTCTTGGCTTTGGAGACTGGAGAGCGGCAACCGCACTTATAACAGGATTTTCCGCAAAAGAAGCGGTTATAAGCACGTTGACCGTTCTTGTCGGAGGAAATGTATCTGTAATAACGGAGATGTTCAGTTTACAGGCAGCAATAGCCTTTTTAGTGTTTACACTTATATATACACCGTGCGTTGCAGCCATAGCGGCTGTTAAACGAGAACTTAAAAGCGGGAAGTGGGCGTTGATAGTTGCATTCGGACAAACGGCATTGGCTTGGGTTATATCATTTGTTATCTACCAAATATTGATGTTGATTTAAAAGCGGGGAGTGAAAAATGGGATTTTTAGATTGGATTCTTTTATTTGCCGTTTTAATCGGACTGTTTTTTGCTGTAAGATATATGATAAAAAATAAAGGCGGATGTTCTTGCGGAAGCAGTTGCAGCGGAAATTGCTCTAAATGCAGTAATAAATGTAAAAAATAAAAAACAGCTCTGTATCTATTATGATGCAGGGCTGTTTTTAGAATATTGTATCACAGTTATTATATTTGGATTTTATATAAAAGTTTAAATGATAAATTCTTAAATCGGTAAAAATATATTTACTAAAGCTTTATTGATTTCTCATAAAAAGGGCATGGAGAACATGTTAATGTTTCTCTTCTGCCTAAATATTTTATTCTGCATCTGCCGTTTTGTTGATGCGTGCAATTTTGTCTGCATTCTATATTCATTACTTACACCTCCTATATTATATTTTTCCTATTTTATTAATCTTCAAACCGAATTTTATTAAGTTTTATAATTATTAAAAGATTATATATAACCCAATCACAAAATAAAAAG
>URLB01000071.1 GCA_900548595.1 uncultured Eubacteriales bacterium
GCTCTTTCAATATTGTCGTCAAACGGGAAGAAAGCGTCGCTGGCAAGCGCAACCCCTCTGATTCCTTTGAGATATTCTTTCTTTTCGTTTGGTGTAAGCGGTTCGGGTTTTACAGTAAAAAACTTTTCCCAGTTTTCAAGAAGTTCTTCACTGTCAACGTCAGATATGTACTGGTCTATAACATTATCCCTATCGGGTCTGCCTATTTCAGCTTTGAACGGAAGATTGAGAACCTTATCATGCTGTCTGAGATGCCATATATCGGCCTTATTTCCCGCAAGACGAGTACAATGTATTCTGGACTGCTGTCCTGCGCCTACTCCTATAGCCTGTCCGTCAATTGCGTAGCATACCGAGTTTGACTGAGTATACTTAAGCGTAATGAGCGCTATAATCAAATCTCTCGCGGCAGACTCAGGAATTTCTTTATTTTTTGTAACAATATTATTAAGGAGTTCTTTATCTATTTTAAAATTATTTCTTCTTTGCTCAAATGTAATACCGAAAACCTGTTTTATTTCAGTCTTGTCAGGGACATAATTCGGGTCTATCTTAATAATATTATAGCTTCCTTTTCTTTTTGATTTAAGTATTTCAAGCGCTTCATCTGTATAGCCGGGAGCTATTATTCCGTCCGAAACCTCTCTTTTTATTATGGAAGCGGTAGTTTTATCGCAAACATCGCTGAGAGCAATAAAATCCCCAAATGATGACATTCTGTCCGTACCTCTTGCCCTTGCATATGCGCAAGCAATGGGAGAATCGTCAAGGCCGTCTATATCGTCGACAAAACAAGCTTTTTTAAGCTTATCACTCAATTTTTCTCCTACTGCCGCAGAAGTAGGACTGACGTGTTTAAAAGAAGCGGCCGCACATAATCCCAATGCGTCCTTTATTTCCTTTACAAGCTGCCAGCTGTTAAAAGCGTCAAGGAAATTAATATAACCGGGTCTTCCGTTTAATATTTCAATAGGCAGTTCCGCTCCGTCAGCCATATAAATTTTTGCGGGTTTCTGATTAGGATTACAGCCGTATTTGAGTTCAAATTCTTTCATTTTTATTTCTCCTTTTTTCACATTACATAAGGTTTTTATTATACATTACGTTTTGTTCGCTTCCGTCGTTAAGATCAATATATCTCACGTAAAGAGAAATTTTATTGTCGCTGTTCAGGTTATTCCATATATTTTCGGCAAATTCGTTAATATCGTCAGGTATACTTACTCTTTCGGGTTCTCCTTGGAAAGTCGGAATCGGATTTCCGTTGCACTCATAAGTATGGATAAAATGACCTAAACCGTTTATTGAATTGTAATCAAAATGGTATCTGGCACACTGGCTTCCCTCTGCGTCCATAGACTTCAATATGCTCATTTCGTATGTAAAATCATTGTTGTTAAACGTAATCATTCCGCTTATTCTGGGTGTAAAATTAGGACTATCAGGTTCAAACTGACGTGTTTTAAGCGCTTCTATAAATGACGAGCCTTTTTTTATAAATTCATAAATTGTATCTGTCTGATCGCCGTTTGTAACAATCAGCTTATTTTCCGTTTTCCTTATTGGATAATATATTATAAGGCTTGGGTCTTCCACCTTTGCTTCGTCGTATGGGTATATTTTAACATTTCCGTCTTCTTCGCTGAAAATTCTGTTACGGCTGTTCTCACTTCTTCCCATTATAAAATAAGCTGTTGCAGCCTTTTTTCCGTCCGGAGTTTTACCTATTACAATACCTCTTCCGACATATTCATTATCTTTTACAAGCTCTCCTATGTCATGTATCTTATAAACGTCCATAGTTATCTCCTTTTTCCGCAATCTCTGCCGCCACTTTTTCAGCGGCGGCAGGAAGTATTATCCATTCTGCCTGTTCCATAACTCTTTTCTGCAAAATTTCCGGCGTGTCTCCATCTTCAACATTAACCGCTTTCTGGAATATTATTTCTCCGCCGTCAGGTATTTCATTTACAAAATGTACCGTTGCGCCCGTTACCTTTACTCCGTAGTCAAGGGCCTTCTCATGAACATGCAGTCCGTAGCAGCCCTTTCCGCAAAATGACGGTATTAATGAAGGGTGTACGTTTATTATTCTTCTTGACCATTTTGAAATAAAATCAGCGCTTAAAATACACATAAATCCAGCAAGAATTATCATATCAATATTGTTTTTATCCAAAATATCTAATATTTTCTTTTCAAATTCGTCTTGAGGACAATTTTTTTTAACTGCAACGGCTGTTTTTATTCCGTTGTTTTCAGCTCTTTTCAGTGCGTAAGCTTCATTGTTGCTTGCTATTACAAGTTTTATTTCACCGCTTGATAACTTTCCGTTGGCTTGAGCGTCGATTAACGCCTGAAGGTTTGTTCCTCCGCCCGATACCAAAACGGCTATTCTGACTTTTTTATTCATAATCACCTCCGTCAGGCAATAATCACGCCTTCATCCGATTTTACTATATCTCCGATTATATATGCTTCTTCGCCGTTTTCCCTGAGTATTTTTACAGCCTCGTCCGCGTCTTTGCTGTCAACTACTATGCTCATTCCGACGCCCATATTAAATGTGTTAAACATGTCTCTTTCCGGTATGTTTCCTACTTTTGCAATCAAATCGAATATGGGGAGGACCTTAATATTTTCTTTTACAATTCTTGCACCGAATCCCTTCGGTATGCTTCTCGGAATATTCTCGTAAAATCCGCCACCCGTTATATGGGAAACTGCCTTTACCGTAACTTTATCGGCAAGAGCCAGTACAGGCTTTACATATATTTTAGTAGGCTCAAGAAGAGCTTCTCCGAGAGTTTTGCCTCCGAGTTCAGCCATAGGAACTTTTATATCTGCATTTTCTATATCAAATACTTTTCTTACAAGAGAAAATCCGTTTGAATGTACTCCGCTTGAAGGAAGTCCGATTATAACGTCACCCTCTTTTACCTTGCTATTATCAAAAACCTTTGCTTTATCAACAACTCCTACTGAAAAGCCGGCAAGGTCATACTCATCTATTCCGTAAAATCCCGGCATTTCAGCCGTTTCCCCTCCGATAAGTGCAGCGCCCGACTGCACGCATCCTTCTGCCACTCCTTTGACTATTTCCGCAATCTTTTCCGGAACATTTTTTCCACACGCAATATAATCAAGGAAAAATAAAGGCTTAGCTCCGCAACAGATAATATCGTTTACGCACATAGCTACGCAATCAATTCCGATAGTATCATGTTTGTCCATAATAAACGCCAGTTTAAGCTTTGTTCCCACTCCGTCGGTTCCGCTTACAAGAACAGGTTTTTCCATCCCCGTAATATCAAGTTCAAAAAGTCCGCCGAAACCTCCTATATCAGATGCGGCTCCTGCCGTGATTGTTCTTGCTATATGCTGTTTCATAAGCTCAACAGCTTTATAACCTGCTGTAATATCAACGCCTGCCGCTTTATAACTCTCACTCATGCTTTTCATTTTCTTTCGCCTTCTTTCCCTCTGTTATCTTCTGTTCAAATCTGCTTTTTGACGCTTTCTTAGGTACTTCCGTAGGGTAATTTCCGTCAAAGCAAGCCGCACAGTATCCGCCGCAATGGCTTCCGCCCGCAAGGAGGCTTACATATTCCGTATTAAGGTATCCGAGACTGTCTACTCCGATAATTTCGGCTATTTCCTCAACTGTGTGGTGATTTGCTATAAGATTTTCCCTTGAGTCTATATCGGTTCCGTAATAGCATGGATTTGTAAAAGGAGGTGCGGAAACCCTCATATGTACTTCTTTTGCTCCTGCATTTCTTAAAAGCTGCACAATTCTCTTGCTTGTTGTTCCTCTTACAATCGAATCATCAATAAGAACGACTCTTTTTCCTTTTACAACCTCTGAAATAGGATTAAGTTTTATTTTAACTTTATCTTCTCTGGATTTCTGTCCAGCTGCAATAAAGGTTCTGCCTATGTATTTGTTTTTTATAAAGCCTACGCCATATGGTATACCGGATTGTCTTGAATATCCGATTGCCGCATCGATACCCGAATCAGGCACTCCTATTACTATATCCGCCTGAACAGGATGCTCTAATGCAAGAAACGTTCCCGCTCTTAATCTTGCATTGTGAACAGAATGTCCGTCTATAATCGAATCCGGACGCGCAAAATAAATATATTCAAAGACGCACATAGAAGGGTCTGCTTTTCCACAGTGGTCTTCTATTGTTCTTACCCCGTCTTTGTCAAATACAACTATCTCTCCGGGTTTTAAGTCTCTGATAAGTTTGGCTCCGACTGCGTCTAACGCACAGCTTTCGCTGGCAACTACATATTTTCCGTCTTCCGTAATTCCGTAGCAGAGAGGTCTGAACCCTCTTTCATCTCTCAATGCGATCAGCTTTGACGGGGACATAATAACAAGTGAATACGCTCCTTTTATTTTATACATCGCCCTGTTTACCGCTTCTTCTATAGACGAGCAGTTAATACGTTCTCTTGTTATAATATATGAGATAACTTCCGTATCGCTTGTTGTATGGAAAATACATCCGTTTGTTTCCAGTTCTTCTCTAAGCTCCATGGAATTTACCAAATTTCCGTTATGAGCTAATGCCATTCTTCCCTTTATATGGTTGACAACTATAGGCTGGGCGTTTGCTCTGTCGTTATTTCCCGTAGTTCCGTAACGAACGTGTCCCACAGCCATATTTCCAAGTCCGAGGCTTTCCATAACTCTCGGCGTAAACACATCGTTTACAAGACCTACGTCTTTATGTGAACTGAATAATCCATCGTCATTTATTACAATACCGCAGCTTTCCTGTCCCCTGTGCTGAAGGGCGAAAAGCCCGTAATACGCCATAGGTCCTAAATCAGCTGTTTCGTTGGAAAAAACTCCGAATACACCGCATTCTTCTCTTAATGAACTCATAAAATTACTCCCCCATTAATCGGCGCATAACTTCCTGATACGCCTCTTCAGTGCCGCCTAAATCTCTTCTGAAACGGTCTTTGTCAAGTTTTTCATTTGTATCCTTATCCCATAAACGGCATGTATCGGGTGAAATCTCGTCTGCAAGTACAATTGTTCCGTCGGATAATCTTCCGAATTCTATTTTAAAGTCAACAAGTTTAATGTTAAGTCCGAGGAAATACTCTTTAAGCGTATCATTTACCGTAAAAGCCATTTTTTTGATGGTTTCGATTTCATCTCTTGTGGCAAGCTTAAGAGCTATTGCATGATATGCGTTCATAAGAGGATCTCCGAGTTCATCATTTTTATATGAAAATTCAATTGTAGGCTCTTCAAATACAATTCCTTCTTCAACACCGAAGCGTTTAGCAAATGAACCTGCCGAGATATTTCTTATAATCACTTCAAGAGGAACAATACTTACTTTTTTAACAACAGTCTCTCTGTCGTTTATTTCTTCAACAAAATGGGTCGGAACACCTTTTTTCTCAAGAACCTGCATAAGCATGTTTGTCATTCTGTTATTTATCGAACCCTTGCCTACAATAGTTCCTTTCTTTTCTCCGTTGAACGCCGTAGCGTCATCTTTATATGAAACGATGTATAATTCTGGGTTTTCCGTACTATAAACTTTCTTTGCCTTGCCTTCGTATAACTGTTCCATTTTTTCCATTTCGATATTCTCCTTTGAATTTTTGAAATTAGTTTTTATTATATTTAGCTTCTACAGCAGCATTTTTTTCGAGTATCTTTTCCCTGTTAGCTTTTCTGTCAGCCTTAAGTTTATCCGACAGTTCTTTTTCGTTAACGGCAAGTATCTGTACTGCAAGAACTGCCGCGTTTGCCGCTCCATTTATAGCTACAGTTGCTACCGGTATGCCTGTGGGCATCTGTACTGTTGATAAAAGAGCGTCCATTCCGTCCATTGCGCCGCCCTTAACGGGAATTCCTATAACAGGAAGCGTTGTATTGGCAGCAATAGCTCCCGCCAGATGCGCCGCCATTCCGGCTGCCGCAATAATTACGCCGAAACCGTTTTCCTCTGCGCTCGAAGAAAACTCTTTTGCTTCAACAGGAGTTCTGTGCGCCGAATAAACGTGTACTTCATACGGTACTCCATACTCGTCAAGTTTATCGCACGCCTTGGAAACTACAGGTAAATCACTGTCGCTTCCCATAATAATAGCTACCTTTTTCATACAATCTACCTCCGTAAATCACTAAAAATATTAGCAAATATAAGTTACCGGAACTAAAAAAGGGCAGTCCTATCCCTTGTTAATATGATAAAACCTGCCCAGACGGTCGACATATCAATATTATTTTCCGTTTCCCCATGGTGCGCCCCATGCCTCCGTCAGTTGCGGAAAACCTCACATTTTCATTTTTATTGTATCATTTGCCGTAATCTTAGCCAATATCCCCAATAGACAAATTAAATAATCATATTATAAAAAAACTATTAATATTTAACAAAATTAATTTTAAGGTAAGCAAACTAATTTTTATTTTTGTATTGTTGAGACTCTCAAAAATAATCTGTAATGAGAAAAAGGCGTATTATATCAAAAAAATAACATAATCGGTATAAAAATCTTGTTAATTCAAGAATATTATTGTATAATATAGAATCATTTTCTATATCATTATATAAAGGAGTTAAACATGCAAACATCAACTTCTCAACTTATTAAACGTCTTTCGGTATATATGCTCGGTATATATCTTACCGCTGTTGCAATCGCCATTTCTAAAATGACGCCCCTCGGCATTTCTCCGAATTCTTCTCTGCCAAACGAAATAAGCCTTATACTTGACGCAAATCTCGGTCTTGTAACATCCATTGTATTTGCTTCATTCGTATTCATACAATGGCTGCTGCTGGGAAAAGACTTTAAAATTATAAACTTTGTACAAGTATTGCTTGCCATAATATACGGAGTATTTGTAAATTCGGCTGTAGCTCTTGTAAATTATATACTTCCTCCATGCGACACATATCCGCTTCAGATCATATATACAATTTTAAGTGCCTTTCTTTTAGGCGCCGCCATAAAAATATATATGACCCCTAAACTTATGGCTCTTCCGGCAGAAGGATTGGCGCAGGCTGTTGCGCAGAGGTTTAAAGTTCCATTTCCGACGGCAAAAAATATATGTGATATAACTATAGTTACAATATCAATAATACTCTCCCTTACCTATTTCGGTACACTTTACGGTATAAGAGAAGGCACTATAATACATGCCGTTTTAGTCGGAAGGTCGGTCAAATGGTCGGGAAAACTTTTCGGAGAACAACTCGATAAATTTATATGGAAAGATAGTATTGAAAGTCCTGTCAACGAGTAAATATACACAAAATAGCAGAAACGCGCATATTTAAATATGCGCGTTATTTAAAAATTATTTTATTTCTAATATTTTTAAACCTGTTTTTTCGGATATAAATTCACGAAACTCATTCGTTTTTTCTTCTGATAAGCACTTTTTATCATAAACCTGTGCATGATTCATATCAAATACAAATACAAAATAATCATTTGTTTCAGCTATTATTTTTATGCTCTCATACTGCCATCTGCTTGTTGCCAGTTCTGTTTCCGAAATGAATTCATTCTCTTCAAAAATACTTTCCGCAGTATCCGTTCCTTTTATCATACGTTTTTTAGCAAAATAAGCATTTATTTTATCTTCAAACAAGAGTACTGCCAAAATAACAATGGCGGCGGCTAAAGTTATAATCCTATTGAAATTAAGAACAAACCTTTCATCTCCAAACGGAATAATTAAAATCAGCGCCAAGACTATAACTACACATCCGAATATACGGGACGCTGTATTTTTCCTTTTTCTCACGGTCTTTCTGAGGGTCTTTGCCATTGCGGTCAGAGCAGTTAAATTATATTCTGTATTGAATTTAAAATTCATAAAATTCCTCCAAGAGCAAAAGCCGCCGATTTCAGTTATTGCCTAAATTATATCAGCGGCTTTTATTATTATTTTTCAAAGTTTATTCAACTGTTATTTTATATTCATGTGTTTCAGAGGCGCTGTTTTTTTCAAAACTACGTTCGTATGTGTATTTTATTTTATATTCTCCCGGTTCATCGCATTTGAAAATCCATGTTTTCATACTCGGCGCTCCTACGATTTCTTCTGTTCCGTTGTTCATAGCCTGATCCGTTATTGTCTTTATAAGCTGCACATCATTGTAGTGTTCAACAGTCCAAGCATATCCTGTGCTTGCATTTTCCTCAAGCCTTACAGAAAATAAATCTCCGCTTTTTACAATATTAGCTTCATTCTCTTTTAATTGTACTTCAACAGGAGATGTTATATTTACTGTGCCGTCAGGCATATTTCTCATATCCAATGAAAAAAACTTGCTGAAAAATGTTGATGGTACATAAGAACGTCCGTCTTTTATTTCCGGAACAGCCTTGAGTTCTGCCACGGCATCGGCTCCATAAACGTACTTATCCTCTCCTATGTAAAATTTTACGCTCGGCACAGTTTCGGAAGAAACAAGACATGATTTTTCCTCGTCATTCCATTCTACTGTATAACCGAGTATCTCACTCATTTCCCTTACGGGATACATATGTGCATGGTCAATGTTTTCGTATGTCTGGTTTTCAAGTTCAATTCCGTTAACAATAGCTTTGTACTCCGGCTTCTCTATCACTTCCGCAGCAAAAGCAACATGTGATACTGAAGAGAGAGAAACCAGCGCTATTCCCGCCAAAGCTAAAATATCTAATAAAAATTTTTTCATTTTCAACAACCTCCTCTGTTCAAAACTCTTCGTTATGTTTTTATACTACCACCATATATTTAATATTGGTACTATAAATTTCTTACAAATTTCTAAAAATATGAAGCTAAAATACTTTATATGAATAATATGTAATAACGTCTAAAAGGAGAATATAAATGTACCCATATTCAATTCCCAATCAAAATTTATCGGCACAACAGAATGAAGAAAAAAATAAAAATACCTTTTCATCGTTAATGAACGGTTATATATACGAAAATCCTAAAAGCGGCTATTTAACTTTTCAAGTATCTTCCGGAGCAATTCCGATTCCAAATGCCAAAATCACTGTAAGTAAAAATATCGGGGATAATATGTACATCGGTAAAACACTTCTAACGGATATTAACGGAAAAACATCCGAAATTCCGCTTCCTGCACCTGATAAAAGCCTTTCTCTTTCTCCCGGCAGTTATAAACCTTACTCAACATATGATATATCTGTTTCAGCCGACGGATACTTAACCGAATATTTTTATGATGTGCCTGTTTTTGAAGACATAACTTCCCTTCAGCCGGTTTCTTTAAAACCCGATGTTGGCGCTGTAAATATAGAATATGACAATCCTGTTAATGAAAGAAGTTTTAACAACTTATAAGAGGAGGTAAATAATGTCAACACAAGTACTGCCCTATGTACCGGAAATTATAACCGTACACCTCGGACCGCCGGACAGTCCGGCTGAAAATGTAACCGTTAGTTTTCCCGATTATATAAAAAACGTAGCCTCAAGCGAAATATATCCGACATGGCCGGAAAATGCCGTAAGGGCAAATATATATGCGCAAATATCATATACGTTAAACCGAATATACACCGAATGGTATCGTAGTAAAGGTTATGATTTTGATATAACCAACAGTACTCAGTATGACCATTATTTTGTAAAAGACAGGGAAATTTTTGAAAACGTTTCTCAAATAGTCGATGAAATATTTAACGACTATATAGTTCGTCAGGGAAGTATAGTTCCTCTTTTTGCATCATACTGCAATGGAACTACAAGCACATGCACAGGTCTGTCCCAATGGGGTACTGTTGACCTGGCAAATCAAGGATACATGCCATACGAAATACTTCGTTACTACTACGGAAACGATATAAATATAATCGAAAACGCCCCCATATCCTCCAATGTAGAATCATATCCCGGGTTTCCTCTGAAACTTGGAAGCAGCGGAAACGAAGTTCTGACAATACAGAGGCAATTAAACAGAATATCTGACAACTATCCTTCTATTCCGAAAATAACAAACTTAACCGGAATATTCGGTACTCAAACCGAAGACGCCGTGAGACAGTTTCAATACATTTTTAACCTTTCGCAGGACGGTATCGTAGGAAAAGCTACATGGTATAAAATAAAAAATGTATTTAACGGAATAGCCCGTCTTGCCGAGCTGACAGCAGACAGACTGACATACGAAGACGTATCGCCAATATATCCGTCTCTTTTAACCGAAGGTATGTCAGGCGACTATATAAAAACGCTTCAATATTATTTAGATGTTGTGGCATATTTTTATCCTCAAATCCCGGATATAACAGTTGACGGTTATTTCGGGGAAAAAACAAAGGAAGCAGTTATGGCTTTCCAAAATTTACAAGGACTTACTGTTGACGGTATAGTCGGGCGCGACACATGGAGATCGCTTACAAACGCATATAATACTGTATTAAAAACCATACCTCCCGAATATCAAACGGAAACTTCATTAATATATCCTGGATATATACTTTCCGAAGGGTTGGAAAATGATGATGTTAAACGGCTCCAAACGCTTTTACAGAGTATTTCAGCCGTAAATCCTTCTATTCCGAATGTTGAAATAAACGGCGTATATGACCCC